>JACPGL010000028.1 GCA_016182525.1 Candidatus Kerfeldbacteria bacterium | reverse complement strand
ATTGAGCCATATGTTTGGTGTTAAAGAACTCCCGTTCTCCTGGAGTGAGGGTGCTTTTAGTATACAAAAACAGCTCTTGGAGCAAGAGCTATCCTAGAAAACCTTAGGAAATATGTGTCAAAAGAAAGGGGTCCTTACCAGTTGCCCCCGTCAGCCGGAAGGGCGTCGATGCCCCCTCCACACCGCGAACTCGGCCGCCGCTCATTGACTTCTGCCTCGCCACGACTACCACCTGGCTCATCATCTGCCGTCCTACATTCATTCCGCATCTGAATGCTCTGCTTCTCGTTCTACTGGTAGTATTCCTCGTCCTGGGGGTGCGCCACCTACACAGTATACAGACGGACACGGGAATCCACCTTGATAGCTGATCGCATCGGCGCAATCGCGATGGCCATTTACGTTCTCTGGATGATCGTTGGTACGCTCCGCTTCCTGCGCTGGGACCGGACCCAATGGCAGCACATTCTCAACGCGTTCCTTTGTACATCATTCGTCGTCTCGATATACATAAGCGCATGTTCTGGCTGGTACAATGCATTCTGCAGCGCACATTCCGCGTGTACTGCGGAGCCATTCGAGGGCGAATACTTTGCTGTACAGACCCTTACAACGATTGGGTACGGTATGGCCCTCCCGGGCTTGTCCGCGGTGAACGCTCCGGACGCACAAGACGCAAGATCTGCATTCTATAGTGGCGCAAGTATCTATATGTTAATCGGTGCCGCCATATGGTGTTACGGGCTCGCCTTTATTATTCACCTTTGTTGCCCGGCTCGAGTGTGCGCCGAAGATGCATAGCGCTGTGTTCTCCAGGGCTTGACATATCCCGCAGACTAGTGTAATTGTGCATCCACGTCGACTGGTTCGTCAATATCGCGCCCCGGCCTCGTGGGTGGTCATCGCAGACGAGACGGACCGATGCCAGTTATGGTGACTGATTATCATACGCAGGCATCGGGTCTCCCGTTCATGGAACTCATCGCCTTATACGGGAATCTTCCTGCCTGGATCGGCAGGTCATGACTACCTAGGTAGATTTCGCCGATTTCTCATCGTCGTGCGCCATTCCGTTCCGCTTGGCCCATCGAGGTTATATATTGGGCGTGGCCTACAGTGTTTGCAATGATTCGGCAATGCGCCATGGTCCGGGGACACATCGCCTCATTCAAGTGCTTCGGCTCAACCCCCGATGGGAGGTTCAAGCGCGAGACGGCTTGGCGCGGCCGCGAAACGCGGCGCAGATTGAGGTTTCCGGTGCTCTATCGGTCCTCCGGACGCGGACAGGGGGGCGCCATCCTGGTGAGGCGAGTCAGAAGCTTCCCCAGGGAGGTATGCAGTATGAGAACGAAGACGGCAACACGACGAACGACGGCCGCAATGGTAGGGCTTGCTCTTCCAGCGATCTGGATAGGCGGTCATACCGATTGGGGCTGGTCGATCACGACTGGGGTCCTCGTGCTCTTCATGGTGGTCACGGCTGCCGTATTTCTCTTCCGCGCGGAGCACTGATCTCGTGCGTTTGGACTCGTGGAAGATGTAGGGGAAGCGTCATCCACGATTCGGGCCGACACGCGGATGCGATGTCGGCCCGTTCCATCCAGCCTGGTATTCACGAAGCGTGGACGGGACTTGTACCTCTTGTTATGATATTAAGGGCGGTATGGGCTTATCCACACCCTCTACCCACTCAATGAGTTTCCGCACCACGGTTTGAATAGCTTTCATACTCCCGCTCCACAATCAAACTTTTAAAACTTGATTTTTCCCTGCGCTCTTGGCGCAGGTCATTCATTACGGGGAGCGTAATGGCGATCATCTCGGGGTCGGGATTGACGATTCAACCATCGAACGTGACGATCCCCGGCACAACGACTTATATTAAATTTTGAAGCGATGAAAATTGAACTTAAAAAATTCGGCACGGTTTTGACATCTCGTCCCGCAGGCAAGGAGGCGTACCTTGTTGCCAAAGCGTACAGTTTACCGAAAGAGCAGGGCGAGACGATTGAGGTGGATTTTTCTGGTGTTGATGTATTCGCGCCTTCGTGGGCCGATGAATTTTTGACCCCGCTGTTTTTGGAGTATCCTGGAAAGGTCACTCTCTTGCCTTCAGACAACGCCTCCGTGAAGGCGACGTTAGAAGTGATTAGCTTGCCCGCGTCACCTGCTGCGTAACTTCTCTGCGACTACACTTCGTGAATTCACTCGTATTGTGCGATCCGGTATGACCGATCAATCCATTCCCACGTCTCAACCGTTGCCCCTCTCGCCGCTTGCCGCGCTGCTCGGCGTTTCGGTGCTGTTTGGGATTTTGTTTGACTACTTCTTTTACGGCAAACCGCTCGGGATTGCGTTTCCATTGTATGTCGCGCTTGGGCTTATCGCATTTTTAGTTCTTGCCGCGCTCTTCGAGCGGCGATTACGAGCATGGACAGCCGCGCTTCTCCTTGCCATTGCTTTTTTTGCTGTGATGGTAAGCGTGCGCGCGAGCCTGCAACTCACCGCGCTCAATCTCGGCCTCACGCTCTATCTTGCCATTCTCACGGTTCGTGAATTCATCGGCCACCGACTGTCGGATCACACGGTTACGGATTACATCTGGACGGTGTTTGATCCGCTCGGCTATCTTCACCACTCCCGCACAACCGTCACTACAGCACTGGAGGCGGCGGGCGTGGGGAAAGACTCGCGCATAACTGGGCAAATCGTGCGCGGGCTCGGACTCGCCATTCCGGCGATTGTCATCTTCGTTCTTCTTTTTGTCGGAGCAGATCAGATCTTTCGAAACTATGTCGAGAATATTTTTGATATTGATATCCTCCCCCGATCGATGGAAGTATTCGTTGTCACGATTGTACTGATCAGCGTGTTCGGAAAGATGTTTCTTTCGCGAGCGAGTGAAAAAACCGAAAAGCCGGCACGAACCGCACGGCTCGGAATGATCGAAGCGTCAATTCTTTTGTGGTCGGTGAACATCGTTTTCTTTTTGTTTTTGCTTGTGCAGTTCGTCTACTTTTTCGGCGGGGAGCAGAACATTTCGTACGAAGGGCTCACGTATTCCGAATATGCGCGCAAAGGATTTTTCGAACTCTTGGCTGTTGCGGTGATTGCGTTCCTCTTGCTTTGGAAAATAGAACAAGAAGTGGTGAAGCGCGACCAGAAACACACCGTTGCATTCCAAGCGGCGAGCACCGTGATGATTGTGCAAGTGTTATTCGTGATGGTCTCGGCATTCCGGCGGCTTATGCTCTACGAAGAAGCATACGGATTTACGCTCTTACGTTTTTATAGCCACGCATTCACGGTATGGCTCGGTGTGGTATTTCTCATCTTGCTCATAAAGGTGCTTGTTGACCACCGTGAGAATACGTTTGCCTTGCGCGTTTTTCTTTCGGGGATCGTGTTTGTCGCCGCACTCAATATCCTCAATCCCGATGCATTTATCACACAGAAAAATATTGATCATTGGCCGACAGCCAAGCGGCCACTCGACGTCGAATACATTACGCGACTTTCGGATGATATGATGCCCGTTGTTGAAAATCTTGCCGATGGGAATGAGCAAGAGAAGAATTTCGCTCGTGACATCGCTCTGGAACGGAGGAACAGAAAGAGTAATTCGTTGATCGAGGATATGCCATGGCAATCGTTCCACTTTGCGCGCGAACGTGCTCGTGTGATCACACAAGATATTCTTCGACTATAACTGTTGGCATTCGTACACTTTCCTTGACGCGTCTTGATCTCGCCGAACCAGCTGCGCTATACTCCACCTATGCACATTGAACACACGCCCGAATCTCTGCCCAAAATCCCTGGCGCGCGCGTCGCGATTTTGCAGGCCAAGTGGTACCGCGAGTACGTCGATAGAATGGTCGAGAAGTGCGTCGCGGTTCTCCGCAAAGCGAATTGCCCGCAACCCGAACACTATCTCTTGCCCGGCTCGCTCGAATTGCCACTTGCTGCGCAAACGCTGATTCGAAACGCCAAACGTGGCGCGCCATACGATGCGCTCGTTTGTTTTGGCGCGATTCTGAAAGGCGAGACCGATCACTTTGAAATGATCCGCGACGAGTGCATCCGCGGATTGGGTCAGGTGATGCTTACAGAAAACGTGCCGATCATTGTGGAGGTGCTTCCTGTTACGAGCGTGAAGCAACTCGCCGCACGCTCCCGTGACGACAACTTGAACAAAGGCATCGAGGCCGCCATCGCAACTGCCGAAATCATCGCTTGGCGCCGAAAACTGTCTACAAAACCATGACACTCTCGCAACAGCTCACAAAGTATGGTCTCACCGAAACCGAAGCAACGGTGTATGTTGCAGCGCTGACTGTTGGCCCGGCATCGGCGCAAGAGATTGCCGAAAAAGCCGAGATGCATCGCGTGACGACGTATGGAATCATCAAGGATCTTTTGAAAAAAGGCTTCATGCGCGAAGAGCGCATCGGCAAGCGGCGAAAGTTTTCTGCGTATCCGCCAATGAAACTCTGGGATATTGTCTCCCAACAGCAAGAGCGGTTGAAAAAACAAATGGCCGAGCTCGAACTCCTTGTCCCCAAACTCAAGTCGCTCACCAAAGAAGAAAAAGGCACGACAAAAGTGTTATACTACGAAGGATACGAAGGCCTCACGAGCTACTCAACGGACGTGTTGCACTGCAAAGGTGAAATGCTTGAGTGGACGCGCATCGAAAATTACGCCTCGGTGTTTGATCGGTATCTTGACGAGGTGTATTTTCCGCTCAAGAAAAAATTGCAAGTGCCGACGCGGTTCTTGTTTATTGATACTCCTGACGCCCATGCGTATATCAAGAAGCGCTACATAGATGACCCTGACGCGGCGCCGATGAAAGCACGGTTTGTGCCACGGGAACAGTTCGACTGCGAGGGATTTATCGTGATTTACGATGACAAATACAGCGTGAACATTCCGCGGGAGCTTCGAGCGGTCGTGATTCAAGATCCGATTATTGCCGACACCCAGCGCAAGATGTTTGAGTTTGCATGGATGCATGCAAAAAATCAGGTACAGAATAAGGAGTATCCAAAGGTATAGGGCGCGAAATCAGTGACGAGAAAGATAAATGTTGTAGATTCTCTACAACTTTTGTTTTTCTTATTTTATTTATTATTAGCGAATACATGAGCATGTAGGAGAATAATGTAGAGAATGTGTTTACATTCCGTGTGAAACGATTATCCTGCATCCTATCGGGAGGCAGGCCTTTTACATTTGCATGGAGGTAGACGGTGATCGAGAAGTTTACGTTCGAAAGTGGCGCTGCGCTCGCAGCTGTGGAGGGCGAAGTAGTAGCATCCGTGATCGTGACTGACGGACTGACTGGGCTCGGTGAGATACCCATGGGACTCATCTGCGCTCCGGTGACGTTCGTCCACCCGAAGGAGGCGCCGAAGGACGTGGTGCACAGTATGTACTTTGACGGCCAAGTTCAGTCGCTCGGCTGTCACGATCTGGATGGCCGACGGCTCACTGTCGGAGTCATCCAGCCACGGCCGGAGCCGTACGACTTCGGTACGGCGCACGAGGAGGAGTGCATCCGCGTGCGCTCGGGTGAGCTGACGATCAATGGCACGCAGGCCTGCGCTGCGGACGATCCCGTTGTCGTCCCACGCGGTCAGCAGATCATCATCGCCTGCCCGAACGGATCAGCGACGTATATCTGCTACTACCACTAGAGCCGCCGCGCGCTTGCGGCTCGTCTCTCTGGTCCGGCCTCGGGGTTCCCCTCGAGGCCGGACTTCCTTATTATCTATAGACATCTTTCCGATGCTTCACGGAAAGAATATACATGATTGTGATATTTCCCTGGCGGTCAACATCGAAGATAATCCGATTTTTACTGACCAAGTTTTTTGTATAACTTTTTTTCCGAGATAACTTTTTTCTCTTTCACTTGTTTGCGTGCTTCAGAAATATCTGCGAGGAGCTGATCAAGAGATGCTTGGTCATTAAAAATCGGCTCAACACGGAGAACAGGTTGAGAGTGATTCAGGACAATATACGAGATTTTTTTCTTTCGCGCTTCTTTCCAGAGAGATGTTATGTTTGATCGGAATTCTTTGAGGCCGATTATTCGAGTGGTTGGGGTCATAGAGGGGGGGCTTAATGATTATATTTAAAGTGTACACTATTGTGTACCCATTGTCAAATCAACGTGAAGAGTGCTAGAATCAGAGAATTCAATCCTATGATTGAGCACGAACTTCAGAAGCTGTTCCAACACGCAGTGAAAAAACTCGGCGAACTCCCCGAGCAGGTTTCGGTTGAACTCGAACATCCCGCAGCATCCGAACACGGAGACTATGCGTCGAACATCGCGATGAAGCTCTGTAAATCGCTGAAGAGGTCGCCGATGGATATCGCGCGCGAGATCGCCGATACCATTCCTGCTTCACCGTTCATCAAAAAAATCGACGTTGCAGCGCCGGGGTTTATCAACCTCTGGCTGTCGGATGCATTCTTGTGGAGCGAGGTGCAGCGAGTCTTGGAGCAAGGTGAACAGTATGGAGCGCCGGTCGCGCCGCAGCCCGAGCGCATCCTCATCGAGCACACACAAGTCAATCCGAACAAGGCGCCGCATATCGGACACTTGCGCAACGCGTGCATCGGCGACTCTATCGCCAAGCTGTATGCGTCCGCTCGTCACGACGCAAAGGTGTTGTATTACCAAAACGATGTGGGCCAGCAAATCGCAACCGTAGTTTTGGCTGCGCAAAAACAGTTCGTCAAACGTGAAGATTTTTCGTCGCTTATCGCTTGGGCATCAGCTGCGTACGCCGATATTGAAAAACGCATGGAAACGGACGAGACGCTAAAAAACGAAAAGCAAAACGTCCAACTCAAAATTGCTGCCCAAAATACAGAAGAAGCAAAGTTCGCGAGAAAATTGACCGACGAGATTTTGTGCGAAACGCTCCAGACATTTTCGAATCTCGACATTGCGTATGATTTGGTTGTGCGCGAGAGTGATATTTTAAAAGCGAAACTTTGGGAGAAAACGTTCGAACTCTTGAAAACGAAAAAGGAATTTTACCAAGCAACCGACGGTGAGCGCAAAGGGTGTTGGCTCGTCAAAATCCCTGGCGCTGAAGATAAAATTATTGTGCGATCAAACGGTATTCCGACCTACACCGGTAACGATATCGCGTATCATCTCTGGAAGTTCGGCGTTCTTGAAGATTTTTGCTATTTCCAACTTGATTGGAAAACTCAGTCGCAGCCGCTCTTTGTTACTTCATCTGATGCAGGCGAAGAGCGAACAGATTTTGCACCGGCCGATCAGATTGTGAATGTCGTTGACCAAACGCAAACGTATCCATTGCAAAGTGTGGTGGAGTCGTTGCGGGTTTTGGGATACGAAAATCACGCGAACAACTACCATCATGTAAATTACGGGTTTGTGTATCTGTCGCGCCAAACTGCGGAGAACCTTGGTATTGCGCTCGAAAATGGCGCAACACAGGTGAAAATGAGCGGGCGCAAAGGCACGGTGGTCTCTGTCTCCGATTTTTTGCACAAAGTCGAAGAGAATTTGCGTGCAAAATATGGCGACTTTGAGAACATTCGCGATGTGCGCAACGGCGCAATCAAATTCGAGTTGCTCAAATACAATACGTACCAAGATATTGTCTTTGATCTTGAAGCTGCATTAAACCCGAATGGATTCAGCGGCCCGTATCTCCAGTATGCGTACACGCGCGCCGCAAGCATTTTGAACAAAGCAGGAGAACGAAAGAGGAGCGCGACTGAAACACCTCAAGACATGACAGCCGAACTGCCGGTGCTGCGTATGATGGTTCGGTTCCCGGAAGTGGTTGCAGCCACACTGTATGTCCGCGCGCCGCATCTCTTGTGCTTGTATCTTTTCGAACTCGCGCAAACATTCAATCTGTTTTACAACGAGCATCGTATTTTGGAATCCGACCACGAAGCACAATGGCTCACGCTCACGCGCGCCTTTCAACACGTGCTCAAAAACGGCCTCACGCTTCTCGGCATTCCTGCGCCGGAGAAAATGTGACCTGTATCATTTTGAGGCAGGACACAAATCCCAGATTAATCGAAACCATGTGCGGTATGTTTCGGCAAGTTCAGGGTGAATCATCACGAAGATCATTCCGTCCTCGCCAAAGTTCCCCACACTGACACTCGTAAAGGTGACGACGTAGTCACCGAAGATATCAACAACACCAGGCGTTGAATACTGCGGCGGGAGAAATTTATATTCTCCCCGTACCGCTTTCAACGCTTCGGGTTTTTCGGTTTTGACGCGGTGATCATACAGCGTCCAGTAGTGCAGTTTTTTCTTTTGTGAGTTCTTGACGAAGTTGTCGAGGAACGACCGCGGCACACCCGGCGTAAACCATAAGGCCTTTGCGCCGAGGAAATACGTGTCTTGACTCACGCGCACAAGATCGCGCATGTAGTTTTTGAACCCTTCGACTCCACGATAGATATAGGCGGCTTCGTGTCGTGGAGTGGCCTCAAAGAGTTTACGCAAATCGGGCATGACAGTGTTGATCTGTTGCGCTTTCTCTTCGACGATTTCAAATAGCTTCTCCGGGTTCACTGCACTATACACGTTCTCTCCCTTTTGAAATACGGGTGAGACGAGTCCGCGGTCAATGAGCCGTTGCAGGGCATCGTACACATTGCGCCGATGCACATGCGCCCGCGCGGAAATCACCGAGACCGACACCTCTCCAGAAGAGAGGAGCGTTTCGTAAATCTTGGCCTCGTTGGGCGACAGGCCGATATTTTGAAAAAGAGCTTCGTACATATATGGTGATAGTTATCCCCCTATGGTGATATTGGCCACTCAATACGAGTAGTGTAGAGTACGGATCACCAATCGTCAAGAGGCGACTGGTCGCGGTCGAACGTCGGCCGCGAGCGCGGGTACGCGCGGGATTGCTCGTTGACACACCTTTCGAGCGGTGGTAACCGCGAAGGGGAAGACATGACAGCAAAGTTCATCAGCGCCAATCATCTGCCATTCGCATGGCAGTTGAACGATGACTGGTTCGATCGTTTGCAGATCGCAGAGGCTGATCGCCGACATTACGGCCATCTCTCCGAAACCGAGATTCGCTGGCTGGATGCGAATCGCCAAATGGCACGGGAGTACGCCGCGCGGGAAATCCTCGCCGACGGCAAAACCCCTGCCTCGCTCGTCGCGCGTGCGGTAAGAGATATTGATCGCACGTGGCTGCAGTCTGGCAAGGGTCGGGCGGTGGACTTCAAGCACGCTCTCACGGTGCTGGAGGTCTATGCGGATTACGTTGCGTGGGCATCAAGGCTCAACGTAAGCACGCTCGAGATTCTGAACATGGTTCTCCCGTACTGGATGGAGTCTGAGGCGCCCTTCTACAAACACTATGGCCCCGGGTTCATGAAGGTGACGTGTACCGTCTACCGTCCCTTGGTACGGATGATGGGCGAGGTGCAGTGGGGAGCGATCGAGATCGAATTCGAGGAGCTCGTCTTTACCACGGCGTGGGAGGTGGATGAGATCATCGATCCCTTCACCCGCCTTCGCGAACCTCACGTGCCTCGGACGTTCACCATGCGAGGGTCTGGCGGGACGAGTGATCATTTGGGCCTTCAACACATGATCATCGATACGCTCAACCGGTTTTTCAGGACGCGTGCGAGGAGGGAGTATCCGTTCATTCGTCCTGATCAGAACCAGTACGGCCCATTTGATGGCACTTCGGCATTCGTTCGTCTGCAGTTCGATCGGCCAGAGGTAGCACAAGTGCAGGAGATTTTCGACAGAATCGCCTGCATCCATTTCTCGCACCGATACCCCCGCGGATGGTGGCAGCTTCAGTTCGACGTTGCGAAGGATCTGACAAGTATCACCGCGGCGTCGATCGGCAAGGAGGTCTTTCCGTTCGGCCCCCACTATAGCTCGCGTACCGAACCGTTGAACCCGTAGCGTTTGCCGAGGCGCCACTCGCGTCTTGCCCACACGCGCACTTGATCGGGAGCAGGCCCCCGCTGCTCCCGATATCTTCCTGTGACTCGTTTTTTGCCATTGAAAATAAACCAAAAATGTGCTAAAATTGATTCATGAAAGCCCAAGATTTGATCAAAAGAAAGCCGTATCTCCTGTGGTATACAAAAAACTACGATGCGCTTTCCGATGAAGCGGTCGTTGAAGCCGTTTTGAATGACGGCGATTTTAATGATGTCAGAAAATTGATCACAATCCTCGGTATCAAAAAAGTTGCCGCGATTTTTCGAAAGCAAATCAAGAGCCGCCGCTGCAACTACGATCCAAAAATCAAGAACTACTTTTCTTTGTACTTCAAGAAATATGCATAAAGAGATTCTCACCGACGAACAAATTGAACTCCTCCCACTCCTAAAAAAATTTTCAAAACAGTTTGGCCTTGTGGGAGGAACGGCCATCGCGCTGCATCTCGGTCATCGTCGCTCGGTTGATTTCGACCTCTTCACCGACAAGAAATTCAGCAATGCTTCTGTTCGTCGTGTATTGACAACCAACGTCAAGATTGATTCCGTCATCCGCGATGAAGTCGGTCAATATACGCTTTCGGCGTATGGCGTTCGGTTCACTTTTTTTGAATATCCTTTTCCGATTTCCTATTCTCACCGGTTTCAGTCAACGATTAGGCTCCCCAATCTTTTGACCTTAGCAGCGATGAAAGCGTTCGCGTTGGGCAGGCGAGCAAAATGGAAGGACTATGTTGACCTGTATTTTATCATGAAGGATCATCACGGGCTGGAGGAAATTATTCAGAAAGCAAAGAAACTTTTTAAGCAGGAGTTCAACGAGAAAATATTTCGGATACAACTGGCGTATTTTGCCGACATGAATTATTCCGAGGAAGTTATTTTTCTCCCTGGTTTTGAGGTAGACGATAGAGTGATCATGAAGGAGCTCGTGAAGTTCAGTTTACGTTGATCTCTTTTGGAATATAAAAAGATTTGAGGAATTTGCGGCGGAGTTGCTCGGCTTTTTTGGCGTTGCGCGAAATGACAAGCTTTGTTCGTCCGCGTTCTTCAACAAGATGGCGTAATGCTCTTCCCACGTCCGGCGTCCATTCTCGCGTCCGCGTGTAAAACGCATCCATCGCATCGGCAACCCGTTTCTCAAGTGACACGTCAATCACATAGTCTCCAATGATATTGATATATCGCGTTGAAGGGAAGGGAGCAGGAGTGAGCATTGCGTACTGACTGTGCGTTCCATCTACTTCGCGCGCGACCAGGCGATCAAGAGGAGTGCGAGCGCCGACACTCACGAGGTACAGCCGTTTGTGCACGCGAGCAAATCGAACAAATCCACGCTCACTTTCCGCGTGTGCCAAAAAGAACCAGCAGTGCGGGTCGTACGCAATGAAGTGTGCACCGGGCGGCGTGGTCTCAATAAGAATAAAGAGTGCATGAATCCAAAACGTGTCCGCAACGAGAGGACTGGTGAATGTGTATTGAATCTTTTCTCCCTCGCGCAAATTGGCAAAGTGTCCAGCGCCCACATTTTTTTGAAAGTAATAGTGCTCGGCAATGGTGAAGTAGCGATGGACGTTCGTGAGCCACGCGGCATTCAACGAAGCACGTCCGGCATGAAGCACAACGACCTCTTCTTTTTTTAAAATCCGAAGCGCAGCATATACGCCCTGTTTTGTGGTGCCTGGCCGCTCGCGTTTGATCGTGGCTATGAGATCGAGAATAATCATCGACCCATGCTGGAGATGGGCAAGAATGCGATCGTCGAGTGAGAAGTGTTTGCGTAGAAACATATGCCAATCCTACCAAAGATTCGTTTTAGAGTAAAGAGTTTGTTTACTAGCTCCTTTCCTTCTCTCTTTTTCTCGACACATATTTCTGTGTGCGGTATAGAGGAGGCATACTCTTCTTTTCTCTTTATGCCGTGGAAAAACCTTGCCCCTGATCTTGTTCGACAACGCGTCATTATTGAAGGAACGACCGAAACGATTGTCGAACCAGATCGCATCACATCCTATCTCCACGAACTTTCAAAGGTGGTTGGAATGCGCCAACTGCAAGCTCCTTTCGCGTATCCGGCCGAAGATATGGGTTATGGCGGCTGGATTCATTGGGTAACATCCGGCGCGCACTTTTATTCCTATCCCACCACTCCACCACTCTTTACAGTGGACGCGTACACCTGTAAACCGTTTTCGGTCACGGATGCGGTCGAATTTACCCGTCGCTACCTTCATGCTCGCGATCTTGTGTGGAAAGAGGTAGAAGTGTAATCAAAATCAAAACACCCCGCGCGTGCGGGATGTTTTGCGTTACCCCTCTATTTCTTTTGAGACTTGGTTTCCATCTTTTCATCTTTGCATTCTCTGCATGCTTCACACTGACATGACGCGAGCACAACCATTTTCAATCCAAGGGCGATGACGAGAACCGGAAGAAGCCAATCCCAAAACGCCCCATCAAGTAATCCGGCGTTTGTAAACCACCACAAAATACCAATCACAATCAGCACCAGACCTTTGACGGGTTTCATTGATTTTTCATGTGGACTTCCACAACACATAGAGTTCACCTCCTTTCTCTTTCCATCTTAGCACATTCTTGCCTGTTCCCTCAAATCACGGTATGCTTATCCTATATGACCAAAGGAATTACTCTCTTTATTTTTGGTGCTGCCGTTGGGATAACGGCATGGGTGGTGTATGGCGACCGAGTGACGCCAGTCGCGACGAATGAGGCGAACACGAATATCTCGAACACACTTGTGAATGCTGAAGCTGAAAAAGATGATGAACCAGCGGTTGGCGGAGGAGCAGAGGAAGAGGAGCAAGAGGCCGCTCAGAACGACAAAGAACTTCCGCCCTCTGTTCTGCTTGATGTTCCATTCACCTCGCAGGCGCCGCATGCAGATTGGAGTTTACCCTACAAAGAAGCATGCGAAGAGGCGGCCATGCTCATGCTCCATCTTGCGAATAAAAAAGTTGCTTCCATCAGTGCTGACGACGCGGATCAAGCGATTAAGGATCTTGTGGCGTATGAAGTGAAAATTTTTGGATTCTACGAAGATACGACCGCGGAACAAACCGTAGAGTTTGCCGAGAAGTTTTATGATGAATCATACTCGGTTATCGAAAACCCCACGCTTGAAGATATGAAAAAGAAACTCGCCGCCGGCAAACCGATCGCGGCGCCCATGGCTGGCCAGTTGCTTGGCAATCCGTATTACACCGCGCCCGGGCCGGTGTTTCATTACTTGGTGATCCGCGGCTACGATGATACGACCAGCGAGTTTATTACCAACGACCCCGGCACGCGCCGCGGCGAACTCTATCGCTACTCCTACGACACCATTCTGAATGCGATGCATGATTGGCCGGGTTCTGAAGAAAAGATGACCACTGGCGCCAAGGTGATCATTGTTTCGGAATAGGAGAAGGCGGGGCTTGATTTTCATAGCCGTCTCCTATAGTATGAATGTATGGATGGAAAGAAAGTAAAGGAAATTGAGACTGTAGAAAAACTTACTTTTTCTGTCATTGCGAGGAGCGAAGCGACGAAGCAATCTCTTGTTTGTTAGAGAAACGATAGATTGCTTCGCCCCTTCGGGACTCGCGAGTGACGAATTTCTACAGACTCAAGTTGCAGTTCTACAAAACATGTACACAAAAATATACAGAAGAGCATTTTGAAAAGATTGTTGCTTTATACAAAAAATTATGTCGAAAGCTGAAGTAAAAAAGATCGTCAAAAAGTACGGTGAGGCGTTGCGCAAGTCCGATTTCCCCTATTCGGCATTATATATTTTTGGTTCCCAGATTAGGGGAAAATCTAACAAGTGGAGTGATATTGATGTTGCTGTTGTCTCGGATCGATTTCGAAAGAAAAAGGATAATGATCGGCTTCTCTTATGGAAAGTTCGTCGGCATGTTGATACTCGCATCGAGCCTCATGGGTTTACTGTGCGGGGTTTTGCAAACGATGCCGATCCGATGGCCTATGAAATCCGAAAAACCGGAATCCGAGTTGTCTAAAACTCAAGAAGAGAGTGACCTCGACGAAATTACAGTGATCAATGCTCGCGGCGGTGCTTTTGATTTTCTTAATGATGAACCAGAATTGTATTCTCGAGATGATCTCAAGAAGTAGTTCAACCATGTTCTGAAATGAATAACTCCGCGCTGCTCCTCCACACAGCGCGGGATTTTTGAGGTGAGTCTACAATCAGGACTCGCGATCGGGTCGGTCGGGGACAGGGAGCTTTTCAGGGTACTGCTCCGAAAGCTCCTCGGGCACCTGATACATGATCTTGCCGTAGTGACTGAAGTTCACAGCCAGGCTCTCGAGCTTATCGAACAAGAGTCGGTGCAGCCCTACGGAACCATCCCACGCCCTTCGTAAGGAGAATTCCAGGGAGTAGAGCTCCTCCTCTCCTTTGTGCGGCTGACCCCACGTGCTCGTGAACCCATCGGGATGCTCGAGGATGATCCGCATGACGAGAATTTTCTGCTCGCCCTTGTGGCGGAAGACCTCTATGGTGAGGGCGATCGCGTGCGTTGCGAGCAAGAGATCGCGCACATACCGTATCACTGGATAACCCAGATCGAAATAGTATTCGCCGAGCGGGAAAACCTTATTCGGAAAGCACGCCAGATCACGGAGAAAGTACCCGAACGCGTTGGTCCTCTGGAAAAACACGAGTTGGTCTTCCTTAAGGGGTTCGACCGTCTGGCAGTCGACACCGGTCTCTCGCAGCGATTGGAGATTGATCTTCCGTGTTCTCGCGCCTTGAATAAGCCGATCCTTTTTTGTCGCATCATCGTAGCAGACAATGTCGTATTGAAGGCGCATTTCGTCCCTCCGGTTCGTGAGGCGTGGATTCACCTCGTGAGGGAAGTATGAGGGGAGTGTAAAATATGGTCAAACATTCTTGACGACAAGTATTGACATTTCAGCTAGAATAAAGTACAAATTGATCAGGATAAGGAAGTGTTGAAAAATCTTGACACATTCAGAATATGAAGAATAGCAAAATACTTGAAAGTCTTGGACTTTCGGAGCAGGAGGCGCGAATCTATCTTGCACTGCTCAAAATCGGCGGGTCGCGAGCAAGTCGAGTAGCGCGAGAGACCGGCCTGAAGCGCACCACGGTCTATCCGATTCTCAAATCGCTTTCACGAAAAGGATTTGTGACGATGTATTACCGCAAGTCGCAGCAGTTTTACTATGCGCAAAAACCCGCTCGCGTTGCCGGGCTGTTTGAGAGAAAGCTCGATGCCTTTACGACCATCATCCCTGTGCTCGAATCTTTTGAAAAGCGCGAAACACGCGATTTCGGTCTTCGATTTATCGAAACCAAAGACGAGCTCCAAGAGTTCTATCGTGGAATTCTCATTGAGTACAAAGGTCGGTCCTATCGGATTATTAGTAGCGCAAAAGGATGGGAGGGGATTGATCCAGCGTTTTTCGTGCAATTCCGCAAAGACCGTGGCGCAGTACGGATTTCGACCCGGCTTTTGTTAAGTGCAGATTCCAAAGAGATCAATCCAACAGATCCTCGCCTCCGACGAGAGTATCGCTATCTCCCCTCAACCTATGGATTCCGTAGCACAATCGATATTTTTGATGACAAGATCCTGGTTGTTAGCCCAGAGTTTGCATCTCTTGCCGTTGTCATCGCCATCCCGGCCATGGTGGATATTTTTGGGTCGATTTTCGAAATGTTGTGGGAAGTGACCCCACCCCCGAAAAAGTAAAAGTGCCCATCTCTCGGAGGATGGGCGCGGGCGAGAGAACGGTTCTCTCGCCCGGCGATGCCCCTATCGTCACAAAGGATCAGCCATCACGGGCATGCCCGCCCGGCGGCGTATGACCACCGAAGTGCTCATGCAGGATCCTCCAGAGCTCCTCGACTTTCGTCGTCGCATCTGGGACGGCGAAAAAGTCTTGATGGCCGCTCCCGGTACTAAAGGTCACCCTGACACTCGTTCGAGTGCATGTAATCCGGATCCGACTCCCTGAATGAGAACCACGGTATCGGATTGGACCACAGGTAACCCGTGCTACATGTGGCAGATCGGCCAGACTCTCGCCAAACCGGCGGGCGCCAGAGATGTACGTGGTATGCTTCGAGCGGTACCTTCCCATGAGGATCTCCTAGGGTGAAAGGGATATGCCCCTTCTACATGAGATTCCTCTCTTTGTCAACAGATCTCGTCTTCGCGAATCACTTACGATGGCTTTTGTTCTTTCTCTTGGTCAGCTTTGAACTCTTCCGGCGTCACGCCTTCGAGCCACACCTCTTGCCACGCTTTATACTTTGACGCGAAGGTCGTTGTATCTTGTGTGCCCTCGGGATAGGTGATGATGTAGTCGAACGACGTGCTTGCGCCCTTGTGCGCTTTTTCAAGCTGCTTCCGTTCGCCCGGCGGAATGTCGGTGGTCTTGATCGTTTTTGGCGGTTCAGGATTGGTCCAGTTCGTCACCACCGTGCTTGTCTGCACTTGCGAGCGGCCATCTTCGGTTCCCCAAAAGTCCACGTAAAAATCAAATCCTTCAATGCGCGTTTGGATTAAGACATATTTGCCGGTGTCATTTTTGAATCGGAAATCGGGTTGCGGGTCATAAATCGTTGCGTCTTTGCCGGGCTTGCCTTCTTCGTCGTAGTAATATGAAACAATGTAGGAGTGATTGCGCCGAGCAGTGATCGGCATGGCGGAGTTCAGTGCCGCGCGGAAGAACGTTGTGCCGAGTTGACATCCTCCACCGCCGACCTCGGGGATCGTGCGATTGCCTTTAATGACAAGCTCTTCTTTCCAGCCATGATCCGTGTCAAACGGCAAGAGCGAGGTGACGAGAGAAAATTCATCCCCGGGTTTCACCAACAGCCCATTCAAAATGGTTGCGCCATTCGTGATATTATGGATGCGATTCGGTGGGCTTCCACGGAAGTTCGTATGGCCAGTCCCCAACAGTTCAACAATTCCAAATTCAGCAGGATTAATTTCACCCGCAACTTCGGGCTTGAGTGTAGTCACAACAAGTGAAGCCGTGGTGTCGGTCGTCTCTAAGAGGAGCGTGCGAAGAGCGGCGAATGTTTCATCAGAGTCAACCGTTCGGCCAACGCTCGCTTGTTGGAATTCACTCACCTTGCCATCGGAAATGGAAAATTTTCCGTTCTTCGCTTCAACATCCACCTCTGGGCGAAGTCGATCCAACGTTTGATCCACATGGTCTTGGCGAAGATCGAGCGTAATCCCCTTGTCGCCTGTTCGAAGCGCGAGCCATGTGCTCACTTCGGCTTCTCCAACTTCCCATTTTTTGTCTTCAAACGTGAGGGTGAGAGGAGCGCGTGCGGCAATGCCACGAGCGCTCGGCAGAAGCGGTTGTGCATCCTGCTCTGTGATCGCGGGCACATCTGTTTCAAGAGCAATGGGCAATGGATCAAACGAAAGATCCCATATCTGATTTTCAACTCGAGAGACGAGTGTTTTGCGGACAAATGCCTGCCCGCTTTTTTCAGGTTGAATATCCAGCGATCCATCCGCTTTCACCATCAACTCGGCATCCACCTTTGGCGTTTCCAGATTCTGAACATTTTCTGAAAAGACGGACAAAAATTCTTGCTCGTCAAAGGTAGAGGACGGTGGAACCGTATAGTCAAACACCAAAGCCGACAGCCGCTCGCGAATGTTCGTCCACGTATCATTTTGCCGGCCAAAGGCATACGCAGCGTTCACGCTCGCATTGTGATCGAACGCCAAAATATCGTACGAAAAATCTTGCGTAGCGATCGCTGCGGGGATGGTCACCGTCGCTTCTGGGGTTTGAAACACCAACCCAGTTTTCAACACGTCGCTCGTGCGTTCGTCAAGATCCGCAAGCACCGCTTCTGGTGTTTTACCGCCCACTTCAGTATTCCCAATGGCTACGCCAGGGTAGATTCGTCCACGATACGCCCGATCGTAGATCACAAGAACAGCAAGCACGACAACAATGCCGACAAGCAATCCGCATGCGATCGGGAACGGGCGAAGATGAGATGGTTTTTTGGGTGGTGTTTTTTGAGGCATCTAAAACTCAACTGTCGGATCAATATCCGGCACTTCGAGCTGCTCTGTCGTCGTATCAATATCCGACAATGCCTCCTCAAGTTCGGTGACCTCAAGATCGGCGGTATCGGTCACGTCTTTCGTTGTGTCCGTCGTTCGCGTTCCGGGTTCCGTGTTCGAGGTTCGATTCGTATTTGTGTTCGAATTTCTCGATTGACGAGCGGCCATAATTGCGATGACGAGGAGGATAATAACGAGGATGACGGTGAGCGGGGCGAGAATTTTTTTCATAAGCGTATGTTTATTCAACGATGATGATTATTCAGCGACCGCAGGCCCAACAATCTGCAATTCCACCTTTCCATCTAATGTCTTGGACGTGCCGTCCTTGCCGACCTTGTACGAACCTTTTCCGGTGAGTTTCACCGTCCCTGTTCCGGATGCGCTCACATCAAGCCCCGGCCCGGTGATGGTCACGGTGACATCGGTTCCCGTCACGGTTGCTTGACCAAGACCGGTGTACACGGTTATTTTGTTGTCGACTTTTTCGCTCGTTCCCTTCCCGTCTGTCGTGACGTTCGCATCGCCCGCGCGGTCTTCGACTCTGAGCGTTGCAGCCGTTTGATCAGTGGAGACGCCGGTTGTGCCCGAGACACGTCCGTTTCCAATCAGGACAGCCGAGCCATTGCCTTGGAACGTGATCAGTCCGCTCCCCGTGACCTCCGCCTTTTGCAATTTTTTCATCTCGGCAATGAGGTTTTTCAGGGTCGCGTGGGCCGATCGTACATGCGTGTTCGCCTGATTGATGCTGTTCTTGCCCTCGCGAAGCAGCGTGTCGGCACTCTCAAGATTCGTGATCGCGTTGAATTTCACCGTCGCTTCTTTATATGACGTTCGTGCGAGGGCGAGTTGAGATTCGAGAGTCGTCTGCAATGCTTCAACATCGGTTGTGTCGTATCCTTCGCCCTTGGCTTGAGCGATCCGATCGTCGGCCTTCTGTTCGGCTTCTTCTAATTTTGTGATAACCGCATTCGTTCCGGCAGCGATGACTCGCCCAGTGATTCGTTTTGCGGATACGCGGATCGTCTGCCATCGATTTTTCACTGGAGTTGCAGCGGCGACTAATGCGTCACGACTGTCCGCCGATTGGATCGTGCTTTCCTGACTCTTGAGCCAGGCGATGTCGGCATTGAGCTCGGCCAAAGACGCGCTTTGATCGGCATCGGACATTCCGTCGGTCATCTCCACCTTGGCTTTGAGCTGCCCTAAGTACGCCGTCATGGCTCGGTCGGCTTTCAAGAGATAGTCTTTCGCTTCGGTCAAGGTTGTTTTCAGATCCGCATTGCTTTTTGTCTGTTGGTATTTTGCGCGCGCAGAGAGATAGTCGGCTCGAGCCGATTGGTAAACATTCATTGCCTGCACGGTTTCGGACCGGGCAGTATCGTATTTTGACTTTGCCGCACTATCGGTTTCACGGAGCGATGCAGCCGCTGCTGATTGCCCGCCCGCGAAAACGACGATCGCAAGCACCCCCACCGAGAGAAGAAAGCGTTGAATCATAACCTGTGCTTTAAGATTCTTTATGGTTGACTTTAAGTGTTGTCACTTTTGATTTGTTGGCTTTGGGGAGCGTAATCGTGAGAATGCCGTCTTCCATTTCTGCGGCGGCTTTGTCGTCGCGGATTTCCACGGGCAAGATGATCGAACGGGAAAATCCTCCCCAGTAACATTCTTGGTAGAGATAATTTTCGTCTTGCACTTCATGCGTGCGGGATCGCTTGCCGCGGATCGTCACCATGTCGCTTTGAATGGAGATGTCGAGATCGTCGGGTTTGACTCCTGCAATCGTTGACTGGATGACGACCGAATCAGGAGTTTGAAAGACGTCGACTGAGAGCTGGCCGTCATACGACGCATTCTCGAACCAGTCTTCGCGAGTTTGTGAGGAGGAAACGGCTGGCGCTTCCGGAGTTTCAGTCTGTTTCTCTGTGCTTTTTTCTGCACGATCAGCCTGCCGATTGAAAAAATCAACGTCCTGCTCGTTGTTCAAATCTCGAAGCGTGTTGTGAAGTTTAGAAATGTTCGTATCGTCCACGGGTTTTTGTGTGAATGTCTGTTTTATTATACAAGAATACTCGGAATATGTAAATGGAGTCGAGAGGAGGGTACAGCCGGAGATGGCGGGTCCTGTCAGCGGGCACCCTGTCACACCTCGCTCCATGCTCGGGCTTTCGCCCTCCCACTACGCTCGGTGTGACCGCTTTCCCGCTGCCACCCGCCACTGTCCGTAGTATTCCTTTATCTCAATTTCTCTTTCACCGGGATCAACAACCCGAAAAGTTACATTATTATACTCAACATTTTGGAGAAGGGAGGAGAGGTGGTCAGGCCATTCGATGAGAACGATCGTGTGTGGGTCATTGAGGTGATCGGTGAGGTCGAGCGGCGGAGTGGCGTCGGTGCCGATGCGGTAGGCATCGACATGCACAAGCCGCGTCACCGTAGAGTGAGTGCGGATGGGGTAGATTTTCTCCAAGACAAACGTCGGGCTGGTGATGGCAGCCGCGATCCCGAGGGCTTTTGCAAATCCTTGCACAAAGGTGGTTTTTCCGGCGCCAAGCTCGCCCGACAGGCAAAACACCTCCCCGCCGCGGCAGTTTTGTGCCAGTTTCGCAGCGAGTTTTTGTGTTTCCTTCGCAGATTGGGTGATCGAGACAGACATGTCCGTAGCTTACGTTTTACCCCTCTTTTTGTAAAGAGTTGACAGGATTTCGCGGAACATGTAGGATGGCTTGTCCTTCATAAATCATGGACGCGAGGAGGGGATGCTTTTCCACTCTTTGTTCTTGACGTCCACAAAATCCTCACGTATAGTAATCTATCGTATGCACTCACCGATCGACCAAACAATCGAACAGATCACCAAAGCGAAAAACGTTCTCATCGCTCTTGCTCGCGACCCGTCGCTCGATGCGATTGCGTCGAGTCTTGCCCTCTCCGAGGTCTTAGGGAAAGAAGGCAAAAACGTAAAAGTCGTGGCTGAGAATGTGAACGTTTTCCCATCCGAACACCTCTTGCCAAAAAGTCGGGAGATCGAGAGCGATTTAACGTCCCTGAAAAAGTTCGTCATCAACTTGGATGTTTCGCAAACGCCGGTGGAAGAGTTGAGTTACGATATCAAGGACAAGACGCTCCAGATTTTCATTACCCCGAAGAGCGGATTTTTTCGCGAACGGGATGTGACGTTTGGCTCATCTGATTACGCCTTTGATTTGATTTTTGTTGTGGATGCGCCGGATTTGGAATCACTTGGCAAACTGTACGACACCAATGCCGAGTTTTTTTATCACACCCCTGTCGTGAACATTGATCACAGTGCGTCGAACGAGCATTTTGGAGAAATTAATATCGTGGATTTGACGGCAACCTCCACATCTGAAATTATTTTTGATTTGATTAAAAAAATCGACGAGCACGCGCTGGATGAGTATCTTGCCACGCATCTCTTGGCTGGGATTATTTCAAAGACCAAGAGTTTTCAGACGTCGACCGTGACGCCCAAGTCTTTGTCGATTGCGTCGCACTTGATTTCTTCTGGCGCGCGGCGAGACGACATTGTGCGCCATTTGTACCAAACCAAATCCATTCCGGTGTTGCGGTTGTGGGGACGCGTGCTTGCGCGATTACATTCGGATGATCAAATGAAGATGGTGTGGTCTGTGCTGAAGAAAGAGGATTTTGATCGCGCTGGCACTGATACCGATGCGTTGGAAAGCGTAATTGACGAGCTAATCATCAACACACCTGAATCCGAATTTGTAATGGTGTTGTACGAAGAAGGCGATGGCGCAACTGGCATTGTGTACACACCGGCGCATATCAACGCGCTGGAGTTTTTTGAACCGTTTGAACCAAAAGGGAGCAAAGACTTTACGCGCATTCGCGTCGCGAACATGCCCATCAAAGACGCAGAGGCCAAGATTCTAGAGCACGTGCGTTCCAAGACAGGCAAGAGTGGGCAATAAAAAGAGAGGAAAGGAAAAATCCTTCACGCGGCACCAGAATCGTCCCCCGCTTCAATCACCCGCAAAGACGCTGCTACGGGCCGCGTCGATTTCCCCACCGGGGAAATCGCGCTTTGCCTCGCGCTCGCTCGTCTCCGCCTGCGGCGGAGACACCGTGGCCGCTCGCGCTGCGGGATCCCTTCGCAGCATCCTTTGCGGGTGATGTCGCAAATATCCTTTTTGTTTTGGGTGTTTTTTGATATACTCAAGGAGTGACAACTTCTACATACAATTCATTCCAAACGGACAAAGTGTCTTCCGCGCCTTTGAAGATAGCGTCTGACGATGTTCGCGAAGCATATAAAGAGAAGAAGCGGCAACTCGAGGTTGAAGCGCTCGAAGGCGAAGCCCAAGCCCAAGCGGCCGAGCTCGGCGTGCCGTACATTTCGCTTGGCGATTTCCCTATTGGCGTTGAAGCGATTGGGATGATTCCCGAAGCGCGCGCGCGCGAACTCAAAACCGTGTGCTTTTTGGCAACGGATCAGGATATTCGTTTAGGGTCGCTCCAGCCAGAATCTGATGACGTGCAAAATCTTGTCGAAGAGCTCCAAAGTGAACGCAAGGCAACGGTTGCCGTGTACCAAATTTCTGAAGAGAGTTTGAAGCGCGCTCTTGCGGCCTATAAAAAGTTGCCGAAGTTTGTTGCGATCAAGACAAACTACGAAATTACCGATTCCGAATTCGAAAATTACCAATCGCGCGTGCATTCGTTTGCTGACGTTGCCGGGCTGTTGAAAGACGTGAACATGACCGAAGCGTTTACGGCGATTCTCGTGGGCGGAATCGTTTCGGACGCCAGTGATATTCACATTGAAGCTGAAGAGACCGATGTCAAAATCCGCTACCGCATCGATGGAATTTTGCAAGACGCCGCATCCGTGCCCAAAGATTTCTGGAAAAAGATCATCTCACGCATCAAGGTGGTGGCGAAAATGAAAATCAATGTGACGAACACGCCGCAAGATGGGCGCATCACGATTCAGCTCAAGGGCGAAAAGATCGAAATCCGTGTGTCGTCGGTTCCAACCTCGTATGGCGAAAGTGTGGTGATGCGGCTGCTGCGCGGTTCGGCAACAGCGATGGCGTTTGAAGATTTGGGGATTCGCGGTCGTGCATATCAAGATTTGAAACGCGAAGTCGAACGGCCGAACGGCATGATTATGACCACCGGGCCAACAGGATCTGGGAAAACGACAACCCTCTATGCCATCTTGAAAAAGTTGAACACACCGGGCGTCAAGATTTTGACGATGGAAGATCCGATCGAATACAAGCTCGCGGGCGTGAATCAGAGCCAAGTGGATGCCGAGGCTGGATACAGTTTTGCTCGCGGGTTGCGCTCGCTCTTGCGGCAAGATCCGGATATTTTGATGATTGGTGAGGTGCGAGATTTGGAAACTGCTGAGATTGCGATTCAAGCCGCGTTGACTGGCCACCTTGTTGTGTCGACTTTGCACACGAACGACGCGGCCGGCGCGATTCCGCGGTTCCTCTCTATGGGCGTGAAGCCGTTTTTGCTTGCGCCGGCCTTGAACGCAGTGATCGGGCAGCGGTTGGTTCGGCGCGTGTGCGAAGAATGCAAAGAGGAGGTAGCACTCGAGCCCGCTGTGCTTGAACGCGTTAAAGAGATTTTGTCGTCCTTACCTGAAGGGTCGGAGGAAAAGGCAAAGGCGAATGATCTTGCGAGCGTGAAATTTGTGCACGGGCGTGGATGCGCTGCGTGTCGCTCACTCGGGTACAAAGGCCGCGTTGGCATTTACGAAATTTTCACTATGAGTGCGGATATTGAACGCGTCATTCTCTCTGGTAAAGTCTCGGAGTATGAGATGCGCGAGCTTGCGGCGCAGGGCGGCATGATTTCAATGGTGCAAGATGGATTGCTTAAAGCAATTGACGGCATCACGACCGTCGACGAAGTCTTCCGTGTCGCCGAAGAGAAATAAAGGAAAACGAGCCGTTCCGAAAGAGACGTGTAATCTCGATAATGGGCAGGCTCGTTATGGTTGGCGGTTACGATCGTGCGTATCGTATCGACCGGCGGAGATACTGTGGCGTTAGAAGATGTGCCACAATCTCATCCGCAAGACCGGACGCTTTGGAGCGTAGCGCTCGTGACGTCATGTCTTCGTATTGTGCGAGAAAAACGATATTCGCCGAATACTCTTTTCGTCTCTCAAACTTGTCCTCGCGAGCCGTCACATCGAGTGTAACGGTTTCGATTTTCCCCGGGCCAAGCGTGATGACGAGAAAAGCGTCGATCCCGTGGTAGCGGTCAAGGTTTGTATAGAGTGAAGTGTAGCACTCGACACATGACGTATCACGGAGTCGCATCTTTTCTACAAGATTGCGTTGCAGGTCACAGAGGAATTCCGTTTGTGCCCAACTCGGTTTCCATAGCGTACCTGCCTTCACAAATTCTTGTGAAGCATAGTAGCCTTGGTAGCAAGCCGGCTCCTGCGCGCGAATCTCTTCGTCTAACAGTCCAAACAATCTGCGTTCAATTCTCTGTCCCATCGGTATTTCAAACATGTTCATGATTCTCCAATCCTAGAAAGGTGGTGCGATATCATTCTATCGCTTGTGAAAGAGCACGGTGACGATCGTTGCCACCATTTGTATCATACCAATCATAAAACAAAAGTCAACCACCAGAAGTTGGAGGGAAAGATCATTCACCCCGACTTCTCCAAGGTCGGGGTGTTGCTCGCGTAGAACATGACTCAGCATCAGCGCCGCATAACATTCTTCCTTCTTGAGGAAGAGGTTACGATTCGTGCGGCTACTCATCTACTGATCGGCGCACATGCTCCTCGAGAAGGCGATGAACACTCCTAGATGTCTCCCGATACTCCATCGTCGGGTCGGATCGAGAGTGTTGAGAGGAACGAGCGTAGAATCCGTTGACCTGGTCTCCTCGATTTTGATCGTTCGTATTACCCTCGTCGTATCGGAGAAGTCGGAGGGGAACAGATTATTCGCGACTCGGATGCAGTCCGAGTATACCCACTCGTCGCCGCAGACCTTCTCTGCCTGATAGGCTGAGAGATCCTTATCCATGTCGATGATTCTGCCTGCGACAGGCTGAAATCGGATATTGCAGTCACCCCAGACGACAAGCAGCGTATCTGCGGTCACGTCATAGGCATACCTGCCGTCGCGAGTCACGCGACCGATACCCAACGCATTTGCCTGGGTGATGACGCGATTATCCGAGATCAGCCGGCACTCACCGGGCTTGAGCTTCGGCTCCGCCTCGCTGCAACCGATCACCATCGCAAGGGCGAAAGCGAGTCCCACCAGTCCGAGAACGCTGCGATGCTTCATGATGCTCTCCTCAAACGTCTATGGTTTGGACCACGACGTTCTCTGGTGTGAGAAATTTCTTCGATGATCATCGAAGACACCCCCACTGTTCTCCTGGTGGTTGAATCACGCGAAGAAAACGCTGGGGATGTAATTGATAACGGAAAACCTTCCCATATTTTGAGTGGGTTGTCAAGGGGAGAGATTGAATTTTCGCTAAGATAAAGCAGAAAGACGATTTCTGGGTTGACAGGCTCGTTACGTTATTCTATGCTGAGCTGCTTCGCTCTTGAGGCCATGTGTCGCGGCTTCCAGAGCGGGAGAACATGATGGGCTACAAAGAGTGGTTCCTCGTATCAGCCGCTCTCGCTGGCCTATTGGCTGGTACGGTCATCTGTCAGTCGGATGCGGAAACTTCCTACGACGTAGTCTTACTGGCGGTGAGCTGCGTTATGACGGCAGTCGCCGTCGGCTTCATGATCCACTTCGCGATCGTCCTCGCGCTCATGGAGGTGGAGGGGATGAAATCGAGTCCTCCTCCCAAGTCCACCGCGCGGGTAGGCTGAACTCTCGGATCGAACTGAGGTCACGAGCAGATGCTCTGGAAGAGCTCGTGGACCTCGAAGGGGCCAAGGCAACGGAACGTCCGTCGCCGAGGCCCCTCTTCGCTTTGAGAAAGATTGCTTCGTCACTTCGTTCCTCGCAATGACTATTTTGAGCAACTTCGCCCTCGAATGGTTACGTGAGTTGCTTCAGTTTATTTTTCAAGTCTTTTACGCGTTCGGTGGCAGCTTCGAGTTTGGCGCGTTCTTGTTCGATGATGTTTTTCGGGGCGTTGGAGGTGAATTTTTCGTTCGCGAGTTTTTTTGCGAGGCCAGTGATATAACCTTCGAGATTCTTGAGTTCCTTTTTGGTTTTGGCGTGTTCTTTTTCAAAGTTTACGCCAGTAAATCCGGAAAGGGATAAGCCATTCGTGAGCGCGAGCGTTTTTCCTTGTGGCTTCTTCACCATCTTCACCTTGCCGAAATGCTCGATGAGATGTTCGAGCCCCTTTGCTTTTCCCATCTTGCCTGAGAGTTCGAGTGTTGTTGTGTAGGGGATGGCAAGCCACGACCGTTTTTCGCGGATCGCATTCACGATGTCTTGCATGGCCAAGATTGCTCGCTCTGATTCATGCGCGAATGTGGTCTGTGTGGTTTTCTCGTTCGGCCATGTTTCGATCATGAGCATATTTTTTGGATGCCCATTGAGCATTTGGTACACATGCTCGGTAATGAACGGCGCGTACGGGTGCCAGAGTTTGAGGAGGTTTTGGAGAATGAAGAGGAGGAGAGGGGATTGCTTCGCTTCGCTCGCAATGACGGGGCGTTCCACTTTCGCGATTTCGAGGTACCAGTCGGCCAAGTCGTTCCACGTGAAGCGATAGAGCTTTTCAATAGCCAACCCATACTGATATTTATCCATGAGTTTGTTCACGCCTCTCGTCGTTTCGTGCAGGCGCGAGATGATCCAACGATCGGCATCTGTCGCGAGTGTCGGCATGGTGTCTACGTAGCGTGGTGTCTCAACAGTGGTCAGGATAAACCGCGCGATGTTCCAAAATTTATTCACAAAATTTCGGTAACCGGCGATTTTTTCTTCGTACAAGTTCACGTCATTCCCCGGAGTCGTTCCGGTCATGAGCGCAAGCCGCAACGCATCGGTGCCGTACTTTGCCGACATGTCGAGCGGGTCAATGATATTGCCGAGCGACTTCGACATCTTGCGGCCTTCCTTGTCGCGCACTAACCCGTGCAAGTACACCGTGCGGAAGGGAACCTCGCCGGTCGCATACGTTGTCATGAGAATCATGCGCGCCACCCAAAAGAACAAAATGTCGTAGCCGGTTTCGAGCACGTTTGTCGGGTGAAATGTTTTCAGGTCGCGTGTTTTCTCCGGCCAGCCGAGCGTTGTGAACGTCCACATCCCGCTTGAGAACCACGTGTCGAGCGTGTCAGGATCTTGGCGAAGATTTTTTGAGCCGCAGTAGCGGCATTCTATAGGATGGTCAGTCTGCACGACCGGCTGCCGGCATTCCAGTTTGCACACCGCGCCTTCATGTTCGTCGCCAACGCAATACCACACCGGGATACGATGGCCATACCACAACTGCCGCGAGATGCACCAGTCGTGGAGATTCTCTATCCATTGAAAATACGTTTTTTCGAATCGGTCAGGGATGATTTCGATGTCGCCGGATTTCACGACCTCGATCGCCACGTCTTTCAGACTTTTTTTTACGCCCTTCCATGTCACGACAGGTTTGTTCACGTCCACAAACCACTGCGGGCTTACAAGCGGTTCAACGGCCGTGCCGCAGCGGTAACAGACCGTGAGATTGTGTGTGTAGTTTTCGTCAATTTTCTCGACAAGGCCTTTTTTTTGGAGAATTTCAACAAACTTTTTTCTCGCCTCTTGCGTCGTGAGACCGGCGTATTTTCCAGCCGCGTTTGTGAGGCGTCCATCTTGCCCAATGATGTTTTCAATTTCGATGCCGTATTTTTTTGCGAGTTCAAAATCCACAAAGCTGTGTGCAGGGGTGATGGTCATCGCGCCAGAGCCAAGTTCAGGATCCGATGCTTCATCGGCGATCACGCGCGCTTCAATATCTCCATCAATCCACGGCAATGGAAATGTTTTGCCGTGATATTTCGTGTAGCGTTTGTCTTTCGGGTGCACGATCACCACCTTGTCGCCGATTTTCGTTTCGGGCCGCACCGTTGCAATAGAGAACGGGCCGTACTTAAAATAATAGAAAGGTGTTCGCTCCTCTTTGTATTCCACTTCATCGTCGGCCAAGGTGGATTGGCAGCGCGGGCACCAGTTCACAATGCGCGAGCCGCGGTAGATCAATCCATCTGTGTGCATGTCCACGAACATTTTTTGCACGGCGCGAGAGATCGCCGGGTCGAGCGTAAAGCGCTCGCGCGACCAATCAAGCGAGAATCCCATTTTCTTAAGTTGGTTTGTGATGGTGGAGCGAGAGTCGGCAACGAACGCATCAATTCGCCGTATAAGTTCCTCGCGGCCAAGATCGTGACGCGTTTTTTTCTCTTTATCCCATACGATTCTTTCCACTTTGTTTTGCGTGGCGATCGCGGCATGATCCATTCCGGGGAGCCAGAGCGTGCGTTTCCCTTGCATCCGCGCGTGGCGAATCATCACGTCTTCAATCACATACATCGCGTGGCCAAGATGGAGTGTGCTGGTGACAGTGGGCGGCGGGAGTACAATACTAAACGCTTCAGCATTTTTGGGAATGGGTAACGTGTCTGGGTTGAAATAGCCAGATGCTTCCCATGCTCTTGAGATATCATCCTCGACGTTTTTCGGATCGTATGCTTTTGGAAGGTCGTTCATAGAGAGAATTATTTTTTTTGATCAAGCAGCACCTTGAGCAAAAAAAGCGTCTCTTGTTTTAATTTTGCCTTTGCCCACGCCTTTTGTTTGGCATCAAGCAACTCACCCATACCGGCCAAAATACTCCTGCTTGAGATTTTTTCCAATTTTCGAATGCACTTTGCAAGAAATTCCTGAAAAGGCAGCTCCATTCTCTTCTCAACCAATTCTACATTGATTGGCCAGTTGTTTTGGAGAAAAAACCACACATCAAAAATGTCTCGATTCGCTCGTTCCATTCGTTCGTAGAGAGCCATGATTTTGTTTGCAAACATATCTTCTTTCACCATCACGTTCATAGAAATACCAAAGTAGTTCACCACCTCATATTTTGATTCAAAAGAGCGGCGGCTGATTTCGACTTTAATGTTCTGGTCGGCGTCGGCATAAGAAAGTTCGAAAAATAATGTGTAGTATTTTTTTCTTTGCCCCTTGACTTTTCCATATCCCGAAAGAATCGTGCCAACTTTTTCAAAAACCTCGTCCTCTGTACTCGCATCAAGTAAATCAAAATCAAGGTCGACCGAAAATCGCGGGAGATCGTAGAATAAGAACGCAGCGGTTCCGCCTTTGAATCCTAAAAGAGGGCCGAGCGTGTTATCGGTATAGATGTCCTTCAGAATCCGGATAAGAATACTTTTGTGTTTTTCAATCGTGAGCATGCGTTTTCAAAAAATCATTCTTGAGTTTCTTCAGTGTCTTTCTGATATTTTTTCACTTTTGCTTCCATGCGTTTATTGTTATAGATCGGGAGAATGGAAGACACCTTTTTCCAGTTGATATTCGAAAGATTGTCAAAGAAGTAATCGGTGTTGAGATAGACAACATCCAAGAATGCTCTCTCGGGTGAGGCGATAAAATAATTATCTCTCACTTCGATGCCAGTTTTGTTCGTAAGGATGGAGTCTTTGATTTTCTTGAACGAATAGATTTGTTCATCAATCGTCAATTCGCGGGTTAAATACGAGGCGACAAAAATGTGACTATAAAATTGAAAAGTAACGCCTGCGCTTGCCAAGACGGTCTCGAAACTGATGTAGGAGGGCGTAAAGATTTTTGTGGCCAGTTCGTACTTCTCATACTGCTTGTCCTTAACGTAGATCCCTTTTCTAACGGAGGTCAATTTACCTGCCTTGATGTACCGATACATTTTTTTTCTGATGAACGCGATGTTTGATTCCCCCCAAAGCAAAGAGACATCGTTGGTGGTGAAAACGGTGTTTTTTGAGCGTACCAGATCGAGGAGATAGTCTTTTTTCATTGTGGAATAGAGGATTTGAACCAGTAGTACCCATTTATGGGTATTACCAGTCTATAGTATACACTCTACTGCCAAATGAAGCAAGTCCTAGGTAATAAAATGAAGGAGGTGATCCAGCTTTTCCTTCTTCGTCTTGAGATAGGTTGTGTTGTGTTCGTTTGCAGGCATTTCGATGGGCACGCGTTCGGTGATGGTGAGGTCGAATCCTTCCAAGCCCACGACTTTTTTTGGGTTGTTGGTCAGGAGGCGAATGGTCGTGAGGCCGAGGTCTTTCAAGATTTGCGCGCCGGTGCCGTAGTCGCGCAGGTCTGGTTTGAATCCCAGTTGAACGTTCGCTTCAACTGTGTCCAAACCCTGCTCTTGCAGTTCGTACGCTTTCATTTTATTGAGCAGCCCAATGCCGCGGCCTTCTTGACGCATGTACAGGAGCACGCCTTGACCTTCGCGCTCGATCATTTCAAGCGCGGCGTGGAGTTGCTCGCCGCAGTCGCAGCGGTTGGAGCCGAACACGTCGCCCGTGAGGCACTGCGAGTGCACGCGCACGAGTACATTGCTCTTGCCCGCTACGTCACCTTTCACGAGCGCGATGTGATGATAGCTGTCTTCAGTCGTTTCGTAGACGCACGCCGAGAAGTCGCCGTAGCGCGTGGGGAGGCGCGTACAGGCAACACGTTCCACGAGCTTTTCGCGCGTGCGGCGGTGGTGTACAAGATCTTTGATGGTTCCGATTTTGAGGTTGTGCACGGCGGCAAAGTCGAGGAGTTCAGGGAGGCGAGCCATGGTGCCATCGTGGCTCATGATTTCGCAGATCACACCCGCAGGTTGCAGCCCAGCCAGGCGCGCAAGATCCACGGACGCTTCGGTGTGGCCAACGCGGCGCAATACTCCTCCCTCGAGTGCGCGAAGAGGGAACACGTGGCCTGGCCGAGCTAAATCTTCGGGTTTGGTTTCGGGTGCGAGCATGGTTTTGATGGTTGTCGCGCGGTCGTGTGCGGAAATGCCGGTTGTGGTTTCGTGTTTCGCATCCACTGAAACGGTGAATGCGGTTTCATGGGCTTCGGTGTTTATGTCAGTCATTTGATCGAGACCAAGTTCATCCAAACGCTTCTCGGTCATCGGCACACAGATGAGCCCGCGGCCAAACGTTGCCATAAAATTGATCGCCTCTGCCGTCACTTTTTCGGCAGCCATCACTAAATCCCCCTCGTTTTCGCGGGTTTCATCATCCATAAGCACGACCATCCGGCCGGCTCTGATCTCTTCAATCAATTCTTGGGGCGTATTCATGTCGTGACTATAGTATGGATATGAGGAAAAAACAAGATCCGACCTAAAACGGCCCAAAAAGGTCGGATCCAAAATGGCTCTTTTGGGTCGGATCTCAAAGGCCGGTTTTGGATCCGACCTTGCTCGCCTCCGTTGACAAACGATAGAGCAGCTCGTATACTCGAATCAGATACATTCAAACGATATGGCTCACAAAATACTCCAATATACGGTCCTTTTTACACCCGATGACGAAAGCGGCGGATTTAGTGTTGAAGTTCCCGCACTGCCCGGTTGCCACACGCAAGGAGAAACAGTAGAAGAAGCAAAAAAGAACGCGCGAGAGGCGATTGAACTGACACTGGAAACCCTTGCCGAGCGAAAGCTGCCGTTTCCCGAAGACATTGAACCGAACTTTTTTAAGGGAAAGATCTCGATTGATCTTGATCGGATCCCAGCTTAGGATATGCCGGTGCTCCCGTCACTCAAACCTCGCGAGGTGGTTCGCGCCTTTGAGCGGATGGGCTATCGACAATACCGGCAACGCGGAAGTCATCTCATCATGGTCAAAGACGGATCATCGCATCAGCCAGTTATCCCAATTCACGCCCGCGACATCAAAAAAGGAACGCTTCGCGCAATTATTCGACAGGCCGGTCTCACCGTGGAGGAGTTTTTGGAGTTTGCGAAGAAATAAATAATGGCGCGTCCTTCACACGCTATGTTTGGCAGGTCTAGACGAGTTCCCAGTTGGCGTCGGCTTTAAGTTTTCGAAACGGCGTGAAATCCTTTTTGCGAGCGTGAAAATAGGCGGCTGCGGCGATCATTGCGGCGTTGTCGGTGCAGTACTCGCGGCGCGGTTGGGCGTAGAATGTGCCGGGGAGTTCGTTCTTGACGTGTTCCGAAAGCGTTTCTCGCAAGAGGCGGTTCGCGGCAACTCCGCCAGAGAGCAACACGCCTTTGACTTTGTGCTTTATTGCTGCCCGTATCGTCTTTTCAACAAGCACATCCACCACCGCTTGTTGGAATGACGCGGCAATGTTGTTGACTCTCCCTTTTGTCATCTTGAAGGGCGCGTTTGTCATCCTGAGCGAGCGAAGCGAGTCGAAGGATCTCTGGCTTTGCGTTTCATAAAGCACCGCAGCTGCATCATCCTGTGTGCCGCCGATCTTTGTGTATCGTCCGTGGCCTTTCATCAAAATGAGTTCAGTGTGCCCGCCAGAGACGACAAGAATGAGGAGAGGGAAGAGTTGCGTATCCGTCATCGCGAGGAGTCCCGACATTTGTCGGGACGACGTGGCGATCTGTATAGATCCTTCGACAAGGGGTTCGACAGGCTCACCCTGACATTGCTCAGGATGACGCTTCGCGTCAGATTGCTTCGTCGGCTGCGCGCCTCCTCGCAATGACGAGTTCTCACTCGTTGCGAGTGTCGGCTCTAGCCAGTTCGCGTAAATGTGTCCTTCGATGTGATTTACGCGCACGAGCGGCACACTCCATGCATACGAAAGTGCCTTTGCGGTTTCGACGCCAACAAGCAGGGAGGTGAGCAGCCCCGGCCCGCTCGTCACGCCAATCGCATCAAGCGACGACGGCTTTACGCCCTCAAGCGCCTTCTGAATCGTCGGCAGGATCGTGACCATGTGTTCGCGCGCCGCCACCTCCGGCACCACACCGCCGGTTTTCGTGTGCACCGCCACTTGCGAGGCCACAACGTGTGACCGCAAATCAAACCGTCCGCGTTTCACCTCCAACACGGCAGCCGACGTTTCATCGCATGACGTTTCGATCCCGAGGATCATCATGCCGACAGCATACGCGACTCTTGACGCTCCGTCAATTCTCCCTTTCATTTTGTAATGAATCCTGATACAATAGTTTTATGACAACTCAAACGAAAAAAATGATCTCTCTGCTTAAACGACGTGGGGTCAAAAAGGCCGCACTTTTTGGATCGGTTGCACGAGGAGAGCAAACTCCCCGCAGTGATATTGACCTCCTTGTGGAATTCTCCATCACTCCGACCCTTCTCGAGGTGGCTCATCTTCAACGTGAGCTTGAACGCCTTGTCAGGAAGCCCGTTGATCTTGTGACATATCGGTCTCTTCATCCACGCATCAAACAGCGAATCCTCAAGGATCAGAAGATACTCTATGAAAATCGATCCTAGCGTATACCTCGGTCATATCCTTGAAGGCGAAGAATATCCCGTGGGACGATATTGTGGGAATGCGGAATATCTTGACTCATGAGTATTTTGGTGTGGATCTTGAGGTGGTATGGAAGACCGTTCAAGAGGATCTCCCATCTCTTCGTCGAGCTGTTGAAAAGCTTTTAGAGGAGTAGACTCGACTCTTGACGCTGCGTCAATTCTCCAGTAGACTGCTTTTGTATTTTCGGCGTTTGCTCGAAAAAAACCACGGCCCTATCGTCTAGTGGTTAGGACACCAGGTTTTCATCCTGGTAACCGGGGTTCGATTCCCCGTGGGGCTACCAAGTTTTTAGAAGAAACGGCCGAACGTCTCCGGGCGTTTCTTCATTGATTTTCAAAGCTTTCTACATGATATACTAAAGTTGATTTTTAGAATATCATGCAATAATAAAACTTATGTACAAGCGCTCGAAGTCAAGGGCGTCTCCGAGGTTCACTCGCATCATTCACGAAGTATGAGAGCGTTTCGAGAAGAATATAAACCCAAAAAGGCGATCATTGTCTCGATGGATAGGCGATCTCGCGATGTCAACGGCATAACGATTATGCCTTGGAAAACATTTCTTGGAGATTTGTGGGCAGGGTCAATCATCGCATAAAGAAACGGCCGGAGCGTCTCCGGCCTTTTCTTATCGAGCGAGCGTGGTATACTGGATATGTTGACACTTAACTCATCACGTATGAAACATTTTCTCCCTCTCTTCGTTGCATCATTCCTGCTGCCCATCGTCGCCCATGCGCACGATGGACATGCAGATGCGATAGCACCGGCAACAGAGTTTGTCCATTATCTTTCGCCGACGCATCTTTTGCCGGTTGTTGTTGCAGTGATCGTTGGAGTGGTGATCGGGCGAGTCATGGCCACACGCTCACGCGAGCGCTCATCCAAAAACGAATAAGATCATTCATTTTCTACCCATGAAATTTTTGACTTCTCTTTTGCGAGCGTTCGAACCGGCCGACGAAGTGTATGCGCACTGTGACGGACCGTGCGGCGTGTATGATCCGGCACAAGCGCGCGTCACGGCGGAAGCGGTCGTATCCATGACGAAAAAACTCCTTGCGCTCGAAATGCCGGCAGCGGGCAACACCCAAGCCATGCTCGCGTATCTCAACACGGCGGCTCGTTATATCCAAATTAAAGAACAGCAAGCGGAAGAAACCAAGCATCATCTTTTGGTGCTCTGGACCGATTATTTTAAGCCCGAACATCTTGAGAAGTATCCTGACCTCCACACGATCTTTTGGAAAGCGGCAAAGGCATGTTCCTCTGCCAAACAAGAAGTCAGTCTTGCGCACGCGCAAGAAATGCTGGACGCGGTAAAGAAAATTCACGAAATGTTTTGGGCAACGAAAGGACGGGACGTGAAATGGGAACCTGCGAATCCATGAGATCACTCCCCACGGGTCCTGTCAGGCGGGCTCCCTTCCACCCCGCCTACACGCTATGCAGCTTCGGCGGGGTGGAAGCCTTCCCGCCTGCCACCCGTCGTTTTCCGATATCAAAAGTTTCTTCTTTTCCTGAAGTCCTTTTCTGGCTTATGGGAAGAAGACAGCGATTTCTTGTTCGCGGGAGTTCGATGGAGCCCATGCTGCGCGAAGGGGATCAAGTGTTTGTAAAACGCGTAGGCAAGAGCGACCAACTTGAGGTTGGAGATATCGTTGTCGCTCGTCATCCGTTTCAAAAAATGTTCATCATCAAAAGAATCGACAGGATTCACGATGAGCAGGTTTTTCTTGTCGGCATGGATCGCGCAAGCACTGACGGCTGGAGTTTTGGCGGCATCGCGCGCGAACGCATCATCGGCAAAGTCACAGCGCATCTGCCGCGTTTGACAGATGAGCTACGGCCTGATACACTCCTGACATGATGACACGAAACACATCTTGGTGGAACGAATCTTCTCTCCTTTCCATGGGGTGCTAGTTTCGTTTCACGCGTTCGTGTCACTTGCCGCCCCACCGGGCGGTTTTTGTGTATGGAGAGAATTCTTGTGGCAGGGATGGGCCTGTCGTAAGAACCGGTCGCCTAAGGCGACCGAGGAGGGCAGATCATGGAACGCAATACTCGTGCGTTCGAGGAATGGCTCGGCCACAAGAGGAACGGGTTACCTATCGGGTCGACCCTACAAGTTCCCTTCGAAACTGCTGACCACAGCCCTTGTGGCTGTATGCCGCGTCGAAAGGGGATGGTGCTCGACGTCGATACCGTCGGCGGATGGGCCACAGGGAGGGCCGAGACTCTCCTTGAGGATCAACCCTTCGTCATTCAGAAAGGCATGGAGGGTTACGTCCACGTTCGCTGTGGCAAAAGCGTCGGCGCCGTCTGACGCGCCGCCACCTCACGAAGAGCAGCCGGCGGGGGATCCACGTGATCCTCCGCCGCTCTTTCATGTTGGATCCACTCTCCCCAAAATTGTGGATAACCAGATCCGTTCTCGTTATCCACAGTTTCAATGAGAACGGATCTCGATTTTTGAAATGGGGTGTGGCGGCCGACGAGCGTCTTGCTCGCACGCGCCTTGAAACGCTCGCTCTCGCGATTGATTTATGATGAAAAATATGCTATAATGTGTTCATATCGTAACACACCATCTTGTGACAGGACACAGGAAAATTCATCGTAAAGGAGTGGGCTCATTTTTTGTATCAGGAATTGTCATACTTCTTGCGTTTGCGTTGATTCTTGATCCTCGAATGGTCCAGAGCGCTACAATCACCTTTAGCTCATCGGCAAATATCGCCACGAGTTTCGCAGGGAATAAGCAATTTATCGTCGTTGATCTGAACGGCGGCACAGGCAAAGATATTGCTTCAGGTTCGGATGACGATAATGAGATTTCGTGGTTTCAAAATAATGGATCCGAATCGTTTACCGAGCGATCGGTTCAGGCGTCGTATGATATTCGGATCGTTGACGTTGCTGATCTTGACGCGGATGGCGATCAAGATATTATCGGCGCAGGATTTACCGAGGATGCGATTGAGTGGTGGCAAAATGATGGCACGCCCGAAGATGGCGGCTGGACGAAAAACACCATCGGCAGTTCGTTCAATGGTGCGTACGGAGTGGATGTCGCGGATCTTGACGGCGACGGCGACCTCGATGTGCTCGCGACAGCAGCCATTGCCGATGATCTCGTGTGGTATGAGAGTGATGGCACGCCGGGGAACGGCGGGTGGACGACGAATACGATTGACGCGAATATCGACGGAGCTGCGTATGTTCTCGCGTCGGATCTTGACGGCGACGGCGACCGCGATGTGATTGCGGGCGCGAATGTGGGCAACGCGATCAACGTGTATGCAAGCAACGGCGCAGCTGATCCGACATTCACCCTCCACACGCTTGACGCATCAGCCGATGGGGTCAGCGAGATCATTGTTGCCGATGTGGATAGCGATGGCAGAACCGATATCGTGGCCGCCAACACCTCCGACAACCAAGTGAAGTGGTACCGAAATAACGGAACGATCTCTGCAGAAAACTGGACCGGCTACACGGCAGCGAGCTCATACGCCGCTCCTGTTGGCGTTGACGCAGGTGACTTTGATGGCGATGGAGACACGGATCTTATTGCGTCATCGCAATCCGGGAATCGGATTGACTGGTTTGAAAACGATGGGTCGGTCACCACGAATGATGATTGGGGCATGAATGCCATCGCAACTCCAACAACGCCAAGCGGCGCGCAGATGGACGATCTTGATGAAGATGGCGATTTTGATGCGATCGGCGCGCACAGCACAGGCATCTCTTGGCTTGCGAATACGAACATCGCTCCAACGCTTGTTTCCGCCTCGATCACAAATCCTGATGATACCGATAACGTGTACGCGGGATTGCGGACGTACACGTTCCGCGCGGTTGTTGCAGATGGGAATGGGACAAGCAACATCTCAACCGTCCGCTTGCGGTTTACGCAGACGACGCAAACGGATCCCCCACAATCAATCGCGACGGTCTTTCTCTACACCGCTTCCACGAATTCGTTCAGTCGCGAGAGTGGATCAACAGCATTCACCGTCAGTAGCGGCAGTACGTCCACGAGCGGGAATCAACTGACCGTGAACTGGAACGTGACGTTTGGATGGAGCGGCATTGAACAAGATGATATCAGCCTCCAGGCGCAGGTGACCGATGCCGCGAGTGCGACGGCCGGCTACACCACGCTCGCGAGCTCGTATTTTGATACCAAAAAAACTCTGGCCGTGAACACGAGTTCAGGGAATGGCCTCGATGTATGGCAATTCACGGACTCGACACTCAATCCAGACATCAGCACGGGCGCGATCACCTATGACATCACCTATGCAGGGTCGAGTCTGCAGCCGCCGGATAGCGAAGTAACAAGCGTTCAAGCGTTGCGGGATCCAACAGGCAATCCGCTCCCGTCAGATGACGTGGACGAAACGGTCACGGCCGGAACAGGCAACGACGGAACCATCACCGTCTCGACGCCATCGACTCTTGGAGCATTTACGTATAGTCCAAACGTCACCCTTCTTGGCGGCTCAACACAGACATTCGATTCGACAAATACCACGGTGACGGTTGATCGCGTGCAGATCACCGATATCGCGATTTCAAATCATGTGTATCAAGATTCGAGCCTCCGGTATTGGGATGACAATAGCGGGAGCGGCGATGCGATGACGGTTTCGGTGACAGCGCGTCTTGAAAATGCTGGCACGGCGCTTTCTGGTGAAACAGCAGTTATTGGCACTGAGAGCGACACCGACTTTTTTGGAACAAGCGGCGCGTTTCAAAGTGGTGTAGCCACGCTTTCGATTGAACAAAATCCTGCAACAGGGTCGGTTGCAACGTATGACAATCTCACCATTGCAAGTGTTGCGACAGGAGCAGTGAATGTCTACGGCACGACGGTGAATCTAAATGCGCAAAATGATCAAGATGTGGGATGGGATAATGCCAAGCCCGAGATTGGGAGCCGTGACGTGACCGAAGACTCGCCGTATGCGCAGTACAATTCTTCGAACACGACGTTCTATTTCTCCCATCTCATGCCATCGTCGGTGAACATGGTGCTCAGTGGCACGGCGTCAGATACGGGGTCGGGCGCGCTCGGGGTCACATTCAGTAGTGAGCCGAGTCTTGCCACATCTCCTTCTGACGACACATCGCTTCCGAGTGTTTCCGGCACGTATACCGTGAACGCATCAAGCACCGGAAGTGATTCGCCGATTCGTGTAACGATTGCGGACAATGTGCAGAATACCCAGTCCTACACGTTTTCGTATGTTCTCGATGACACCGATCCAACCGGATACACATCCGACACACCAGAGGATCCTGTCACGGATCTTGAGGATCAGACGATCACTGTTTCTGGCGCAACAGATAACGCAAGCGGCGTTGCTGCAACGTATCTTGATATTGTTACGACCAAGACAAGCACGCCAACCGCCGCCCGTTCCTCCATGGAGATCACAACCCGCGACGACGGTAACTATTATGCGGCCTATTTTGCAAAGGATGCCGTCGGCAATGTGGGTGAGATTGCCTACGATTCGCTTGTCGTTGATCTTGAAAACGAAGCGCCGTCTGCTCCAACGGCAGGATTTGTGCCATCGGCAGATATGCGGCTTGCGTCGCAAACGCCCACTATTTCGTGGGACGCTGCGTCCGATGCTGATCCAAGTGATACACCATCAACCCTTCAGTATGTTGTGCGCTTTGACGATGACGGAGAAATCCAGAATTCGTTTGACCAGGAAATCACGAGCCGCGCTGGAGAAACATCGGTTGAGCCTTCGAGCGCGCTTGCGAATCAGACCAGTTGGACCTATGCCGTCAAAACGGTTGATGCTCGTGGGGCTTCTTCTGATTTTTCAACTCCGATCACGTTCTCTATTAATACAAGCCTGAACACGGATATTGTTGCCGTGAAGACCGTTGGAGTGAATACGTCTGCACGATCGAGTTTTTTGAATGGTGATGCGCTTCCGTCATGGCTCACGTGGTTTGTTCGATTTGCCAGTGCAAAAGAAGAGGAGCTGGTGACGGATACGGCGTTTCCAAGTGTGTTTGGCCGGGTATTTATTGTCAAAGATCATCTGTGGATTGTGCAGGTGCTTGAGACGGTGAATCATCCCATTGTGAACTATGCGATTTTGACGCTGCTGCTTTTGACTCTTGGGTATGCGGTTGGCGCGCTTCGGCAGCGCAAGCCATTCCGCGTGTCTCGTCTGTCGGAATTCGCTCATGGAGTGGCGCACGAGATGCGACATGTCTGGCTGTTCCTTGCCAAACCCGCTGCAGATTCCTTTGATGCTGTCGCTCCGCGTGACGCCGATGGCCGATGGGTGTATTCATTCTCGACCTACCGCGATCACCATCGCTTCTCACGGGCAACGGCCGGGCTTGCCATTACCATTGTTGCCGCAAAGATTTGTGTTGTCGTGTTGATTTCGGTTTTCTTGATTACGCAAGCGCATCGCGTGATTGGTGAGTCGCCGTTTCTCGATGATGGAGTCGCCGTTTCTCCGCATGACACCTTGACCTATCGGGTTGCGTTTGAAAACAAGGGGCCGGCTGCAGCGACCAACACGGTGGTGTGGGATACGTTTCCGGATCATACGTCGCTTGTTGCAGGATCGATCACTGTTGGCAACACATCGGTGACCGATGCGAATGATGGAGATCTGTTGACGCGCGAAGGAAACACGCTGCGATTCTCGTTGGGTCTTGTGGATGCTGGAGAAAGTGTAGAGATGACGTATACGACGCGTGTTGATGAACCGCTCGTTTCCGCAACACTCACAAACGATGCATTGATTGCCTGGTCCGAGAATCAGAGCGGAATTCACACGAACACCACGGAGAATCGCGTTGTCAGCGGATCGATTTCCGGCCGCGTGTGGGCTGATGCAAATGAAAATGGAGCGCAGGATACGAATGAAGCGGGGATGAATGGCGTGACCGTACGCCTGTATCGCGATGCAAACGCAAATAGCGGTCTGGAGCCAGATCAGGATACTCTTGTTGCCTCTGCCACCACCTCGACAAATGGAACCTATACGTTTCAAGGAGTCGGGAGAGGTATCCTCTTTGTCCACGTGTTGGAATCGTCACTTCCTGCAGGGAATCGTTTAACCTCTGACCCTTCGATTCATCGTATTATCCTTGATCAAAGCGAAAGTTTCCAATCGGCGAATTTCGGATATGTTGGCCCACCTCCCGAAGCGCCTATTGAACAGCCAACGCCGGGCGAAGGCAAAGTGACCACCTCGGATCAAGTGATTATCACGATTGAACCAAAAACTCCGGAGGAGGTTTCAGATGGACTCCTGAAGGACTTCAAGCTTGTCACGGTTGGGTCGCCTGAGGAGAAAACCGTCGTGGCGAACAAATCAAAGATTGAGCTTCGCACCCAAGAAGACACACTGATCCTTTCCGGGTTTGCTCAGCCGCTTTCGTTTGTGCGAATTACGATTTTTAGTGAGCCGCTTGTTTTTACCACGCAGGCCGATGAGAACGGGAAATGGGAAGTGCACGTCGCGACTGAACTTTTGGACACAGGAGAGCATCGCGTATTTGCAGAAGTTTCCGATCAGGAAGGGCGCACAAGCGAGCAGATTGAAATTGCCAAGATCGTTGTGGAGAAGGAACTGACAACGGTGAACATCATTGTGTATGTCGTTCTCGTGGGTGTGATTATCATTCTGACCGTCCTTGTGGCTTTGCTCATCCTTCGTCGCGACATACGTCAACCCCCAGGGGACATGCCTCAGAAGGTGAGAGTGTAATGTCATTCTGAGCGAAGCGAAGACTCCGACCCGCAGGGTCGTCCTGAACCGAGGCGGGAGCCGAGCCCTGAACGAAGTGAAGGGGAAGTGAAGGATCTCAATGCTGTATTCACGCCGAAATTCACGCAGAACATTCGAGATCCTTCATCCCGACACGTCGGGATTCAGGATGACATAGCCGTTTATTCACCATACGCCTGAGCACAATAGGTGTTCACGCCGGTCTTGATTTCTCGCCGGGAATGTGCCAAGATACAGGTGATGATTATTCACGAGAGAAACGCATGGCAACACTCTTTCAAAAAGGAGATGAACAGCGAGACGAGGATCATGGCCCGTCCGTGGCGGAAGTCGAAACGATTATTGGTCCTTCGGTGCACGTCGAAGGGAACTTTGTTGGGCAAGGAGATGTGATTGTCGAAGGTTCAGTCACCGGAACATTAAAAACAACACGAAATCTTCGTGTCGGAGAGAACGCCGTGATTCAAGCCGATATCCAAGCGCAAACTGCGCTCGTCTCCGGCCACGTCGAAGGGCAACTCACCATCAAAGATAAAATTGAACTCACAAGCACCGCGCGCATTAAAGGCGATATTCGCGCTGGAGAAATTTCGATCGATTCCGGCGCCATTATTCACGGACGATGTGAGTGCGGAGAAAAGATTGAGTCGACAAAAGCAACAGGCGAGATGGAGCGCGTTGCCGACGGAAAAGACAAAAAGTCGAAGAAGTAACTGACTCACGCGGAACGGAGGCGGACATGTATCTCTATCTCTATGACACGTATCTCAACACACCGAAGTACGACGGTGTGTTGACGCGTATTGAAACGCGGCTGATTGATCTCGGCATTAACGGACGTGTCGAGAAACTTTCGATTTTGAAAAATTTGAAAGAGATTCTTCTCGATGGAGTGAAAGAAGGAGCGCGAACCGTTGTGGCAGTCGGCAATGACAGTACATTCCGCAAAGTCTTTAACGTGGTCGCGTCGCTGCCTGTCACACTGGGGTATATTCCCGTCGGCGCTAATCACCTTGCGAACGTGCTTGGCATCCCGGCTGAAGACAAAGCATGCGACGTGCTTTCGCAGCGCATTATCGAGCGCGTGGATCTTGGAAAAGTGAACGATCACTACTTTTTTTCTGTGCTTGAAGTGCCGAAAGCGGAGCAGGTGACGATTGAGTGCAACCGCACGTTCCGCATTCATCCGCGGCGATTGAATGAGACCATTCAGATCTGCAATTTCGGAGAAGTGTTTCGCGGGCGCGTAGGGTCGATGCATAATCCGCATGACGGAAAATTAGAAGCCATGTTTCATACGGCAAAACGAAAACGGCTCCATGCAACACACAAGCTTGATAGCGTCTTCTCGGTCAAAGAGATGAGAATCTCCTCTCGGGAAAAGGCCGTGACGCTTCTTGCTGACGGAGAAACTCAGATCTCAACTCCTGCTATGGTGAATGTCGTCCCTCATAAACTGAAGCTCATCGTCGGGAAAAAGCGAATGTTTTAGCTAGGTCCTTCGCTGCCTCTCGGCAGCTCAGGACAACTCGCATGGCGAGTTGACTTTTCCGCGGATTCAGCGTAGGATACGAGGGATATGGAAGAACCAAAAGTGATTTCGATCGGCGACTCGATCGTGATTAAGGATTTTGCCGAAAAGCTCGGCCGATCCATTCCGGAAGTGATTGCTCATCTCATGCAGAATGGGATTATGCTCTCGCTCAACGAACGGATCGATTTTGAAACCGCATCCATCATTGCCGGTGATTTTGATGTTGAAGTGAAAAAAGCTGATACGGCAGAGGCGGAACAAAAAAATGTTGCGGTTGATGTTGAGAAACTTGAAGAGCTTTTGAAAGAAGATCAAACGAATGGAGCAGTTGCTCGCGCTCCCGTCGTCGTCGTCATGGGCCATGTTGATCATGGCAAAACCACGCTCTTGGACGCGATTCGAAAAACCAATGTCGCGGGCGGAGAAGCGGGCGGCATCACCCAATCCATCGGCGCGTATCAAGTGTTGGAGAATAACCGGCCCATTACCTTTATCGATACTCCTGGTCACGAAGCGTTCAGCGCCATGCGATCGCGAGGCGCAAACGTTGCTGATATTGCCATTCTCGTGATTGCTGCCGACGACGGTCTGAAACCGCAAACAAAAGAAGCGCTTGAAATTATTCAGCGCGCCGGTCTGCCGTTTGTTGTGGCGTTGAATAAGATTGATAAAGAAGGAGCGGATATTCAGCGCGTCAAAACGTCGCTTACGGAAATTGGACTCACACCCGAAGACTGGGGCGGCAAAACCGTGATTGCGGAAGTGTCGGCGAAAAAAGGCACGGGGATTCATGAGCTGTTGGATCTTGTCTTGCTCGTTGCTGATCTTCACGCTGATGAGATTACAGCCAATCCGGCTCGCGAAGCGGTTGGCACCATCATCGAAGCGCATATCGACAAAGGAGCGGGTCCGGTTGCAACCGTGCTTATCCAAAGCGGCACGTTGCACATGGGCGATCTGGTGACTGTCGGCGCTGTCTATGGAAAAGTGAAAGCGCTCAAAGACTACACCGGCGAAACTGTCCGTGAAGCGGTTCCTTCGATGCCCGTCCGAATTTTAGGATTGAAAGAGGCACCGGAAGTCGGGGATATTCTCCACGTCACCTCGGATCGGCAAATGATCAAGAAGGCCATTCGCGAACATGCCATGGCCGCGTCTCGCCGACGCACGCGAGAAGCCGCTCCGCCATCCACGAAAACGGACGAGGATAAAAAATCTCTTGTGAAAAAGCTGAACATCGTCTTAAAGACGGATACGGTGAGCTCTCAAGAGGCGATTGCCGAGGCGATTGCTGAAATGTCGTACGAAGGCGTTCACGTGAGTATTCTTTCGAAGGGACTTGGCAATGTCACGGATAAAGATGTGGATCAAGCCAATACCGGCCGCGCCATGCTCCTCGCGTTTAATGTCAGAGCAACACCTGATGCAAAAGAGATTGCACGGGAGCGCGCAGTCAAGATCAAAGAGTTTTCGATTATTTATGAGCTGTTGGATGAGATCAAAGCGCATCTTGAAGCGTTGCTTTCTCCTGAAATCATCGAAGTCGATCTTGGAGCGCTTCGTGTGTTGCAACTTTTTAAGCAACGCGGAACCGAGCAGATTGTGGGAGGCAAGGTCGTGAAAGGCAAAGTGGCGCGCAATGCCGAAATTCGCATTGAACGAAAAGGTGAAGCGCTGGGTCAAGGCACGGTTTTGCAACTTCAAGCAGAGAAGAAAGATGTGCCAGAGGTGCGTGAAGGATTGGAATGCGGTGTGCGCGTCAAAGCGGCGGTGCCGATTCTTGTTGGCGATGAACTGACGTTCTTTACGAAAGAACAACGCGCACGCAAATTAGAGAAACAAGGAAATGCAACGTCTTGATCAAGTGAACGAACATCTTCGTACGGAATTTTCCGCGATTCTTCCACGCGAGATTGAATTGCCGGATGATTCTCTCGTGACCGTGACCCGTGTTGAAACCTCGCGGGATCTGCAACATGCAAAGGTGTATGTTTCCATCCTCCCTCAAGATCGAGAGGAAGAGATCTTTTCGTATCTTGTCAAACAACTGCCACATTTGCAACAAGAGCTTGTCCCAAAACTCACCATGAAATTTTCCCCAAAACTTTCACTTGCGATCGACGAACACGCCAAGCACGCCAGCCACATCGACGCTCTTCTTGACAACCTCTCGGAAGACCTGTAAGCTCGGTTGTTTTATGGAACCACGTGATTTTGAACAGGCAGATCGATTGATTCAAGAAGCGAGGCGGATTATCCTTGTGTCTCATCCCAAGCCGGATGGTGATACCATTGGCTCAACCCTCGCAATGAGCCATTGGCTCGTGAATCGTCACAAAGACCATTCCTGTTTTTGTGTTGATCCGATTCCGAAGCGCTACCGCTTTCTCCCCGGGTCTGATCGATTTACCACGGATCGCCGTGCGTTTGAGGGAGCGGATCTCGTGATCACGTTCGACGGCGGCGATGTGCGGTATCTTGGTATTGAAAATGAGGTGTTGCCAGTGCGCGATCGAATCAAGATTTTGAACATTGACCATCATTCCACGAATGAGTTTTTTGGTGATGTGAACATTGTGGATACGCATGCGGCGTCGACGGCCGATGTGGTGTTTCGATTTCTTGATTATCATCGCGTCGTGTGGAGCGCGGATATGGCCACCTGTTTATTGACCGGTATCTTGACGGACACAGGCAACTTTTCGAATCAAGGCACAACGATTCAAGCGATGAACATTGCATCGGAGCTGCTGGGATATGGCGCGCGCTTTCGGAAGATTATCGAAAAGACGGTTGCGAACCAAACGCTGCCCATGTTGAAGTTGTGGGGACGAGCGTTCGAGCGGCTGCGTACTGATCCGGAAACCGGTGGCGTTTCCACAGCCATTTTCGAGAAAGATGTTAAGGAAACCGGGGCAACAGAAGAAGATGCGAGCGGTGTCTCCAACTTTTTGAATTCACTTGCCGGTGTGCGGTATGTGCTGTTTTTGAATGAGCAGGCCGGCGGGCTCGTGAAAGGGAGTTTACGTACCACGCATGATGATGTGGATGTCGCCGAGATCGCCCGCGCGTTTGGAGGCGGCGGTCACAAAAAGGCGGCAGGATTCACGGTTGCCGGCGTCATTGAAGAGCAGCCAGACAAGTGGACCGTCAACGTTGTCCAAAGCTAAGCTTTTGCCATGTCCAAAGCTTAGCTTTGGACATGCTTGACAGCACATCATGCTGGCACGTACAATACCTCTATGCCCCTTATCCCAACCGTCATTGAGCGCGAAACCTACGGTGAGCGCGTCTACGATATCTACTCTCGGCTCTTGAAAGAGCGGATTATTTTTCTTGGCGAGCCGATTGATGATGTGGTCGCCAACATCGTCATTGCCCAAATGCTGTTCTTGGATTCGCAGAACTCCAAACAAGATATTAAGCTCTATGTCAACACGCCTGGCGGATCGGTCACGGCAGGACTCGCGATTTACGACACGATGCAGTACGTGAAAGCCGATGTGTCGACTATTTGCATTGGAATCGCCGCGTCGATGGGCGCCACACTTTTGGCTGCCGGAGCGCACGGCAAGCGATTCGCGTTACCGAATGCTGAGGTCATGATTCACCAAGTCATGGGCGGCGCGCAAGGCCAAGCCACGGACATCAAAATCCAAGCGGAACATATCCTGAAAATCCGCGACCGCTTGAACCGTATCTTGGTCACCCATACCGGCCAACCACTTGAAAAGATCCAAAAAGACACGGATCGTGACTTCTTTATGGATGCCGAAGAAGCAAAAAACTACGGCATGATCGACCGTATTATCGAGCCCAAGCGCGCAACAGGGGAATAGTATTAGTGTCCAAAGCTAAGCTTTTGCCATGTTCAAAGCTTAGCTTTGGACACTTTTGCCGCCACAACCCGTTTTTTGCCCGTTTTCCGGTATTTTCGGGTGTTTTGACTTTGGCGGGTATTCATGCTACTCTACGTTCTGACTTCATCTTAACGACCAGGTTCGAGTACACGGGTTTTGCCCTCCCAACAATGACCATGACTATCTCTTTCCGACAATTGATGATCGATCGTCAACGGACATCCGTTCTACGGGATTCCGGCAAGTAATGCTGGCGTTTTCACGCATTGACTCGCGGAAAAGCCGCATGAACTCGTGTGATCGCTCCTGATCCATTCACGAAAGGATCACACTATGGAAAATCTGATCTTTGTCGTCACGCTGGCCATTGCGGCGCCACTCGGGATGCTTCTTGGGTATTATGCTCGCAAGGTTCTCGCGAGCCGAGAAGTGGATTCCGCCGAAGCGCGCGTCGAACAAATGCTGGCCGAGGGGCGACAGAAGCAGAAAGACCTTATCTTAGAAGCAAAGGATAAGGCGATTTCGATGATCGAGCAGGCCAAGCTCGAAGAGGAAAAACGGCGAAAAGAATTGGATCACATGCAATCACGCGTTGAACAGCGCGAGAATGTGTTCGATCAGAAACTTTTGGATTTGGAAAATAAGCAAAAAGAGATTCAAGATCGCGCGAAAAAGATTGACGATATCAAGCAGGAAATTTTGAAGATCAAAGATGATCAAAAAGCCAAGCTCGAGACAGTGGCCGCGATGTCACGCGACGAAGCCAAAGAAGAGCTGTTGAAAGCGGTGGAGCGGGATGAGCGAGAAGCGATTCAATCCCGCATCCGTAAAGTTGAGCAAGAGGGGACAGAAGAATATGAGGAGAAAGCGCGTTCGCTCTTGGCCGCCGCCATGCAGCGGTATGTCGGTTCGCATGTTGCCGAAACCACAACCACGACTGTAACTGTTCCCTCTGAAGAAATGAAAGGCCGCATTATCGGCAAAGAAGGCCGCAATATTAAGGCGATCGAGCAGTTGACCGGCGTGGAGTTGATTGTGGATGAAACACCAGGTTCGATCATGGTTTCCGGGTTCAGTCCGATCCGCCGCCACTTGGCGCGTATTGCGTTAGAAAAATTGATTTCCGACGGCCGCATCCACCCCACACGCATCGAAGAAACCGTGGAGATTGCGAAAAAGGAACTCTCCTCCGACATTAAAAAAGCCGGGGAGAATGCCTGTTATGAAGTTGGCGTTGGCGGTTTAGATCCTAAACTCATGCACATCTTGGGTCGGTTGAAATATCGCACGAGCTATGGTCAGAATGTGTTGCTCCATTCGATTGAAGTGGCGCATTTGTCGCGTGTGCTGGCAGAACAGTTGGGTGCCGATGTGAGTATTGCGAAAAAAGGCGGCCTGCTCCACGACATCGGCAAAGCGGTTGACCACGAAGTGCAAGGCCCGCACACGCAGATCGGCTATGATATTATGAAAAAATTTGGGCTGCCGGAAGACTTGGCCTACATCGCCATTGCGCATCACGAAGATCATCCGCGCACACTCGAGGGGATAATTGTGAAAGTCGCTGATTCGATCAGTGGTGGCCGACCCGGCGCGCGCAAGGATTCGTATGAGCAATATATTCAGCGCTTGGAAGAGCTTGAGAATGTTGCGCTTGCGTTTGAGGGCGTTGAGAAAGCGTATGCCATTCAGGCAGGCCGCGAGGTGCGCGTGTTTGTGACGCCGGAGCGTGTTGATGACTATGGCATGCAGATGCTTGCAGGCAACATTGCGCGCAAGATTGAGAGTGAACTGAAGTATCCAGGGGAAATCAAAGTCAACTGTATTCGCGAGAGGCGTATTGTCGAGTACGCGAGATAGAAGTCCCTTATCGCTCAAATCACCCGCAAAGGTGCTGCTTCGGGCCGTGTCGGCCGGCCCTCCGAGCCGGCCGCACTTTGCCTCGCGCTCGCTCGTCCCGCACTGTCATCCGTCGACTGGCCTTTGTCATCCTGAGTCCGCCAACGGCGGACGAAGGATCTCGTGCGGGACACCATGGCCGCTCGCTGCTCTCGGGATCCCTTCGCAGCATCCTTTGCGGGTGATGTCGCGAGAGCATCCCATCTCAAGAGCGAAGATCATGACGGGTGACAGCGGAAAGGAAATTGACCTTCGGAGCGGCTGCTTGCACAGGCTCGCCGGCTTGGTCTCGGTCGCCAAAGGCGACCGAGCGGCGAGCCGAGCGCAGGGCGGTCGCCCGCAGGAGGCGACCGACCCGGTGCCGCGAGAAGGGCGATTTCCTTTCCGCTGTCTAACTCCAACCCTCTATATGTATGACCATCCTCTTCTTCGGAGACATTATAGGAAAAATAGGGCGGGAGGCGGTTCGAAAAGTCCTGCCTGATCTTCGACGAACATTTCAGCCTGATGCGGTGATCGCAAATGTCGAAAATCTTGCACATGGGAAAGGCGTCACTGATTCCACCTACCAAGAAATGCTCGACATGGGCGTGGATGTAATGACCTCCGGCAACCACATCTGGAAACAGAAGCAAGGCGTGGCCATTCTCGACCGTCGCGATTCCAAGCTCCTTCGCCCGGCCAACTACCCGCCCACGAACCCGGGAACGGGCGTGAAAACCATCGAGATTGGAACGAAACGGCTTTCCGTGGTAAACTTACAGGGACGGGTATTCATGCATGAGCAGATTGATGATCCGTTCCAGGTGATTGATCGCATCCTTGAAACGCTCCCGTTGGGTGATCGCTCGGCGATCTTCGTGGACATGCACGCCGAGGCCACATCGGAGAAAGTCGCGCTTGGGTGGTATCTCGATGGACGTGTCTCCACCGTCGTCGGCACGCACACGCATGTGCCAACTGCCGATGCATGGATCATGCCCGGCGGCACCGGCTACATCACGGATGTCGGCATGACCGGCTCGCGCGATTCCGTGATCGGGGTGGAAAAAAACGCGATCATTCGGTCATTCAAAACGTCTGTGCCGGTTGCGCATGAAATTCCGGAACATGGAGAAGTCACGGTCAACGCGCTCGTCGCCCGGATCGACGATGCATCCGGCAAAACGAAAACCATACAACTTCACCAACAACTCACGAACGTATAGAAAGGAGGTGGGACGATGAACAAAGTCGAACTCGCAGAGGCAATCTCTTCAAAAGTCGGTGCTCCTCGCAAGCAAATCGAGGATGTGCTTGAAGCGTTTGAAGAGGTCGTCACGCAAACAATCAAAGGAGGCAGCGAAGTGACGCTGACCGGATTTGGCACGTTTTCCGCTCGCCGACGCACGGCGCGCATGGGTGTGAATCCTCAAAAGCCCACAGAACGGATTCAGATTCCGGAAGTCGTGGTGCCCAAGTTCAAGGCAGGCAAGTCGCTCAAAGACGCGCTAAAGGCGTGAGCCTTGCACAAAAGAAGCTCGAGCCGAACGCGCGTCGTGCCCGCGTGTGCTGGGTTGCTCAAAAATCCCTTTTCTTGGAAAGGGGTTTTTGATTTTCTATTATCAGAATGAAATATAAGTTTATGTGCTAACTATAGTATGTAGAACTAAAGTGAGCAAATATCTATACTGAGACTGTTGAGATGAAAATATGAAAAAAGAAATTCTCATCAAATTTGGCAAAAGGGTTCGTGATAAACGGATGGAGCTGGGATTTTCTCAGGAAGAGCTTGCATCCAGGGCAGGTGTGCATCGCACATATATTGGCATGATCGAGCGAGCCGAGAAAAATATCACGTTGGAAAATATAGAAAAAGTTTCGAAAGCTCTCAATTTAGAACTTTCCGATTTTTTTAGGAATTTTCATTAATATGAAGATCTCGGCCTATCAAAAATTTTTGGAGAGATTAGAACAAAGCTTCAAGACGCGACCGTTGGCAATGTACACAGTTCTGGCCAACGTTTTCTCGATGAGAATTATTGGGAATAAAACACATGGTGATCTTGCAGAGATCGCGCTCACAGAATACATCAACCAATTTATTGAAGGTTTTTCCGCCATCCATACTGGAAAGGAGAAATTTAGAGCAAAAGCATTTGAGGAGGATATACGAGTGAAGGATCTGCAAACCACGGAGGAGATACCAATCAGCATAAAAACATACGGGATTGGCCCTTTACAGCTTTCAACGAACAAAGATAGTTCAATGTTTGCATCTCTCAAAAAGGAGGTGGGGAATAGGGAGATAAAGAATGTAAAAGAAATTGAGAGAATTTTGAATCGGCCATGCTTCGCTGGTTTTAGTGGGGTAAACATCTTGCCCTTGATTTACGACGAGAAAAAACTGGCTTTTAAGGTCATTGTTTTTGATCTACAGAGAGCATATGCATCTGTACGGCGTATTAAATTTCTCTCACAAAGAAAGTTTGGATCAAATAGGCATACCTTTCCAATATACAAATTTTATGATGCAAAGGATGAGTATATTTTTGAAGTACGATATGGAGACGCAAAGGCAAATGCCTTACAACGGGGGATGTGGACTCATACTGAAAAGGCTCATCCATACTTTAAGGAACTTTTGAAAGGTGAGTATAATATTAACGAGCCATTGATTCATTTGCTCTCAAAAATCCTCGTCTCACCCAAAGAAAAGCACGAGCAGATTTTGAAAATGTTTCCCAAATCTAAGACAAAATCTATGCTTTAGCCTTTCAAAGGATTGTCGTATTTGGTACAATGATACTCAATGGTATTCTATGGAAACTGAAGGCATAAAATATACAGGTTCAAAAAGGGAGATCATCCCGGTCTTACTTGAGTTTGTGCGCCCATTAGATGTCCGCACAATTTTTGATGGATTCTCTGGGACGACTCGAGTTTCTCAAGCATTTAAAAAAGAAGGGTATACCGTCTATGCAAACGACATAGCAATTTGGTCAAAGGTCTTTAGTGATTGTTATTTGTTAAATCGAAAACCAGCGTCATATTATCAACGCTCTATTGATCTATTAAACGAACTTCCTGGAAAATTTGGTTGGTTTTCGAAGTACTACGGTGGGGAACCAAATAGCGGGAGCGCAATACACAGCGATGGGAAAAAAAGAATGTGGCAGCTCCACAACACAATGAAACTTGATGCTATACGGGAGGAAATTGATAAAATTTCTAAGAATGCAATAGAAAAATCGGTTCTTTTGACGAGTTTGATTCTTGCCATGGATAAGGTAGATAATTCCGTAGGACATCATGTTTCTTACCTTAAACAATGGGCACCACGAGCGTACAACACAATGAAAATGGAGGTGCCAAAGTTGGTCATTGATGATAAGAGTCATCACGTTTTCAATAACGATATTTTTGATTTACTCGATGATATCGAAGTAGATTTGGCATACTACGATCCGCCTTACGGCTCTTCAAATGAGCTCATGCCTCCTTCGCGCGTCCGTTATGCTTCGTATTATCATATTTGGAAAACGATTTGTTTGAATGACAAACCAAAAGTTGTTGGAGCTGCTCATCGACGTGAAGATGTGAGTGACGTTATCGCTGGGTCAGTCTTTGAAGAGTTTAGAAAGAATGCCGAAGGCAGATATATTGTTATTGATGCTCTAAAAAGACTTATAGAAGAGACAAAAGCAAAGTATATTGTTTTATCGTATAACAATAATGGGAGGGCAACCTTTGATGCGATCATTGAAATACTGCGAGAATTGAAAATGGAATGTTCTATCATCGAGATGGACTATAAAAAGAATGTCATGGCCACAATGACATGGACAAATCAGTGGCTCAATGGAGGAAATGGTCAGGATATACGAAATAAAGAATTTTTATTCCTTATTCAAAAGGAAAAGACTGTTCGGCCGGTATTCGAGTTTAGTATGAAAAAAATAAGTCTACGTGAACCACTCGTGGATCACCGACAGCGGGCTTTGTTCTAGTGAGCCAAGGTGTTTTTCAGTCGGGAGATCTGTTCAATGAGGAGCGTGTTTGAGGTGAGGATGATGACAAAGATCAAGATCAACGAATTGCCTCCCAAAAAAATACCGCCCATCATGGCGACAATCGATGCGCCGAGCGTGGTGACAATGTTATCCATCGACACGCCGACGATCGCATCTCCAATACGGCCCTTGGGGTTCACAGAGAAGTTATGGATCACAATCATTTCTCCTAAACACCCAATAAGGCCGGCAAGAATCCCAGTAACGACAAAAGGAATGTGCGTCAGATGAGAGAACGTTTCCATTGCTCTCACCATGCTTTCGGCGGTGAACAGAATCGCGACTCCTGAAAGCAAAAGATCCACCCATATCCGCACGGTTGGTTTGCTGGCATAGTATCGCTCTTCTTCAACGATTTCGCCAATCGGTGATTCAGGCCGATGGCTTTTGCGAAATTTGAAAAGCACGCCGACGCAAAAAAGAAACAGCACAAAACCAAGCGGACGAGTCAATTGGTACAGATCGCCTTCGAAAAGAGCTGTCTCTTCGCGGGCTTTGCCGAACAGCACCATGCTCACTGCGACAAAGGCTGTTAAAAGGGTGAGAACCGTCAAGATACGCAGAGCGCCGTCCATCTCTTGAATGGTTGGTTTGGCCGTATGTTTGCGGAGTGGTTGAAGCTTGCCGGAAAACGCAAACGGCGGGAACATCAAAACGGCTCTGTTTTTTACGTCTGCGATATTCTGTCTCGTGATGCACCATGCCGCATGGAGGATGTTGTAGATGTTGGATCCGAATGTTGTCGAGGCGGCGATGATCGCCAAGTTGATGGCGCGAACGTAGTCAGTGTCCCGCACCTGCAAAGATGCAAGAGCGGCCACCACGCCAATGACCATATCGGGGAAAGCCGTACCGAACGCTTGCAAAAAACCACCAGCAAGCTTGGTTCGATCTTTGAGCACATCGGTTGTTTCTTCGATCGTCTTTGCTGTGCCGCGAAAAACATACGCGATGCCGACGCCAAAGATGAGCAGGATGGCGAAAGCTTGGAGCCACCATTCTTCCCGCGCTTCTAAAACGCGATCCACGACCACAAATCGAAGCAAGAGCGCGAGCGCGACGTACAGCCCGATATTTGCAAATTGATTTTTGAATCGCATAGAGAAAGTGATTTTATTGTATCATAGTATTGACGATGCCAGCAATTTTTGATACCCTCCGTATGTTCTTCGAAACTCTGACAAGCGCCCGTAGCTCAGCGGATTAGAGCGACTGGCTTCGGACCAGTAGGTCGTGGGTTCAAGTCCTACCGGGCGCACAACAATTGATCATTTCCTTCGATCATGCTAGCGTAGAACTATGGGAGCATGCGTAGCTTTCGTACAGTCAGAATGGAGGGCTCTGTGCAGAACACGACGCAAAGAGTGGCGGCGATTCATGGTCTCGCGGGATTCGGCAGGGCGTCGCTCACGATCGTGATCCCAACACTCTCTTCGCTGGGTATTCAGGTTTGTCCTTTACCCACCGCGATTCTTTCCACTCACACGGGGTTCACTGGGCCCAGTTTTCTGGACCTGACCGATGAGATGGAAAGAATTGTCGCCCACTGGAAAAGCGTCGGAGTCACATTCAACGCGATCTACAGTGGCTTTCTTGGCTCGCCCAAGCAGATCGGTGTCGTCTCTCGGTTCATCAGCGACTTCCGAAGCGACAGGCAGCTTGTGGTCGTCGATCCAGTGCTGGCCGATGACGGCAAGCTCTATAGGACCATGGGTCAAGAGATGGTCGAGGGTATGCGAACGCTCGTGGCGAAGGCTGACCTCGTCACCCCGAATCTTACGGAGCTTGCGTTTCTCGTCGGCGAGCCGTACAGCGAGACAACTGCACTCGAAGAGATCAAACGGTGGATGAGGAGACTCGCTGACAACGGTCCTAAGTACATCGTGGTGACGAGTGTTCCAGTGCACGAAACTGGCCAGTCGTCGGTCATCGGTCTCGATGCTCAAGGGAACCGTTTCTGGCGGGTGAAGAATGAAAGGATCCCCGTCCACTACCCGGGTACCGGAGATACCTTCACAAGTGTTCTTCTCGGGAGTATGATGAGGGGAGAAAGCTTCCCCGCTGCTCTTGATCGAGCTGTCCAGTTTGTCTCTCTGGCCATCCGTTGGTCGTTCGGCTTCGATCACGAACGCAGGGAGGGCGTCGCACTCGAATCAGTGCTCCACACCTTGCGGCAAGACGCGCTGTCGTACACCTACGAATCATTGTAGGGGCAGCTCCCACACGCAGGTTTGTTGGACCAGCGCACCCGTTTCATGCGATGTGAACGGGTGCGCAACTATCCATGGAGCCGTGTCAACCGATATAATTATGACACCGAAAACCCCTAAGGATCACACTGGTTGACCGATAGAAAATGACACCATGGAAGGCGCGGATTTTTTAAGGGTGCCCACGTCGACGGTTCGCGGGTCATTGTTCTTTTTCCTGT
>JACPGL010000023.1 GCA_016182525.1 Candidatus Kerfeldbacteria bacterium | reverse complement strand
TATCCATAAGCCATTTTCTATGACAGAGATCCTTCGCTCGCGCTCAGGATGACAGTTCTCGGACAGTCTGCCGCGAGTGACAAAGAGAAAAAATTTTTAACCCCAAACCTATGACAAAACTCATCCGATGGGATCCATTCCAAGGAATGGACTCACTCATGGCCGACATGTGGCCAAGCCGCGGCGGATTCGTGCCCGCCGTGGACGTGTACGAGCAAGGCGAGACGGTTGTGGTCGAAGCGCCTCTTGCCGGCATTGACCCGAACGACGTCAAAATCTCGATTGAAAATGATGTGTTGACGATTGAAGGCGAGACAAGCAAAAAGTCCGAAGTGGACGACAAGAATTATTATCGTCAAGAGGTGCGCATGGGCAGCTTTCACCGCGTAGTGTCGCTTCCCGTTTCGGTTGAAGCTGGCGCCGCCAAAGCCGAGTTTGCCGACGGCGTGCTCAAGGTCACAGTTCCCAAATCCGAACACGCCAAACGCAAATCCATCCCTGTGGAAATCAAAAAAAAGGAGTAAAAACCCCTCTAATTCATTACATCTCTCTATGTCTAAAATTCTCGGAATCGATCTTGGCACAACCAACTCCGCAATGGCGATTGTCGAAGGTGGCGAGCCCAAAATTATTGAAAACGCTGAAGGCAACCGCACCACGCCCTCCATGGTTGCGATCTCCAAAACGAACGAGCGCATTGTGGGCCAAGCGGCAAAGCGTCAAGCGGTGACCAATCCGCAGAACACGATTTTTTCGGTCAAGCGCTTGATCGGCCGCCGGTTTGACGACGCCGAAGTCCAGCGCGACCAACAGCACTTGCCGTACACGGTTGAACGCAAAGGCGAAGGAGTGGCCGTGAAAATGGCCGACAAGTCCTATACGCCGCAAGAAATCTCCGCCATGATTTTGCAAAAACTCAAAGCCGATGCCGAAGCGCGTTTGGGCGAAAAAATCACCGAAGCGATTATCACCGTTCCGGCCTACTTCGACGACTCGCAGCGCCAAGCAACAAAAGACGCGGGCAAAATCGCGGGGTTAGATGTAAAGCGCATCATCAACGAACCGACCGCCGCGGCGCTTGCCTACGGATTCAACAAGAACAAGAACGAAAAAATTGCGGTGTATGATTTGGGCGGCGGCACATTCGACGTGTCCATCTTGGAAGTTGCCGAGGACACGGTTGAAGTGAAAGCGACGAACGGGGACACGCATCTTGGCGGCGATGACTTTGACAAACGCATCATTGATTGGATCACCGTGGAATTCAAAAAGCAAGAGGGAGTTGATTTAAGCAAAGATTCGCTGGCGTTGCAGCGCTTGAAAGACGCGGCCGAAAAAGCCAAGCACGAACTCTCGACTGCGCAAGAAACCGAAATCAATCAGCCGTTCATTACGCAAGATGTGTCTGGCCCAAAGCACTTGGTCATGAAAATGACGCGCGCTAAACTTGAGGAATTGGTCGGCGATTTAGTAGAGCAGACCATAGAACCGTGTCGCAAAGCGCTCGCCGATGCAAAAATGTCCACGAAAGATATTCACGAGGTCATTCTGGTTGGTGGAATGACGCGCATGCCGCTCGTGCAAAAAAAGGTGGAAGAATTTTTTGGCAAAAAACCGCACATCGGCGTGAATCCGGATGAAGTCGTTGCGCTCGGCGCAGCGGTGCAAGCCGGCGTGTTGCAGGGCGATGTGAAAGACATTTTGCTTCTCGATGTCATTCCGCTGACGCTCGGCATTGAAACGCTTGGCGGCGTACGCACTCCGCTTATTGAACGCAACACCACCATCCCCACATCCAAAACGCAAGTCTTTTCAACAGCAGCCGACAGCCAACCGTCCGTGGAAATTCATGTCTTGCAAGGTGAGCGCGAAATGGCTGCAGACAACAAATCGCTCGGCCGGTTTATCTTGGACGGCATTCCTCCTGCACCTCGCGGCGTTCCGCAAGTTGAAGTGACGTTTGATGTGGACGCGAATGGCATTGTGAACGTCAAAGCGAAAGACAAGGGCACGAACAAAGAGCAGTCCATCCGCATTGAAGCGTCCAGCGGCTTGTCTGACGAGGAAGTAAAAAAGATGCAAAAAGATGCCGAAGTGCACGCCGAAGAAGATAAAAAGAAGAAAGAGCTCGTTGAAGCCAAGAATATGGCCGAGACGCTCATCTACTCGGCGGAAAAAGCGGTGAAAGATGTTGGCGACAAAGTGGGTGACGACGAGAAGAAAAAAGTTGCCGAAAAAGTTGAGGCGCTGAAAAGCGTGAAAGACGGGACTGATCTTGACGCGATCAAAAAAGCAACCGAAGAGTTGGGCGCTGCGTCGCAAAAAATTGGCGAAGAGGTGTACAAGCAAGCGCAAGCCAAGCAGCAAGCAGAGCAAAAGGCGGCTGGTGACGTGGCAAAAGGTGAGTCAAAAGCCGAAGAAAAACAAGCTGACAAAGGCCCTGTTGACGCCGACTTTAAGGAAAAGAAATGACATGTGATCTATGATCACATGTCATCCTGAGCGAGTCCGCCAAAAGCGGACGAGTCGAAGGATCTCATCATTATCCCTACCCCTATGATTCGATCATGCGACGGTGACGACTGCAAGTGCGGCAAAGATGGAGGCTGCGACTGCGGCGGAAAATCCTGTTAACAGATAAAGCGCGTCATTCGCGAGCGAGCGAAAGCTCGCGAAGCAATCAAGTGGATTGCTTCGTCGGCCGTATACGGCCTCCTCGCGAGTGACGTTCTTTCGTAAACTTTCATGTCCAAAGACTACTACAAAACTCTCGGCGTTGAACGCGGCGCGTCGCAAGACGACGTCAAGCGCGCGTTCCGCAAAAAAGCGCACGAACTTCACCCAGACAAAGCCGGCGGCGATACCGAAAAGTTCAAAGAGTTGAACGAAGCATATCAAGTGCTTGGTAACGAGCAAAAGCGCTCGCAGTACGATCAGTTCGGCTCGACGTTTGAGAATATGGGCGGAGCCGGCGGAGCGTCTGGCTTTGGCGGGGGATTCGGCGGCGCCAATCCATTTGGCCAAGGATTTGGCAATGGCGGCGTCAATTTCGATTTTGGCGACATGGGCGATGTGTTTGAAACGTTTTTTGGTGGAGGTGGAGGCGCGCGCTCGCGAACACGCGCACGCGGCGGCGCAGACATTCAGGCCGATGTGGAAATTTCATTTGAGGAGTCGGTGTTTGGCGTCAAAAAAGATTTTCGATTATACAAAACCATGACGTGTGAGCGATGCCACGGAAACCGCGCCGAGCCCGGCACGCCGATCGTGACGTGCTCCACGTGTCAGGGGAGCGGGCGAATTGAACAAGTTCGCTCAACGATTTTAGGTCAGATTCGTACGGCGTCAGTGTGTCCCACCTGTCACGGCGAAGGCAAGTCACCCGAGAAAAACTGCACAAAATGCAAAGGTGCCGGCACAGAGAAACGTGATGTCGAGTTGGCCGTGGATATTCCCGGCGGGATTGAGGATCAGGGCATGTTGCGATTAAGCGGCCAGGGCGAAGCCGGCGAGTTCGGCGGCCCGTACGGCGATTTGTATGTGCGCGTGCATGTCAAACCATCTAAGAATTTTACCCGCGACGGCGATCACATTCGTTCCGAGGTTCATATTCCGTTTACCGTTGCAGCACTTGGCGGCGATGTGCCGATGCAAACGATCGAAGGAGAGGGGACACTCTCGGTTCCGTCAGGAACCCAAAGCGGCAAAGAGTTTCGCATTCGTGGCAAAGGATTCCACCGCCTCCGCGCCTCCGGCCGCGGCGACCACATCGTTACCGTTTCTGTCGAAACCCCCACCAAACTTTCCCGCAAAGCAAAGAAACTTTTGAAAGACCTCGAATCCGAAATCGGCAAAGGCGGCGTCTTCAATTTCCTCCACGCTTTGTCATCCTGACCATCCTCCTGTCATCCTGAGGCGAAGCCGAGGGATCCCGTCACTCGCGAGGCGGCATAGCCGCCGAAGCAATCTCATGATACATGTCCGAAGCTAAGCTTTGGACAGGCAACTATCTTCGATTTACTCTTTTGTCTTTATTACAAAGCCAACATTCCCCCAATCTTTTTTGAGTGCTTGATAATCTGCATCAGGTTGAGAATTATACTCGTCAAGACTGCCGGTCAAATCCATAAGCCGACTCGCCCCCTTCTTGAAAGAGGGGACTGAAAAGAATAATGTTGTTGCTCGAATAATGAGTTTGGCCATAGTACAGTTATTATTGAAACCTACGACTATATAGTAATAGAAGATAGTCAAGATGGCAATAATAAGTCAAAATAGGAGTGGATTACGTAAAAAATGGAAGGGGACGGGGGTCCGGCGAACCGAACCCCCGCGCATCCGCACCCGACCTTGAGGTCGATGCCTTTCACACCCCGCGAAGTCCGGCACGGTCGAGGACCTGGTCGATCCTATTGTTCAGCGCCTCGCTTGCTCGGTAGGAGATGAAGTACTTCTCTTGCTCGGGCTTGGCGCTGGCCTCCAGGACGAGGGAGGGGATCTCCCGTCGGAGCTCCAGGACCGCCTCATCTCGTCTCTCCGAGTCATTGAACACGATGAAGCTGTCGGTCTCCTCCGGCTTCACCCAGTCGGGCTTAGGGACAATCTCCACATCCTCCTCCAACGGGGCGTTGTGCGTGCCAGTCGGCGCCCTGAACTTCGGGATGCCGTCGGTGAGACTGACGGCCCAGAAGGTGGTGGTACCTCTGAGGAACGGAGAGGTCTTGATGTAGAACCCCCCAAACCGAGTGGTGAACCACTCACCCGTCGCGACGTCCGAGAGCTTCATAAGATCCTCCAGTGCGAAGTGTGCGCTCGTTTGGGCAACAAGTTTTGCCCATTCGAGACAACCAACTCTATCACAACTGCTATTTTTTTCAAGAGGTACGAGCTATTCTTATCTAATATTAGGTAAAAGAAGACAATCGCACTGCGAGCGCGATCGAGGTATATTGATTAATGTGTTGCCCGCCCGTGATGACCGTCGCGATGGGCGGGCAAACACGGGCGGGTAGAGTAGTCCGGGAGGGGCTCTTTCTGGCTAGGGGCGCTACTCGGTGCGTATCGTGACGCCCTTGAAGGGCCATCCAGCGCAGGCGAGAAGCTCGACCCCCTGACCGCGAGCATTCGTCGCCGTGAGCTCGAAGAGAGCGTCGTCATTGTCCGAGCATCCCTTCCAGCCCACGAAGAAGACATCCTTGTCCTCGACGGTGATGTCGGAGTAGCCCTGCTTTTCTACCGCGAGAATGACCTTCTCTTCGCTGACATAGATTCCTGGCCAGAACATCAGCCCTGCGCCATACCAAAGGATCAGGAGAGCGGCGATCACGGCCACAGCAGTTATGATGTATTTCATACTCCTCCTTCTCGGTGCGTGGGGTGGCACAACAAGACGATTTGCCGCGGGATTGCGGACACGGCACAGTATCATGGGAGGAGGATCACTGTCAAGCGAGTCACGTTTGTCAAAATTCACGAATGTGAGGTACAATGGATTCACGCCTATGACTCGCAAATTTCGTCCAGTTCATCCGGGATCAATCCTCAACAAGGAATTCTTAAAGCCGCTTAAGATTTCGCAATATCGCTTGGCTAAAGATATCGCTGTTCCCCCGCGGCGCATTAACGAAATTGTAAAAGGGCAGCGAACGGTCACGGCTGATACTGCGCTTCGTCTTGGCCGCTACTTTGGGATGACTCCGCAGTTCTGGCTCAATCTCCAGTCGCGTTTTGATCTTGAAACTGAATCCACCCGTCTTGCGCGAACGCTGACGCACGAAGTAAAGGTTCTACAACCTTCTGTGTAGAGGCACAACCGCACTCGTACGAACAAAATATGGAAAGCCTTGCTCTTATTGGAACAGTCACCCTGTGGTATGCCAAACTCTTTCGAAGAACTTCAAAAGGACATTGACGAGATCAAGGCACGAAACAAGCGCGTTGAGGCAGACAAAGCGTGGGAAACGAGTTGGACACGGCGCGTGCTCATCGTGGTGCTTACATATTGTGTGATCGTTTCGTTTTTTCTTGTTGCGCGATTGCCGGATCCGTTCGCGAATGCGGTTGTTCCGGCTGTGGCTTTTATGATCTCCACGATTACCGTCCCGCTCTTCAAAAAGTGGTGGCTGAAAAGAAGGTAGTGTTCGCGAAAGGGCTTGAAATTGGTACTGAAATGTGATATACTTCGTGTATGCACAACTGGTCAACCGACGAAAATTCGCTCAAAAAAAACCCAGAAGCTCATGCAATCTGGAAGCTTGAGCAGCTGGTCAATTTTGGATTGGACGGCGAACGACTCAAGATCAGCGAACTCAAAAAATACTGGTCGCGGCTAAAGCTTGATCCTGCTCGCAAACGCTTTCTCGAACTTCTGCTCCATGACTCCTGACATTCTCACACCCGAGCAAAAGCATCTGCTCGAAAAGATTGGTCAAGAGCGCACCATCTCGGAACGGTTTTATCTCACAGGCGGTACGGCACTCGCCGGTTTTTATTTGCATCATCGCTATTCAGAAGATCTAGATTTTTTTTCCGAACAAGAGGTTGATGCTGAAGGCCTGTCGGTTTTTTTTCATACAATCACGAAAGAATTTCAAATCCGAAAGATTGATTTTGAGCAAAGTTTTAATCGTAATCTGTTCTTCTTAACGTTTCCAAGTGGAATTTTGAAAGCGGAGTTTACGTATTTTCCGTTTCCACGGCTCAGGAAAGGCGCGACTCACGCCGGGGTAACGATTGACAGCCTTGAAGACATTGGGGTGAACAAACTCTTTACAATTTACCAGAGAACAAAAGCTCGAGATTATATTGACCTCTATTGCATCTGTAAAAAACAGGGATATACTATCCACCATCTCGTGATGAAAGCTCGAGCGAAGTTTGATACGTACATCGACCCACTGCAACTTGGAACGCAATTTGTAAAAGCGAGTGAAGCGCAGGATCTTCCGCGAATGATTCAAAAAGTCCCCTCCGAAGACTGGCAACAGTTTTTTATTGAAGAGGCAAAGCGACTCAAATCTGAAGTGGTGGAATAGTATGGCCTTCATCAACACCTTGCCCTACATCAGCAATCCGATTGAGGAGTTTGCGGATTTTAAGGCGGTAGAGTGGCAAAAAGAAATTTACCCAACGTTCAAAGGCGCGATCGACCCTAGCGAGATGCGGTTTTTTGTCGATCTTATCAAAAAGCGGGGATTGCGAAGCATCCTCGATCTTGGTGTCGGTGGCGGGATTGATCTTGCCGGCATCCTCGACGTGCTCAAGAGCAACCTGTATCACATCAACAGCGCAGAAGCGAACGAAGTGGACGACGAGTTCATTCGCCAATCACGCTATCGTTTCAAAAAGCAGAATCTTGACATCCCGATCCACAAAGCCAACTGGATTGATTTGCCAAATGCCACTCCAGAATACACGCACCTTTTTGACTTTGTATTTTTAACCGGTAACTCACTCACGTACATCGGCGGGGGAACGCGTGAGTACACCAAACGCGCGCAGCAAAGTGTGGTGAGCAAATTCGCCAAACTTATCAAACACGACGCTATCTGTTTATTGATTCGCGCAATTACGACTACATCCACTCGCTCATGCACTTGCCGAAAGAAACCATCTTTGAAAAATTTTCATTTCGTAACTCTGTGTACTATCATGGATTCCAGCAAAAGATTTTGCTGTTCCCAGCGTATATCAGCGAGACCGTCGTCGTGCTCCACTATTACGACAAGTCGCGAAAAATTTGGAGCAAGCTCGATCTGTATCCGATCTATCAAGAAGATATGCTCGATATCTTGAGTGTGGATTTTGAAGTGGAAACCATGTATCACGATTTTTCTGAAGGACATCAAGAGAAAAGCTTGTTTGTGCAGTATCTTGCACGGAAGAAATGAACTAGTGAAAACCCATTGCTTCCCATAGATTAGAAAAAGTGGTATAATGAGTTATACACATCTTTGAATACTGGAGGATGAATCTTTTTGAAATCGCGCTGGCTGCGGAAGGCAACGCAGAAGCGGCAAAACAAACAACAGAGGCCGTATCCGCTATTGCAAACGTGAATTTTCAGAATCCGTCGTGGGATTTGTTCATCGTGATCTTTTTTGTTGTCGCGACGTTTTTGTATGGCTTGTCTCTCGGCACGTCGCGCATCGCAGCGATTTTGTTTTCAACCTACACTGCGTTGGCCGTGGTTCAAAGCGTTCCATTTTTTCAGGGGCAAAAAATTGCTGAAGTCGGTGTCAATCAGTTTTTCGTTGCCAACATTTCGATGTTCGTTGGGACGTTTATTGTGCTGTTCTTCTTGATTTCGCGTTCAGCGATTACGCGGTCGCTTGCGCCAAGCACAGAACGGGGAAACTTTTTGCAGATTGTCTTATTTAGCATTTTGCAGATCGGCTTGCTTATCAGTATTATTTTGTCCTTCTTGCCCGCGGACTCGGTGAAAGAGTTGCAGCCGCTGACGTTACAAATCTTTGCAAGCAAGGTTGGCCACTTCACTTGGGTTGTGTTGCCGATCATTGCGTTAGCGCTTTTCGCTCCTCGCAAACGAAAAAGCAAACGGTACTACGATTACGACGACGAATAGGGGACGAATGACCATTCTCGCTCAGTTTGCGAGGCGAGAAGTTTTTGGATATCCGCAAGCGTCAGAACCCGGACAAGTTCGCGCCGAAGTTCTTTGGCGCCGTCCCACCCCTTGGTGTACCACACGAGGTGTTTTCGCATTTCGCGGATGCCGCGCTCTTTGCCTTTAAGCCGAACAAGTTCTTCGGCATGTTCAAGCGCAATCTGACAAATGGTCGCTGGATCCGGTTCAACGTAGGCGTTCCACGCGAGAAAGTCTTTAATTTGGCGAAAAAGCCACGGCTTGCCATACACGCCGCGAGCTAAGGCAATGCCGTCCGCACCTGTGCGTTCGAGCATGGTGCGCGCGTATTCAGGAGTGGACACGCCGCCGTTCGCAATAAAAATACCGTTAAATGCCTCGCGCGCTCGGCGCATCATTTCATAATCGGGCTCGCCGGCAAAGGGTGTTTCGTATGGCCGGCCGTGGAGGATAAGCGCTTCCACAGGAAGATCGCGGATTTTGTCGATCAGATCAAGAACTGTGTGACGTTCCCTCGCTTTGGTGCCATTGTCATCAACACATCCCACACTCACTCGAGTTTTTACGGACACGGGAATGTTTCGCACTGCTTCGCATGTGGCCTGTATAATTTCATACGAGCGATCAAGATCGCGGAGCATGGTAATTCCGCCGCCGGAGTTTACAACTTTTTTTGCCGGGCAGCCGAAGTTAATATCCACGCCGTCGAATCCCTCACGTTCAATCCTCTGTGCTGCTTGATAAAAAAATTCTGGCTCAGATCCAAAAATTTGGCATACGACCGGTCGTTCGCCTTCAGTAAATTCGAGCCGGCCGTGTGGCGCATCTGGCGAGAAGTGTAGACCAGCGGTGGAGATGAATTCGGTGTACACAACATCAGCACCAAACTTTTTCGCGAGTTGGCGGAAAGCCGAGTCGGTGACGCCGGCCATTGGAGACAACATAAAAATCGGACGCGGGAGCGTTTGCCAGAATGAGAGCATAGATCAGGGGAGAGCAGAGAAGAGTCCCTTCAAAAGAAGGGCTCCGAGGAAAATCAGATTGAACACGGCCATCACAATGATGATGCCGAGGTTCATCTTGGTGACCGGATGAACCGTGGTTTGCGTTTTAACGGCAATGGGTTTTTGCATAGCTATGGGATTATGATTCCTTTCGGTGAATTTTTGTCCCTTCTGGAGTGTCCTTTACAAGCCAACCATGAGCGTGGATTTCATTGCGGAGGTGGTCGGCTTCAGCGAAGTTGCGCTTTTTGCGAGCGTTTTGACGTTGTTCGGCGAGCTCTTGAATCTCTGCTGGAATGGCTATTTTTTTGCGGAAAAGGTCGACTGCTAATAGCTTATCATACTCGTGGAAGAGTGCAAGAGCAGCCGCTCGAGGAATATTCCGTTCCTGATCCATGGCAGAGTTGAGTATTGTTGCAAATGCAAAAAGAGCGGCGATGAGTTTGGGTATGTTCAAGTCGTCTTCAATGGCCTGATGAGCTTGCCCTTGCACCTTGCTCATGGAGCGTTCAAGAGTGGCATTCTCGCCGTGCTGGGTGTAATGCTCCAAACGGTGAATCGTTTCTCGGAGTTTTACAAGTCCGACACGCGCCGATCTCACCGCGTCGAATGAAAAGGTGAGCGTCTGACGATAATGCGTTTGAAAAAGAAAGAATCGGTAGTCGAGCGGATCAAGCCCTTCCGCCTTGAGTGATTCGAGCGTTACAAAGTTGCCGGCAGATTTTGCCATCTTTGCGTCTCTCAAGACAAGAAACGCGCCGTGCATCCACATGCGCGCGAATGGCTTGCCGGTTGCTGCTTCGGATTGTGCAATCTCGTTCGTATGATGAACCGGAATATGATCAATCCCGCCAGTGTGAATATCAAGTGTTGAAGTTTTTAATGCCGACATACTGATGGCTGAACATTCAACGTGCCAGCCCGGGAACCCTCTGCCCCATGGCGACTCCCATTCCATATCACGTTTCTTACCGGTCGGAGAAAATTTCCACAATGCAAAGTCGGTCGGATTTCGTTTTTCACGATTTTCTTCAACGCGCGCGCCAGCTTTTTGACCACGCACATTCAATCGCGCCAGCTTGCCGTATCCTTTGAATCGAGACGTGTCGTAATACACACCATCAGACGTTCGATAGGTGAGTCCCTTTTTCTCCAGTTTTTGAATCAACGAAATTTGTTCAGGGATCGCATCGGTTGCGCGAACCACGATGTGTGGAGGAAGAATGTTCAACGCTTTCGCATCCTGCTCAAACGCACGTGCGTAGAACGCGGCAATATCCCAGGCGGTTTTGCGTTCGCGTTCAGCTTGACGTTGCAATTTATCTTCGCCCTCATCCGCATCACTTGTCAAATGCCCGACATCGGTGATATTCATGGCGTGCCGAACGCGATATCCAGCAAATTCTAACGCGCGCCGCAACACATCCTCAAAAATATAGGTCCGCAAGTTCCCAATGTGCGCGTAGTTGTATACCGTGGGGCCGCAGGTATAGAGCTTGACCGTTTTCCCAACAGGCAAAAACAGCTCCTTCCGTCGCGTCAGCGTGTTAAAAAAACGGAGCTTCAGAGGAGTACTCATAATTACACCGGTTCATACTTGGCACGCTGGCTCTGCTTCGCTTCGAGTTTTTGTGAAAGCTGCTCGGCGCCTTTCACATCTTCTTGAATCCATGCAGAGAGCACCTCCCGAATATTCTCCGGTGTCACAATCAAGTTCTCCTTGCCGGTTGGTTTTTTTGCGTTCACCGCCCACAAGTGCACCATCGCTGCCGCCTCGTCGATTAAATCAATCGCTTTATCCGGGAAATGTCGGTCTTTCAAATGTAAATCGGCAAGTGAGACCGCTTCGTCAATCGCCGCGTCACTTATCGCCAGATCATGATACTGTTCATACTTCCCCCGCAATCCATGCAAGATCCTCCGCGTTTGTTCAGGATTCGGTTCGTTCACAATAACTGGTTGGAACCGCCGCTCGAGTGTGGCGTCTTTTTTGAAAATCGCCTCATACTCTTGAATGGTTGTGGCGCCGATCACCTGCAATTCGCCGCGCGCAAGAGCGGGTTTTAAAATATCGGCCGCGCCGATTGCGCCTTCGGCTTCGCCAGCTTCTGCCAACTGCTGAATCTCGTCAATAAAAACAATGATATTCCGGTGCGCTGCAACAATTTGATTTAAGATTTTTTTCAAGCGCTGTTCAAATTCTCCGCGATACTTTGTGCCGGCAAGCATCCCAGCCAAATCCAAATTCAGCACGCGCTTTTCGCGCAAGGCAAACGGTACATTCCCGTTCACAATCTCTGTTGCTAATCCTTCGACGATCGCCGTCTTGCCAACGCCAGATTCCCCAACCAAGATTGGATTATTTTTCGTACGCCGCGCGAGAATGCGAATGATGTGTTGGATTTCTCCTTCGCGCCCGATCACCGGATCCAGTTTTTCTTCTTCGGCTGCATGGGTCAGGTCGCGAACATATTCATCAATCGCTGAATGTCGCGAACGTCCGCCTCCGCCAGAACTCATCCGCGTATAATAATACAGCGCGGTGATCACCAGCAGCACAGCGAGCGTTGCCAAAACGGGCAGGGGAAAATTGACGAAATAGTCGATTACAGCCATCGGCGAAAGCGAAAGAAAAAGATCATTCCAAGAGAAAGCAGAGCCATGATGAGAAGTACGATCCAGAAATCAGACGGATCACCGATAATCGGGTGATTTTCCGTATTCATCCCAAAGATACTTGCAACGAGCGACATCGGGAGGAGAATTGCAGAGATCATTGTGAGCGTTCGAACGGTGTCGTTGATGCGAAACGACGAAAGCGACGCGTTCGTCTCTTGAAGCGCTTCGATCCGTTCTTTGAAATTCTCTAACTGATCCCACACGGTTTGCGCTTCGATGGTTAAATCTTCGTAGTAGGCGTCGGTTGGCTTCATTTTGAAATCGTGACTTTTTTGGAGCGCGCTTTCGAGTTGCAGAATGACGCTTCGATGCGGTTGCACGATTTTTCGGTAGTCGATAATGTTGCGGCGCACAATGGCGATTTCTTTCAGGAGCGACTGCTCCGGTTCCTTTTCGAAAATATCCACTTCGAGCGCGTCAATGTCTTCATCGATTCGGTTCAGGATCGGGATGCCGTATTCATGGATGCGACGGACAACGTGATACATAAGCCACTCGGGCGATTTCATGTACTTCGCGCGTGCTTTTGCGTATTTGGTGAGTAGGGTAAAAAAGTCGTCGAGCGACGGCGTTGGGCCTTCGTGAATCGTGAGCACGTAATCCTTGCCGACAAACACATTCAGTTCCGAGATCTTGACCGTTCGTTCTCCGTTGCCGAGTAATGGGAGCAGGAAGACGATGTAGAGGTAGGAGTCGCGAATCTCAATT
>JACPGL010000025.1 GCA_016182525.1 Candidatus Kerfeldbacteria bacterium | reverse complement strand
TTCTGAACCTTCTTTTTTGATTGGTGTTGTGAGAGCGAGAGAGCCATAGATTATTCGTTGCTTCATTTCAAATTTGCGTAATGCTGATTCGTGCGCATGGAGGAAAGGGCTTCCAGGGTTGCCAGAACATTATTCACCTTGTTTTTGGAACCCTTCATTTTGGTGACAACATTTTTCACGCCGGCAAGTTCGAGCACAGCGCGCGAAGGACCGCCAGAAATCACTCCTGTCCCCTTGGACGCCGGCTTGAGTAAAATTTGCGCAGCACCATATTTCACTTCCACCGTATGCGGAATCGTTTCGTTCACGGTCTGAACCGTGATGAGCGCCTTCTCTGCTTTGGCAACGGCTTTTTGAATCGCCATTGACACATCTGCACCTTTGGCCAATCCAACGCCAACGCGGCCTTTGCGGTTGCCGATCACGACACATGCGCGAAAGCGCATGCGCTTTCCACCCGCCATCACGCGAGTCACGCGAGCGATGTCGATAATCTTTTGATCGTACTCGGATTGCTCACGCGAGTCTGATCGTCGTCTCCGCCGATCTCGCCCTCTTCCCCGCTCGCCGCCGCCTTGCCGCCCGCGCGCCATACGAGAGCCTCTCCCTGTTGGGCCCGACTGTCTTGCACCTTTTGTTGTTGCGTTTACGTCCATCATCGTACATTATGAACTAAAATTGGAGTCCAGCACGCCGCGCACCTTCAGCAACAGCGCGAACACGGCCGTGATACAACCGTCCGCCGCGATCAAACACCGCGCGTTCGATTTTCGCGCCCTTGGCTTTTTCCGCCAACAGTTTGCCAACCGCTTTTGCAGTATCAACAGGTTTCTGTGCGTTGTTTTTTTCAAGATCATTGTCGCTTGCCGAAACAATGGTGACGCCTTTAACATCATCAATAAGCTGCGCGCGCACATGACGCAAACTGCGATGCACCGAAAGTCGTGGCCGTTCTGCGGTTCCTGTAATGCGCGAACGGATGCGTGATTTTCGTCGAAAAAGTTTTTCTCGTGGAGTTGATTTCATAGACGTTCAAATTATGCTTCGGCTCCTTTCACCACCTTGCCGGATTTGCGTCGAATCTGTTCATCGATATATTTTATTCCTTTGCCCTTGTACGGTATTCCTTTGCCTTTGTACGGTTCGGGCAATTTGTAGCGTCGAATATGCGCGGCTGTCTCGCCCACAACTTGTTTACTCGCGCCTGAAATACTGATGACATTTTTCACAACGCCAATGGTAACGCCGTCTGGGAATTCATATTCCACCGGATGTGAGAATCCAAGAGAGAGCACAAGCTTTTTTCCTTGCACAGCCGCTTTGAATCCCACCCCGTTGATCTCGAGCTTCTTTTCAAATCCATCGGTCACGCCTTTCACCATATTTGCGGCGAGCGCGCGCGTCAAACCCCAGAGAGCGCGATCCTTTTCGTTTGTCGGATCGATAACCGTGACGTTTAAAACCGAATCCTTGACATCAACGAGGACGTGCGAATGCAATTGTTCAGAAAGTTCGCCTTTCGAGCCTTTCACCGTGAGTGTTCCATCATGAACCGTTGCGGTAACGCCGGTCGGGAGTGCAATAGGTTGTTTGCCAATTCGTGACATAGGAGAGTATTAGTACACTTCGCAAATCACTTCCCCGCCCAAAGACTGTTTGCGCGCTTGCTTGTTCGTCATCAGCCCTTTTGAGGTGGAAACAATGGCAATCCCAAGGTTATTCAACACGTACGGCAAACTCTTTGCCGGACGGTAGATGCGATTGCTTTCTCGGCTCACCATTTGAATCGAAAGAATAGCCGGTTTGCCGTTTGGCAGATATTTCAATTTCACCCGGATCTGGTGATGCGGCTCTTCTTCTTCAAGAACATCATCAACATACCCTTCTTCTTTCAAAAGACTGGCAATCGCGAGCTTCATTTTGGAGTACGGCAGAACGACGTCGGCCTTTCGGACGATGGAAGCATTGCGAATGCGTGAGAACATGTCTGCGATTGGATCGTGCATAGGTGTATTTACCAACTCGACTTCCGAACGCCGGGGATTTCACCCTTCGTTGCCAGCTCTCGGAAGCAGATTCGGCACAAGTCAAAGTCTCTCATATATGCGCGCTTCCGACCGCAGCGCCAGCATCGCCGAACGACTCGGCTCGAATATTTCGGCTTGATACGTGATTTTCTCGATTTTGCAATTTGTGCTTCGGTTGCCATAGAAATGATTATCGCGTCTTTTGTGCTTTCGCTTTCTTCGCTGCTCCTTTGGATGGAGACATGTCCATCATTGATCCAAGATCGTCAACTTTTCCTTTATGGAATGGGAATCCGAACGCTTCAAGGAGTTTTTCGGCAGTCTGTTTGTCGCGCGCCGTGGTCACAATGGTCACTTCCAGTCCATGAAGCCGATCGATTTCATCTGAGCGGATTTCGGGGAATACCGTGTGCTCTTTCATTCCGATGGTGATATTGCCGTGCGGATCCACAACACTTTTGGAAATGCCTCGGAAGTCGCGAACGCGAGGGAAAGTGACTTGAATTAATTTTTGAAAGAAATCGTACATTCGCTCGCCGCGCAACGTGACTTTGGCGCCGATCGGCATGCCTTGGCGAATCTTGAAGTTCGAGATGGATTTTTTTGCAAGAGTCAACACCGGCTTTTGCCCCGTAATTCGTTCAAGAGTGTGTTGAACGGTTTCCAACGCTGTTTTTTCGGTCACGGCTGCCCCAGCTCCAACATTGAGAACGATTTTCACGAGACGAGGAACTTCATGAATGTTTTTCACCTTCAATGCCGTCCGAAGGGACGGTGCAATTTCTTTGACAAATTTTTCGTGCAGGATGTTCATATTATTCGATCGTGACATGACATTTCTGACAGACGCGCGTTTTTTTTCCATCGTGCACTTCGTGGCGCACGCGTGTCGGCTTGGAACATTTCGGGCAGATGAGCATAGCATTCGACGCGTCTAACGGAGCGCTAAACTGAACGCGCTGGCCTTTTTCGCCTTGCTTACGGGTTTTCAAATGCTTCACCAAGGTGTTCAATCCTTCCACCACAATTCGATTGTCCGCACCAAACACCTGAATCACTTTGCCTTGTTTGCCGCGATCCTTGCCTTGGATAATTTTGATGGTGTCGCCAGTTTTGATGTTCATAAAACCTCCGGAGCTAACGATGCAATACGATCAAATCCCATGTCTTTGACTTCGCGCGCGATCGGGCCGAAGACGCGCGTGCCTTTCGGCTCTTTCGAATCTTTGGCTTGCACGATTACGCATGCGTTGTCGTCAAATCGGATGTACGATCCGTCGTGTCGACGGTATTCTTTGCGTTGGCGCACAATTACCGCGTGTTCAACAGTCCCCTTTTTCACTTGCGCATATGGAACCGATTCTTTCACGGCAACGGTAATGATATCGCCAATGTGCGCATAGCGCGGAGAGCCGCTCCCAAGAACTTTAATACACTCGACGACTTTGGCGCCCGTATTATCTGCAACTTTTAATCGTGTTTCTTGTTGAATCATAGACTTACTTTACTTCTTTCACAACCTTCCAACGTTTGCTTTTTGAGAGCGGGCGTGTTTCCACAAAACTGACCGTGTCGCCGACTTTATAGGTGTTTTCAGGATCATGCACAGCGAATTTCTTCGAAACACGCGCTTTGCGATGATATTTCGAAACCTCAACCATGCGGTCAACACGAACGCTGATGGTCTTGTCGGCTTTATCCGACACCACAATCCCGTGGTAGATCTTTTTCACTTTTTGCGCAGCATCCGTCATATGGAAATATTAGCGTTTCTCGTGCATCACGGTGAGAATCTTGGCAATGAGTTTTCGCGTCACGCGCACATCGCGCACATTTTTCAGCTCGCGCTCGTGGACTCGGAAACGTTTCTCGCGAAGACTGTCTCTCGTTTCAGCCAAGAGTTTGTGTAAGTCGGGCAAGGATTTTTCACGAAGTTCTTTCATGGTCATACGTCTTTCGAAATAAACTTGGCTTTCAGCGGGAGTTTGCTCGCGGCTAATCGGAGGGCGTGCTCTGCAACTTCTTTTTCAACTCCGTCCATTTCGAACAAAATCGTTCCGGGTTTCACTTCAGCAACATAGTGATCCACAGGGCCTTTGCCGCTTCCCATGCGCACTTCTCCGCCTTTGTCGGTGATCGGGAAATCCGGAAAGATGCGAATCCAAATTTTTCCACCGCGTTTGATGAATCGCGTCATGGCGCGTCGAGCGGCTTCGAGTTGGCGTGAAGAAATCCGGGATTCTGTCTGCGCTTTCAACCCATAACTCCCGAAGGCAAGCGAAATCTTTCGCGTCGCGTTTGTGCGGAATTTCGGTTGAAACCGTTTACGATGTTTGACCTTTCGAGGGATGAACATAATTATTTCGTTGCTTTGACTGGGCTTTCTTCAAGCGCAACATTATGGAAAATATCGCCTTTGTAAATCCACGCTTTAATACCGACTGTTCCGTAAATCGTGTGCGCGGCGCCGCGAGCGTAGTCAATGTCCGCGCGCAAGGTATGGAGCGGCACAGATCCTTTGGTTGAAGTTTCGGTACGCGCGATTTCCGATCCATTCAAACGGCCGGAGACTTGCAGTTTCACGCCTTTTGCTCCTGCTTGCTCGATCTGCTCGAGCGAGCGGCGAAGCGCCGTGCGGAACGGAACGCGTTTTTCGAGCTGTTCAGCAATTTGCAACACGATAATCTGCGCATTGAGATTCGGCTGATTCACCTCTTGAATCGCAACCGTGACTTTTCGTTTCCCTTTCAAGAGTTTGATGAGCGAGTTTTTGAGGTCTTCAATTCCGGCGCCGCCGCGGCCAATCACCACGCCCGGACGAGAGGTATAAATCACGACATTCACGCCATCAGGCGTGCGCTTGGTTTCAATCCGTGCTACGCCGCCCTCTTTCAGTTTCTCACGCAAGAATGACCGGATTTGAATATCTTCGCGCAAGAATTCGGCATACTGCCTCGCTGAAAACCATCGCGACGGCGAGACTTGTGTTGTTCCAATGCGGAAGACTTTAGGATTGACTTTATGACCCATACGTTATTTCTTCTTGCCAGTTAAGAACTCTTTCCGCTCATCAAGAACAACATGGATGTGCGATGCGCGTTTGCGAATCGCAGAGGCTCGGCCGAATGCGCGCGGCTTGAACCGCTTCAGCACTTGGCCTTCGTCAGCCGTGATGGTCTTGATAAAAAGATCTTTCTTGTCGAGCTTAAAGTTATGTTCGGCATTGGCAACGGCCGATCGCACGAGTTTGGCAATTGGCTGCGCTGCCTGTTTTTTGGTCAACGCCAAGATTTGAAGAGCATCGTCCACCTTTTTTCCGCGGATCGCATCAAGCACCAAGCGAACTTTTCGCGGCGAGATTCGGAGTGATGAGATGGTCGCAGTGACTTTCATAAAATTCAAGCTTTCTTATCCGTCGCAGCGGCTTGGACCTGTTGTTGAGCTGCGGTTTTGGCAGCCATCTCCGCTTCTTTTTGAATGCGGCCGCCGTGTCGAACGAACTTGCGCGTCGGAGAGAACTCGCCAAGCTTGTGGCCAACCATGTTCTCCACAACGTACACAGGGATGTGCTCTCGGCCATTATGCACGCCAAACGTGAATCCAACCATTTCCGGAGTAATGGTCGAAGCGCGCGCCCACGTCTTGATCACCGTTTTATCGCCAGCGCGAACTTTCGACATCTTCTTCAAAAGATTTTCATCAACGTATGGACCTTTTTTGAGTGATCGTGACATATTATGTGGTTCGTCGTTTCACAATAAATCGATTAGTCACTTTGTTGTGCGAACGCGTCTTGACGCCAAGTGCCAGTTTGCCAGTATACGTTTTTGGTCCGCTCTTTAACCCGATCGGCTGGTTGCCTTCTCCACCGCCATGAGGGTGATCCACCGGGTTCATGGCTTTTCCACGAACAGATGGGCGGATCCCAAGCCATCGCTTGCGGCCAGCTTTTCCCCAACGGATGTTTCGATAATCAATGTTGCTCACTTGCCCCACGGTTGCGCGTGCGTCTGCGGGAATCATGCGCACTTCGCCTGACGGCAGTTTGATATGCGCGAATCCGCCTTCAAGCGCCATAATGGTTGCGCTGGAGCCGGCTGATCGCACGATCTTCCCGCCGCGTCCTGGAACAAGTTCAAGATTATACACGAGCATGCCAGTTGGGATGTGTTTCAGCGGGAGGCGGTTCCCCGGCTGGACATCAATTTTGTTCATTGATGAAAGCATGATGTGGCCGGGTCGCGTGCCTTCAGGAGCAAGAATGTAGCGACGTTCTTTGTCTCCGTATTCCACAAGAGCAATGCGAGCGGTGCGGTTCGGATCATATTCCACGGCGAGCACGGTTGCCGGCATGTCCAGTTTCTCTTGACGAAAATCCACCAAGCGGTAACGGCGCGCATGGCCTCCTCCGCGATGACGCACGCTAATCTTGCCTTGGCTGTTGCGGCCAGATCCACGGTGCAATGCTTCGGTGAGCGCTTTTTCAGGAGTGGATTTTGTAATATCGCGAAATGCATCGACCGATGATTTTCGGCGTCCAGGACTTGTGGGTTTGTGGATTCGGATCGGCATACGTTAGACGGATTCAAAGAGTTCAATCTTGTCCCCTGCTTTCAATGTGACAATGGCTTTCTTGGTGGCTTTGGTCCATCCGGAGTGTTGGCCAAACCGTCGGGCACGGGCACTGGTATTGATGATGGTGACGTGCGTCGGGGTCACTCCATACGCTTGCTGCACCGCTTTGGCCACTTCGCGTTTGTTAGCGGTTCGGAGAACTTCAAAGGCATATTGCCCAGAAGCTTGCAGATGCGCTGCTTTTTCAGTGACAACCGGACGGAGCAAGATGCGATACGCCTGGCTGTGGAGTGAAAGTGCTTTCTTTTGCGTCTTTGGCAAAAGCTTAGCTTTTGCCACTTTTTTTGCTGCAGGCTTTGCGATTTTCTTCTCTCCAAGTGGTTTCACGAGGTTCTGTTCTTTGGCAACAGGCTCTAGCTTCTGTTCTATTTCTTTCGAATCCGAAGCTTTTTGAATGATTGATTCTTTCTGTTCAGCCGCCCGCCTCTTTTTAAATAGATCGAAAATTCCCATACTATTTCTTGAGATACGTCTTTTCAATCACGCTCACGCTCGCTTTTGGCAGAATCACAACATCGTGCAGCAATACATCCCGCACAGAGAGTGAATCAGCGCGAACGACTTTCGCCTTGGAGATATTGCGCGTTGCGCGAACCACATGTTCGTCTGTTGTCGGCATCACGATGAGCGCTTTCCTGCTTTTGACCGGCCCGGCTTTCAAAAACTGGGCCATGAGCTTGGTTTTCGGCTCGGTGAGAGCGAGCGTGTCAAACACAAGAAGGTGTTCATCGGCAGCTTTATCGGAAAGCGACATAAAGAGCGCTTTCGTTTTCATTTTTTTGTTGAGTCGTTTAGAGAACACGCGATCTTTTCGCGGACCAAACGTGATTCCACCACCAACCCATAATGGAGAACGGATGGACCCGTGCCGCGCGCGGCCCGTGCCTTTTTGTTTCCACGGTTTGATTCCACCACCGCGCACTTCTCCGCGAGTTTTGGTGTGCGCGAGCGGCTTGCGGGCGTTGGCTTCGAGCGCAACAATCACTTGCTGAATGAGCAGGGGATTCGCTTTCACGTCAAACACTTTTGGATTCAATTCCATTTCTCCGGTAACTGCGCCTTGTTGATTGTAGGTTTTCGCTTTCATAGGAGTAGAGATTGCCGAGGGTGTCGGGCTGTGCCCGCACCCGAGGCATCCATGGAAGGAGAGGCCGTTGGAGGGGAAACCCCTCTTCAGAGGGTTTCTCCTCAAAATCAAGTTTCGATACAAATGAGTCCGTGCCGCGCTCCTGGAATAGCGCCCTTAATCGAGAGGATCCCCTCTTTTTCATTCACTTCAATAATTTCCAGATTCTTGACCGTGGTTTTCGCGTCCCCCATGTGGCCGCCCATGTGCGTGCCTTTGAACACATGCTGCACGCCGCCGGAGCCAATGGAACCAGACATGCGAAGCTGGTCTTTGTGTCCGTGGGTTTTCGGGCTGCCGTGAAATCCATGTCGGCGCACAACCCCTTGGAATCCTTTTCCTTTGGATGTGCCGGTCACTTTTCGGGTTTTTCTACACGGAATTCTCGTATGGCTCGGAATGGGCCTTTGTCTTTCAAGTGGCCAAGCACCGATTTGGACACGCGCTTTTTTTTGCGCGTGCCATAGCCAAGCTGGACAGCGGTATATCCATCGCGTTCCATGGTTTTCACATCAGTCACCACACACGGACCAACTTTGACAAGAGTGATCGGAATCACGTTGCCGTTGGCGTTGAACCGCTGCGACATATCCAGTTTTTCGCCCAAGATGAATTTCATAGGGATATGTGGGGAGTGAATCCCCACATCTTGAAAAAAAATGGTGCGCTTTCACGCACACGAGAACATTCCATCACCATCAGGGATATGAACTGTTGTCGTTTGCGAGAAGATTCCTTCGTGAAAGATGAGGTGTTGGAACGATATCCCGCAAGGGATCACTTTCCGCCAGACACATCTTTCGTTACATCATTTTTATCTCTACATCTACGCCCGCAGGCAAGCTCAAGCTCATGAGCTGATCAATTGTTTTCGCACCGGGATTCACAATATCAACCAATCGTTTGTGGATACGCATCTCAAATTGATCACGCGAGTTCTTGTGGACGAATGTGGATTTCAGCACCGTGTACTTCTTTGTCGATGTTGGCAACGGAATCGGGCCAATCACTTCAGCTCCTGATCGTACGGCTGTTTCAATAATCGTCCGCGTCGATTGATCAATAATCGAATGGTCGTATGCGCGAATCTTGATACGAATTCGTTGTCGCTCCTCCTCTGGCTGGACGAGTGGTTTGCGCTTGGGCATAGTTTCAAGGTACGAGGCACGAGGAACCCCCGCCCCTTATCCCGGGACGGGGGTCGTTCAAGGTTATTTGATAATTTTGGTGACGACACCGGCTCCAACCGTGTGTCCGCCTTCTCGAATCGCGAATCGCTGCTTTTCTTGAAGAGCAACAGGAGCAATGAGTTTGACATTCACTTTGACCGTGTCACCGGGCATCACCATTTCAGTGCCTTCGGCCAAAATCATTTCGCCGGTCACATCCGTGGTTCGAATGTAGAATTGCGGTTTGTATCCTTTGGTAAACGGTGTATGGCGACCACCGTCTTCTTTGGAAAGAATGTACACTTCCGCTTCAAATTCCGTGTGAGGAGTAATCGTGCCGGGTTTGGCAAGCACTTGTCCGCGCATCACGTCTTCCTTTTTGGTTCCGCGGAGGAGCAATCCTGCGTTATCCCCTGCGCGACCTTCGTCCAATGTCTTGTTGAACATTTCAATTCCGGTCACGACCGTCTTTTGCGTTTCGCGAAGTCCAACGATTTCAACTTCACCGTTGAGCTTGATCATTCCACGTTCGATACGACCAGTCACAACGGTTCCACGACCTTCGATCGAGAACACATCTTCAACAGGCATCAAAAAATCTTGATCCACGTTGCGGACAGGTTCCGGGATATATTCATCCAACGCTTTCATGAGTTCCATGATGGGTTTTGATGCGGCTTCATCACTCGGGTTCTCGAGCGCTTTCAATGCCGATCCTTTGATGATCGGAATTTCATCTCCAGGGAATTCGTATTTCTTCAACAGGTCGCGGATTTCAACTTCGACAAGATCCAAAAGCTCTGGATCATCCACTTGATCAACTTTGTTCATGAAAACAACAATATACGGCACACCAACTTGGCGAGCGAGCAAGATGTGCTCGCGCGTTTGCGGCATGGGTCCATCAGCAGCAGACACAACCAAAATTGCGCCGTCCATCTGCGCAGCACCGGTGATCATATTCTTGACATAATCCGCGTGTCCCGGGCAGTCAACGTGCGCATAGTGACGCGCATCTGTTTGATATTCGACGTGCGCAGTTGCGATGGTAATTCCACGCTCTCGCTCTTCGGGCGCGTTGTCGATTTGATCAACGCCTTTGTCTTGAGCGATTTTTCCGTTCGCTCGAAGAACTTTCAAAATTGCCGCGGTTAATGTGGTTTTCCCGTGGTCAACGTGTCCAATCGTCCCAACGTTGACGTGGGGTTTTGATCGATCAAATTGCTCTGCCATAAAACTGTTGTTTAGGAATCGTTTAAACTACGCGTTTTCGAGCATCACCCGAAGAACGCTTAATAAAATAGCACGAAAGGATTATAGCAGGTTCCTGAAAAGATGCAAGGCTTTGGCCGTGAAAGTTGCGAAAATGTCAACTTTATGGCGTAATATTGTCCAAAGCTTAGCTTTTGCCATTTTGGCCAAAGCTTAGCTTTGGACACACGTCAAGCCCGCTGGACAGCTTTTCCGCCTCGTTTCTCCACAATCTCTTGGGCAACATTGCGGGGCACTTCAGCGTATTTCTGGAATTCCATGGTGTAGCTTGCCCGTCCTTGCGTCATCGAACGCAGGCTGGTGGCATATCCAAACATTTCCGCAAGAGGCACCTCGGCATCAATCACTTTCATGTTTCCGCGGTCGGTCATTTCATTGATCTGCCCGCGTTTGGCATTCAGATCCCCGATCACATCGCCCATAAAACTTTCGGGCGTAATCACTTCCACTTTCATGATCGGTTCAAGCAAGATGGGTTTGGCTCGGCGCGCACATTCTTGAAACGCCATGGAGCCGGCAATTTTGAACGCGGCTTCGGACGAGTCGACTTCGTGATATGATCCATCGGTCACCGTAAACTTCACGTTCAAGATGGGGTAGCCGGCGATCACACCGTTGCCCAGCGCCTCGCGCACCCCTTTTTCAATGGCTGGGATGTATTCAGATGGGATGTTTCCGCCTTTCACTTCGTTCACGAACACGAATCCATCTTTGGATTTCGATTCTTTCGCTTCTTCGGAATTCGGATCCAACGGTTCAACCTGCCCGACAACGTGGCCATATTGCCCTCGGCCACCCGACTGACGAATGTATTTGCCTTCCGCTTCTCCAATGCCGGTGATGGTTTCTTTATACGCGACTTGCGGCTTGCCGACGTTGGCTTCAACGCTGAATTCGCGCTTCATGCGATCAACAATAATTTCAAGATGGAGTTCGCCCATGCCGTAAATAAGCGTTTGTGCAGTCTCTTCGTTTGATCGCACTTGGAAGGTTGGGTCTTCTTCAGCCAATTTCTGCAACGCGGTTCCCATTTTCTCTTGGTCGGCCTTGGTTTTCGGTTCAATCGCAATAGAAATAACCGGGTCTGGGAAGGTGATCTTTTCTAACACGACAGGATGATCAGGATCCGCAAGCGTGTCGCCCGTGGTCGTGCCTTTTAACCCAACGGCAGCGGTAATTTCGCCGGAATACACCTCCTGCACTTCTTCGCGGTGATTGGCGTGCATAAGGAAAAGACGCGAGATGCGCTCCTTTTTGCCGGTCGCGATATTCAAAACGTAGGTGCCGGATTTGAGCGTTCCGCGATACACGCGAATGAACGCGAGTTTGCCGATGTACGGATCGGTCGCGATTTTGAACGCAAGAGTGGCAAGATGGCCTTCATCTTCGGGTTTCACTTCCACCGCCTCACCCGTTGCGGGGTCTTCGCCTTTTGCCGGAGGAATATCCAACGGAGACGGCAAGTAATCCGTAACCGCATCCAATAATTTTTGCACACCTTTATTCTTGAGGGCTGATCCACACAGCACCGGAATCATTTGGTTTGTGACCACCAACTCGCGCAACTTTTTCTTGAGTGCGTCAAGTGGCGGCTCATTTCCGTCAAGATACGCCTGCATCATCGCTTCATCGTTTTCAACAATCGCTTCAATGAGCTTGGCTCGATATTCATTGACTTTTTCGGTCATGTCAGCAGGAACATCCGTCTCCTCCACATCTTTCCCCATTTCATCTTTGTAAAGGTAGGCTTTGCGGTTGAACAAATCGATGATGCCTTTGAAGTGTTCTTCAGCGCCAATCGGGAGTTGAATCGGATAGGCGCGAGTGGTCAACCGCTCTTCAATCGAGCGAAGGTCAGCATAAAAATCTGCGCCGGTGCGATCCATTTTGTTGATGAAGCACATGCGCGGCACATTGTATTTCTCGGCTTGATGCCACACGGTTTCGGACTGTGGCTCGACGCCGGCGACTCCATCGAACACCACCACTCCCCCATCGAGCACACGAAGCGAGCGTTCCACTTCAACGGTAAAATCCACGTGGCCAGGCGTGTCAATAATGTTGATACGCTTGTTATTCCAAAAACAGGTCGTTGCGGCTGATGTGATGGTGATGCCGCGCTCGCGCTCTTGCTCCATCCAGTCCATCGTCGCTTCACCTTCGTGCACTTCTCCAATCTTGTGCTTTTTGCCGGTGTAATACAAAATGCGCTCGCTGACCGTGGTTTTGCCTGCGTCAATGTGCGCGATGATTCCAATATTTCGGGTGTCGGCAAGAGAGTATTCGCGTGGCATAGATTATCGTGCGAAATGAGCGAACGCACGATTGGCTTCGGCCATGCGCTGCACGTCTTCTTTCTTTTTGATGGCGTCGCCTTCGCGTTTGGACGCGGCGATGAGTTCGTCGGCAAGGCGTTTGTCCATCGAGCGGCCGGATTTCGCGCGCGCGGCCGTTAAAATCCATCGCGAGGCGAGATTAAATCGGCGATCACCGCGCACTTCAATCGGCATTTGGTAATTTGCGCCACCCACGCGGCGGGATTTCACTTCCACCGATGGCGTGACATTCTTGATCGCTTGGTCGAAAATGTCTAATGGGTCGCGCTTCGTTTTTTCTTTGATCATGTCAAAAGCGCCATACAGCACACGCTCGGCCGTGGATTTTTTGCCACCCTCCATGATGTAGTTGATAAACTTCGCAATCTGAAGATTGTGGTAGCGTGCGTCAGGTTTGATGGATCGTTTTGGAGCTTGTTTTCCGCGCATAGATTTAAGCTTTTTGCTTTTCTCGTTTCACGCCGTACACTGATCGGCGTTGCTTGCGTTTGTCTACGCCTTGCGTGTCATACACACCCCGAACAATGTGGTAGCGAACACCCGGCAAATCCGGTACGCGACCGCCGCGAATCATCACGATGGAGTGCTCTTGCAAGTTGTGCCCTTCTCCGGGGATGTATGCCGTCACTTCCATACCGTTCGATAAGCGAACACGGGCGATTTTGCGGAGCGCCGAGTTTGGCTTTTTCGGAGTGGTGGTCGAGACTTTCACGCACACGCCACGCTTAAACGGGCTTCCTTTTGGGAGCTCTGTGCGGCGACGTTTGACCGGGTGGTACACTGAGCGAAGCGCAGGCGTTTCAGACTTCTTGACTTTGCGCGTTCGGCCTTTACGCAGGAGTTGCTGAATTGTGGGCATGGAAAAATGAATGCAATAAAAAGAGTAGGAATTGCGCGAAAGGAGTGTACCATGAGCAAGCGGCCGCGTCAAGAGCAGCTCGCTCTATCCCCCAATCGTCGTCCTGGAGCCCGGCAGGAAAATGCTCGTCAGATTCAATGCCATGTCGCGCACAAAGGCAAAGAATGAACCAGGCAGCAGAATATCGAGAAAAATAATGCCCATGAGAATTTGCGGACCAAACCGCTCCAACGTCATCTTGAGATTGTCGAACGAACGCGGGAAAAACGGGAAGAAAATCTTCGCGCCATCGAGCGGCGGAATCGGGATAAGATTAAAAATCCCCAAAAGAAAGTTCACGAACACAATGACCGAGAGAAATTCTGGCAAGAGTGTGTCGGCTGCCATGCCACTTTCGGATACTCCCCACAGGATGAGCCCAAACAGCACACCAGAGACAAAATTCGAGAGCGGGCCAAACACACCGACGATCGCGGGTCCAAATCGCTGATTGCGGAGGTTATACGGGTTAAACGGCGTCGGCTTGCCCCATCCAAACCCGGCAACAAGAACCAGCAAGAACCCGATCGGGTCAAGATGCGCGAATGGGTTGAGCGTGAGGCGGCCTTCGTATTGCGCCGTCTTGTCGCCTTGGATATACGCGCCGAGCGCATGCGAAAACTCGTGTACGGAAATAGCGTACACGATCGCAATCACAACCGCAATAAAGAGGATGGGGTCAGAAAAGAGGGTGGAGATGAGCATATCGCGTATGAGTGTAGCATAAAATGGGTCTAAATGGAAGCGTCGCCTCCGTAAGCCGACTTGGCCTTGGTTCCCAAATTTCATTTTCTGATGTATCCTACTGATGATGAATAGTGTAAGAAAAATCTTACCAACTTTACAAAGCTGAATAATCATATACTCTTATGGTACAAAAGCAAAAAGCGCGCCAAAACGAATTTATGGAATGGATCACCGTCTCGAGTAAAGGCCAAGTCTCCATTCCGGCGCACATCAGGCGGAAATTACATATTTCCGTAGGGGATCGCCTCCTCATTATTCTGCGGAAAGAAGAGGATGGGATCAATTTAATCAAGAAAACTGCCCTTGATAACGTCTTTCAAAAATTAAGCAATTAATTTTAAGCGTATGAATGATCAAAAGTATCAAGACATTTGCCAAAGCTGCGCTATGCCAATGAAAAAAGTTGCCGATTATGGCACGAATCAAGATGGCTCGCAAAACTACGACTATTGCATGCATTGTTACCAACAAGGCGCGTTTACTCAACCAGACATCTCCATGGATGAAATGGTCAAAGGCTGCGTTGGTATTATGGTGCAATATGGCATGGGCGAGCAGGATGCAAAAGCCCAAATCGAACCAGTGATCCCGACATTGAAGCGCTGGAAAAAAATATGATCACGAAACCTTATCAGTTGGGAAAATGTTTAGCGCACGCGCTGCTTCTTTGGATTGTTGGCTTTGTCTGGGGTATGGTGGTCTTTCTGACGCCGGCGTTAAAAGATATCGCTTCAGTACCGTACATTTCTAAGTTTCCAGCGGTGACGATTCCTCTTCTGATCGTCTATATTTTCTCTGTCTCCTTCTTGGCGAAGCGGTATCTCCAAAAAGCCACCGACAAAACAGCCGAGGCGTGGAAATACGGCATCACACTTTTGGTTGTGAGTTTTGTGCTTGATCTCTTGGTGATTGTGCTGGCTTTCAAAAGCTACGATTACTTTTCATACCTGTCCATTTGGCTCGCATATGCAGTATTGGTGTTTGTGCCAGTAAAAGCGGCAAGTTCAGTTCAGGCCTGATGACACGCCTTGACGCTCCCCGTCTCCCTTGGTATACTCTCTTGCGTTATTCCTTTTCCGATATTTATGGCAAAAATGTGTGATGTTTGCGGACGCGGCGCGATGACGGCGCAGAACCGAAGCCATTCAATGCGCGCAACCAAAACGCGAAAATATGTGAATCTCCAATCGCTGAATGTCGGTGGACAGCGCGTGAAAGCGTGCACGAGTTGCGTCAAAACCGCGGTGAAGATTCGCACATAGTCTTAGCAAAAACGGATCCTCGAATGAGAAGGCCGTTTTTGTTTTTCAATTCGGAGGGGAAACCCAGGAGGGTTTCCCCTCCAATATAAACCACTCGCCCCTTTTCGATAAGGGGCGACGCGGTCGCTCTTGTCTTTATGCGTCATCTATGGAACCCACGATGCAGGTGAGTCAGGTCTTCGTCTCCTACCGGGGAACAGAAATCCATTCCAGGTCTTCGAGAAGACTTTTCGACTGCTGGTGGTCGTCAGATGTACTCTATCGGTCAAGAAGAGCACACCTATCGGATTCCCAAAAAAGAATGTTTGTAGAACCAGATGAACGACATAGGAAAGAGCATAGTTATCGTATGCCCATTGCGAGAGGATGTCAACCTGAACACGAGCGTGCGCGGTGGATAAATCAAAATCGCCGCCAGTATTTGCGGAAGCGGGTGTGGATAAGCTGCAGTGGCAAAAGACTCATCCGTGTCAAGGGGGTCCTCGTTGAAGCCTGTTGCCGTAGTATTATTCGTAGATCGAGTGATCTCCGACATCAATAAACTCCGCCCTCTCGTTGCCAAGAAACTGAAACAGCACACGATGAGAATGCGTGAGCGAAAATGACCAATAATCTTTCAGTTTGCCTGAAAGTTTGTGTGTTCTCAAGCGTGGGTCAAAGCAATCGTTTCGAAAAATCGCTTCTCGTTTACGAACCGTTACCTTTAGTTCCGGCGGCAACTTTTGCATACTTCGCGCAAAGTGGCGAGAGTAGACAATCTCTGTAATTTTCATTGTTATTCAGTCATGAGCTCGGTAAGCGAACCACGGAGCTTTTTGAGCTTGCCGCGTCGCCGATCCTCTTCGAAACAAGCAATAGCTGTGAGCGCCTCTTTCTCTTCTTTGTGGATCATTTTCTTCACTAGCGTATTCCAGGATTCAACATCAAGGATAACTGCTTCGGGGAGATTATTGCGGAGAATAAATAAAGGATTTCGCGTTGCTTTGACACGATCAAGAAGACGCCGGTAATTCCGTTGGATCTCTTGGACTGAAGCTGTATCAGGTAAGGTAGTAAGGATGCTCATAGGCAGAAATAAAGGATTATACCTACATAATATCCTATATAATATTCTATGTCAAGTTTGAACTGTGGAAAAAGAAAAAAGACCCACGGGGGTCTCTCTTTCGGAAGGAGGTGGGTAACGGATAGCGGCACAAAATACGGGATACCCACGGAAAAGTGTTTGTGGATCGGTTGATCCCACTTTTCTCGCGCGGGCCTCCCCCACGCGCTCCCTGCCTACCGGCAGGCAGGCCTGCCTGCCGGTAGGCAGACCTCGCCAGCCTATTCGACTGGCATCTGGTCGGTGGTTGCGCCCGGCGCGGTGGCCGGGCTCGGGAGCGGGCAGGACGGCGAAACCGTCAGAGGCGGATCGACGACGTTAATCGCCTGACGCAGTAGGCGTTCGGCGCCAGGTAGCTTAGCGGCGGCAGCCTTATTGCCGGCCGCTGCCTTCTTGCGAAGACCGACCAACGTAGTCGACATCTGAAGAATCTGTCCCATTCCCTCGACGTGATGCATGATGCATCTCCCCACGCGTCCAAAGACGCGCGCAGAACCGCCACCCCCACATTACGCGCGGGCGGCCCCCTTGGTGAATCGAGCAACTGACACGATGTTTGAGGTCAACTCTTTCACCTCACACACCGTGCCAGTCGCGATCGGTGTCTGCGATGCGACGAACGTTTTGTGCGTTTGCTATCCGTTACCCAAATTGTGAATGTACGTGACGAGCGGCCCCTCCGCCCATCCGAGGCTGGTCACTAATGGCAACCGACCTTTTACTAAAAAAGTTGGTCGTCTTGACCAACTCTTCTCGTTCTCTCATCCATCTTCGAAACCCTATCGTGTCACCTGTCGAGAAAAATTGGTCTTGTCCGTCCGAATAATCCAAAAGCAAATCGCACGGACGGTGACCGTGTTCTTCTGAAGATGCATGTGTTGGGCTGAAGATGTCATAGATTAAGAACATCGTATAGGAGATGCGGGAGTTTGTCAAATGCATTGAGACAATGCGTTGGGGATAAGTCGGTGGATGGGACCGAGGGCTCCGCATCCTGCACGTGTCCCAGGGGAACGTATGCATTGGATGTGGAGCGCCTCGGGTTTGGGAGCGAGAGCGGAGCCACCTAGCCCCGATCCGGCCCGACGCCGCGACGGTAGGAGTCACGGATCCCGTCCTCCTTGGAAGACGTCCGCCAGGGACTGGGGGGCCGGTCTCGGTACGGAAGGACCTCCTCACGAACCAACGGCGCAGGCCGCCCGGTCCAAGTCCTCCAACTCGGATCGTAGACGCCGGGCTTTCCGCTCGGCCTCGCGTGTGGCTGTCTCATGACTTCTCCTCGGTCTTGCCCGAAATCCTTCATCGCGGACGCGGTTTGGAAGCTGGGCGGGTCGGGAGCGGCGAAACCGCTCCAACGAAAGAAATGGAGCCGCCTCATGTGGCTCGAATGCTGAAGGCGAGTTCCCTCCTCCCCTTCAAGATTCGTGCGACGAGAATTGATGAGCTTTTATACTCCTTCCTGGTGCATCTGTCAAACGAGATCCGTTCTCGTTTTCCCAATTTCCGAGATCCGTTCTTGTAGCAGGATCGGATCTTGCTGCAAGAATGGCCCCGAGGGTCTGGACGAACGTCGGTGACGTTGCCAGAACCCTCGGGTTGACCCGGTTCCGTGCCGGTGCGTCTCGCGACCGGCTACTCACCCCACCCCTCCGGGTCGTCTGAAAGGGGTGCAGTACACGACGCAGCGGCGATCCTGGAATCGCCGGTCTCGACCGCCTTGGTCGGGGGTTCGCTCACCTCGTCGGTGGCCTTGGCCGCATTCGCAGCTTGAATCGCCTGCCAAACCTCCTTAAGCGCCGCCACCCTTCTGGCGGCCTCCTCCGCGGTGAAACCCTCGCATTCCGCCAGGGCTTCCGGAAGACGCTTCAGTGCCTCCTCCATACTCACCTCCTCGGGATGGCTCTCCCATTCCCAGTTTGTGGGCGCGAGTGCCCTACATCGGGCCCGGCGTGTTGAGACACACGGGCCAGAGCTTCGAATCGGGATGTTGGGCGGTAGCGATGCACGAGGTGCACCAGCAGCCCAGCTGTGCGTTTGGGTTCGGACGCGGAGCTGCCTCCACGTCGGGTTCAGGGAACCCGGACGCAGGCGGCAGGTGACCGCTTTGACCCGGGGTCGCGACCGGGTCGAGGGTAGAGTCAGGGGTGCGCATGTGCGCTTCTCCGCAGTTCCGACGGAAACTCCGACGGCCGAAAGCTCGTGTTTCGAGAGCTCCGGGTTCTGGGCAACACTCGTCTTGACCAGAACTCGAAACTCTCTCGATAAACAAAAATGCCCTGGTCACTGCTCCCGGGCTCGATCGTGCTTTCGTCAAACGTTATGCAGCAGCAAGAACGAGCCCGAGGCAAAGAAGGGCAATAATCGAAAAAATGACAGCCGTATCCGCCCGCGGGAATGCGAGTGTTCGAGAGTTTGGAGTGTGGATGCGACGTGTCATAGGGATATTGGTGTGGAGTATAGCAGAGCTGTAAAAACTGTCAAATTCTGGCTCGGAGCGCGAGAGGCCTTTCTGGCTCGGAGCGCGAGAGGACGTTTTGGAGCCGACTCAGGAAAAAGAATTCGCCCCGGCCCCGCCAGACACACTCCGCACGTGGTGCAAAAGGTGTCGGCGGGACTCGGGGTTGGGGCGGCGGAGCTGCCGAGCTGGGTCAGATTGACCACGACCCCCAGGGGTGAGATGCATCGGTTGCAGCCCACCGAAGGGACTCCCACACAGGGACGGGAATGGCCTCCGGCCGAACGCACTGGAGCAACTCCTTCTGCTCGGCGGTGAGCTGATCCCACTCCTCCACGCTCATGGGCGCGGGGAGCGATCTCGCCCACGTAAGGGCGTGATCCATCGCCGATCCGTTCGAAGAGCTCATGACTCCCTCCAGATATCCGATCGCGAGCGTGCGACCGGGTGAACTGTGGTGCGAGCGAGAGCGGAACCCTCACTCGCACCGAACCAGTGTGTGTCGCGGCCATAGACATGGTCGCGACACTTCTGGTTCGCAGTACACCGGAGGTGAACTTCTGATTTTGGATGCAGTTCGAGGGCGGACGCGAGGAGCGAACCGAAGCGCACCGAAAGGTGCGTCGAGGGAGCACCGCAGCGTCCAACGAAGAAATGCGCAAAAATCAGAAGTTCAAAACAAAAAACGACCGCGGGTCTCGCGGTCTTGCACTTGGCTCTCCCCTACTCACATACTAGCCACACACCAACCACGAAACCCCGGGTCCCGTAAAAAAGAAAAAAAGTTTTGTGATTGATGAGGCATGTTGCTCGTAGTATAGCGAAGGGAGAAATTTTGTCAAGAGAGCGAAGAGATCCTTCGGCTTCGCCTCAGGATGACCCTTCGGGTCAGACTGCTTCGTCGCTTCGCTCCTCGCAATGACATTCTATGAGTCGGAATCCAGCGGGTGGCAGATGGGAAAGCTGTCACTTTTCGACCCACCGGGAGAAGAGTGACAAGGGCCCATCTGACGGGCCCCGCTGGGGGCCGAGCTCTCTAGAACATCATATCCTCTTCAGCGCGCTTGTAGTCGTGGATTTGATCCGGTGAAAACCAGTGGTCAATTTCGTGCTTGGCTTCTTCCGGCGTTTCAGATGCGTGCACAATATTATGCACTGAGCGCTTGTCGCGATTGGCCGCTGCTGGCGAATCCACAGAATAATCTCCACGGATCGTGCCCATCTCGGCAGCCGACGGCATGGTCGGCCCCACAATCTTGCGCACCATATCTACGGCGTGCACGCCTTTCACCACCATCTTTACCAATGGCGCGCTTGTCATGTAATCCACAAGCCAATTGCGCACCATCTTGCCGATCTCGTCTTTTTTCGTCGTCCCCAACTCCGCCTTTGCATCGTATCCATATTTCTTGTACGTCGTGAGCGTCTTCTCCCCCAACCGATCAATCCATGCCTGATCTTTTGGATAATGATTGTCAATTTGTTCGCGCGTCGGCTGAAACAACTCCAGCGCAATAATTTTCAAATTGCGTTGCTCAAAACGGCGGAGAATCTCGCCGGAGAGTCCGCGTTTCACACCATCAGGCTTCACGATAACAAACGTCACTTCTTCTTTGGGATGATTCATAGCTAGCTTCCGGACAGCATGTCTTTCACCTTTTCAACAATTTCTGTGGGCGTGTGATTGGCTTTAATGAAGTAGTCGTCGGCGCCAAGCTCCTTGCCTTTCTTGATGTCTTGCTCTTGGCCGAGGTTCGTGAGCAAGATCACGGGAATTTCTTTGGTTTCATCACGCTTGCGCAATTCTTTGAGCGCAGCAAAACCATCCATCTTGGGCATGATGATGTCGAGCAAAATAATATCCGGCTTCAACTCTTTCGCTTTTTTGACTCCCTCCGATCCGTTTTCGGCTTTGTGAACCTCGTAGCCTTCCCGTGTAAACTTCGCCGAGTACATGTCGCACAGCATTTTATCATCTTCGATAAGAAGGATCGTTGATGGATTTGGCATCGGTTTTATGGAGGGAGTTAAGAGTCAAGCGCGAGCATTTCTGTATCAGCTTTCAGTATACCACAGAGCGGCTTTTGTGTAAAGAAAGCTAGATTTTGGCTAGATTTGGGGATGTTGCGTGTGCCAGTCTGTGGCCTGTTCATAGGCGTGAGCTGTGCGCAGGACGATTTCTTCGCCAAGTTGCGGGCCGATGATTTGTAGGCCGACTGGGAGCTTGTTGGAGTAGCCGCAGGGCACGGAAATGGCGGGCAGACCGGCAATGTTGACGGGTGCGGTGAGCGCGTCGGCAAGATAGAGTGCCAGCGGGTCGCTTGCGTTTTCACCGAGCTTGAACGCGGTGGTGGGAGATGTCGGCGCGAGCAAGCAGTCGACCGACTGAAAGACGGCGCTGAACTCTTCGATGATGATCGTACGCACTTTTTTGGCTTTGAGTTAGTAGGCGTCGTAATAGCCGCTGGAGAGCGCAAACGTGCCGAGCATGATGCGGCGTTTCACTTCAGCGCCGAATCCTTGGCCGCGGGTGTGTTCATACACCTCGAGCAAATTTTTTGCCACGTCGTGATGCGATGCGCCGTACCGGATGCCGTCGAAGCGCGCGAGATTGGTTGACGCTTCGCACGGGAGCAGGATGTAATACACCGGAATGGCATACTGCGTGTGCGGCAGACTCACCTCTTTGAATGTGGCGCCGAGTGACCGGCAGACGTCTCTCGCCTCTTCGACGCGCGCGCGAACGCCGTCTTCCATGCCTTCAGCGAAATATTCTTTCGGGATGCCGATCGTGACGCCTTTTAAATCTTTGGTAAGCGCTTGCGTGTATTTGGGCACGGGAGCCGGGAGTGTGGTGGCGTCGTTTTGATCTTCGCCCGCGATGATTTCAAGAATTTTTGCTGCGTCGCGCACGGATCGTGTGATCGGGCCGACCGTATCGAAAGATGAACAGAGCGCGATGAGCCCGTAGCGGGAGACGCGACCGTAGGTGGGTTTCATGCCGACCACGCCACAAAATCCGGCTGGCTGGCGAATCGAACCGCCGGTGTCGGAGCCAAGCGCGAACATGGCCTCGCCCGCCGCGACGGCTGCTGTCGATCCACCAGAAGAACCACCGGGCACGTAGGCGGTGTTCCACGGATTTTTCACTGGCCCGAATGCGGAGCTTTCATTCGACGCGCCCATGGCAAATTCATCGCAGTTTGTTTTGCCGAGCAGTGAATAGCCGGCATCTTTCAGCTTGGCAACAACGGTGGCGTCGTAGGGCGGGATGTACGTTTCCAAAATTTTTGAGGACGCGGTGGTTTTAACGCCGCGGGTGAGCAGCACATCTTTGATCGCACCGGGGATTCCGTGGAGCGGGCCTGCTGTCCCCTCTTCATACGGCGTGCGCGTGAGAAATGCGTTAAGCTCGCTGTCGCATTCGTCAATTCGCTTCTCGTGCATTGCAAACAACTCTTCGGCCGAGAGTTCTTTCTCGCGAAGTTTGTCGCGTGCTTCATTTATAGTGAGGAATGGAGGCATACTGTTGTCCAAAGCTTAGCTTTTGCCACTTTGGTTTGTCATTGCGAGGAAAGCAATCTCTACAAAATAGCTTTCACGTTCACGGTTTCACCGTCGGACGACGGTGCGGCCTTGAGCAGTTCATCTCTCAGATCAGACGCGGCCACCTCGTCTCGCCTGGTGATGTTTGTAAGGCCTGTCGCTTGCCGCGTGACGCTGACGCCGTTCGTATCCACGGTATTCAACTGATCAATGTAATCTAAAACGGCCGAGAGTTCTTTTGAGTATTTCTCGACCTCCTTTTCAGTGAGTTGGATCCGCGCCAGCCGCGCAATATGCTGAACCTGCTCTTTCGAAAGTTTCATATTCGTAGTATACGAAAAAGCCAACAAAAACGCAAGAAGACAATGGGATCCGACCTAAAACGGCCCTTTTAGGTCGGATCCTAAAGGGCGGTTTTGGATCCGACCTTGTTTACAAACTCCTTTTCGGAGAGGATAGCGACGCCGAGTTTCTTGGCTTTGTCGTACTTTGAGCCGGGGTCGGAGCCGGCGACAACGAAATCGGTTTGCTTTGAGACGCTGGAGCTCACGTCTCCACCAGCAGCGCGGATCTTTTGCTTGGCCTCATCGCGCGTCATCGACTCTAGCCCGCCGGTAAGCACAAACGTCTTGCCAGCGACGTCTGGATTCACCTTTCGCTTTGGCGGATTTTCTATGGTGATGTGCTTCAAGAGTTTAGCGATGAACGCGCGATTCCGCTCGTCGGCAAAAAAATGCACAAGACTTTCAGCAACCACCTCGCCGATTTCATACACCGCGGCAAGTTCGTCGGCTCTCGCGTGCATAATCCGATCCAGACTCCCAAAATGGTGCGCAAGATCAATCGCGGTTTCTTCTCCCACATGCCGAATGCCGAGTGCGATAAGCAAACGCGAGAGCGAAATGCGGCGGCGTTCGTGAATCGCATGCACAAGATTGGCTGCGGACTTTTCTGCAAATCGTTCGAGCGGCTCCAGATCTCCTTCTTTTAACGTAAATAAATCCGCTGCATCGCGAATCACGCCTTTTGCGAGCAACTGATCCAAAATTTTCGGACCCAATCCATCAATATCAAACGCGGACTTCGAAACAAAATGATAGAGGGCACGGCGTGATGCAGCAAAGCAGTGCGGATTGGAACAGTAGTGATCGACTTCTCTGTCGCGTTTCACCACGCGCGAGCGGCAAACCGGACACTGTGCGGACATTGCAAACTTCTTCGCGGTTCTTGGTCGCAAGTTCGGCAAGACGTGTACAATGTCGGGAATAATATCGCCTGCCTTTTGCAGGATAACCGTGTCGCCGATGCGCACGTCCAGCCGTTCGATTTCATCCGCGTTGTGAAGCGTTGCGCGCGAAACGGTTGATCCATCCACAAGCACCGGGCGCAGAATTGCGACCGGCGTGAGCTTGCCCGTACGACCCACTTGCACACGAATATCTTCCACAACAGTGGTGGCTTGTTCAGCCGGGAACTTGAATGCGAGCATCCATCGCTCGGCTTTGCCCACGCTCCCAAGTTTTCGCTCCATCGCAATGTCATTCACCACCACAACCGCGCCATCGGTGTTGTACGGCAACTTTTTGCGTTTCTCCTGCCACTGTTTGAGAAACGATTGAACAGCATCCAGATTTTTGCAGGAGCTCGTGTACGGACTTGTCTTAATGCCCACGTCTTTCAAGATGTCATGCACTTCTTCGTGCGTTTTCTGACCGACATCGGTCAAAATATCGAACGCATAAAAATCGAGCTGACGACGCGCGGTGATTGAGGCATCAAGTTGGCGCACGCTGCCGGCAGCCGTGTTGCGTGGGTTCGCATACTTTGCTTTGTCAGCTTTTCCTTGCTCTTCGTTAATCTTTTCAAACGCTTTTTTGGTGAGGATGACTTCGCCGCGCACTTCAAGACGGCCGTGAGCCGCGCGCCGTGCTGCAGCACTTTTGCCGTGCGACAAACGGAGCGGAATGCTTTCGATGGTTCGGATATTCGGCGTCACATCCTCCCCGACTCGCCCGTCGCCTCGCGTGGCCGCGGTTTCTAATCGCCCGTCCATATACGTCAACACAATGGCCAAACCGTCAAATTTCAGTTCGGCAAAATACGCGAGCGATGTCGCACCAAGAAGTTTGCGATTCCGCTCTTCCCATTCTTGCACATCCTCTTCTGTAAACGCGTCAACGAGCGAGAGGATGGGTTTGGTGTGCGGCACTTTTGTGAACTGCGCAAGAGGTTTGCCGGCCACGCGCTGGGTAGGAGAATCGGGCGTAATCAAATCCGGATATTCGCTTTCAAGATCTTGCAGCTCCTTTTTGAGGGAGTCGAGCGCCGCTTCAGAAATCTCTTGACGATCGAGCACATGGTAGAGGTATCGATGGTGGTCGATTTCGGTGCGGAGTTTGGCAATGCGTTCTTTGGCTTGAGATTTGGTCATATAAAGTTTTCGCCACGGGTCCTGTCAGCGGGCGCCCTGTCACACCTCACTCCATGCTCGCTTCGCTCCCACTACGTTCGGTGTGACCGCTTTCCCGCTGCCACCCGTTGTGACCTTTAACTCTAAAGCGCAATCACTTTACCAAAGGAGATTCGGAGAAAATCGCGTAGTCAAAGAGGGGTGAGAGGGGTAGAACCCAGGGGATGTCGGCGGTCAGGGCTTGCTTTGCGGATTCGAAGCTGCCGGTGGCCGTAATTGTCATTCGCGAACGCGGGATGGATACCTTTTGGTTACTGGCGTCAAGCGTCTCAATCCGCAAGTCATTCACGCCGCTCCGTAATGCTTTGATATGGAGACGTGCGGCAACATATTGATTCACACCTGAAATGTCAACAATGATGCCAAGGGGGTTCTGATCAAGATCAGCTTTTGCAAACACGCGCTTCTCGCTCAGGCTCATTGCTCCAGATGCATCCCATCCAACCCACGAGACCTCCACCCACTCGAGGCCGTCGATAGGTTTCCAATTCAATCGAACTTTTCGCACGCGTGTATCTGCAAAATTCTGCCGACTATCTGTATCAAACAAATCGAGCGCAAAGGTTTGATTTTTCGGGAGATATGTCACAACTTCTTTTTTGGTGTCATCGTAGGCTCCTTCGATCTCATAATCAGCATCCCCAATCGCGAATGCCCTACCAAACGGATCGCCATTATTCTCGGTTTGAATCGCAGTATCAACTTGGTTGATTGTTCTCTTTTGAAGTCGGCTTTGCGTGGCCACATACAAAACGCGCTCCATTCCCGATTCGGCAACATAATACGAAGTGATCGCTTGGCCGGTTTCACGCGTCGATTTGATTGAATTAATAATCACGTTGGCAAGATACAAACCCGAAATCGTAACAAGAGCCATGATCATGAGCGAGATCAAGAGCACAACGCCTCGATTGTCGGACGTGGAAAAGTGTTTCATAGCTATCGCACAAGCATGCGT
>JACPGL010000022.1 GCA_016182525.1 Candidatus Kerfeldbacteria bacterium | reverse complement strand
GCGATTCTCAAGGAATCGTCACGGGTTTTGACGAGCCCTCCTGCCGAGAGTCCGAAATCCCTGTCCATCTGGGCCAAAAAGGGGATGAACCCCTTGGGCAGCTCAAGAGCTGCGGCTCCCGTGGGAGCTGTGTTCGGTGTCATGATACGCACTGACATCTCACGCCTCCTGACATTCGCTGTGGTTCACGATCTGCCACATTCGGGCAGATTCCCTTATTCTACTCGGATCATGAATCCCGTCAAGAACAAAAAATCGCCCGCTTCGCAAGGCATTGACAGAGGGAGCGGTGTGTGATAGTTTCGTGTGTCCATTTTGGACCACTCCTGCATGGTGCAGGAGTGAACCAGTCGGGAGGCCGCATGAGCCCGCATGCCTATGCCCTGTTCGGGGACCTGATCTTCCTATCCACGGCTCTGGTATGCGTGCATCTGCGGTTGAAGCAGTTGCAGCGCAGGTATCCGCCAAGGCCGCGTGCAAGGCAGCTCCCCAGAAGACAACTCCCGCCCACGGCAAGAGCCATCCTCTATCGGGAGGTCGCTACGTGGCTGGAAGTCAAACCGACGAGAGTAAAGGGATCAACCTCGGTCGAGGAGATCCCCACAGAATTTCTCGATGCCCTCTGCTCTCGCTTTGCACGGGAGACCGGCCATGGGGTGATGGTAACGATCACCTCTCGCCATCGACCACGTACGGTCGCGGAGCTTGAACAGATTCTTACGATGGCTGAGCAATGGGAAGGTAAGTCTCTGTAAGCAAACCCATCTCGCCACCTCGCGGAGGACCCCACGGCACACACGTTGCCGGGGGTCCTCCACACCACTCGAGGGATCCGGGCAATTTTTTCATTTGTCAATTCGCTCAAAAAGCGTTATGGTGAGGCGTATGGTTACTCCACGCATACACACCATTGTTGCCGTATTTGGATGCGCCACCATCGCAGCATTTGCGATGCTCGTAGCGCTTCACGTCACGAATCCCTTGGGTGAATATACTGAAGGGATTGTGCTATATCTTGCGAACAGCTTGGCGCAGGGAGAGGCGTTGTATGCGCCACTCGGAAGGAGCAGCTTCGCGATTCCGGTAAACTACACGCCACTATATATTGAGCTGCTCGCGACCATCGGCAAGATCACTCCGCTTTCGTATGGACTTGCCCGCGCGGTCAATGTGGTGATCTTTGCTGGGATCGTGGCGGTCTGTGCTCGTCTCGGGTGGCACATGTTTCGAGAGAGAATGGCCGTGCTCCTTACAATCTTCCTTCTTGTTGCACCGAGCATTGTGCTCCATCACCTTCTCCAAGCGCACGTGGATGCGTTGGCGATTCTCTTTGATCTTTCCGGGATTCTTGTTGTGTTTCGTGAGAGATCACGCTTGCGGCTTCTCGTCGCTGCAGCTTTGTTTGTCTTGGCATGGCTCACCAAGCCGCTCATGCTTGCAGGAGTTGGAGCCGTCCTGCTTCTCCTTATCATAGAAAAACGGAGGAGAGCGCTTCTGGATTTTGGAATTGCGTACGTCTGTTTTCTTGGCGCGGCGATTGCCGCCCTTCAACTTACGAGTGCGGGATGGTTTCTTGAACATCTCCGCCTCACGGCCGTGGCAAGCGTGATGATGTGGCAAAGCGCCGGCATCATGCTCGGGCAGATCCTGCTCTGGAATGGCATGGTTTTTGTTCTTGCCGTTTTCCACGCGCGCACGACTCCACCGCGCACCCACCTTCTCCGCCTTCTGTTACTTACATCAGCGATCACCTCCCTTGCCATCTTGCGTGTAGGCGCAAGTTACCAATATGCGTTTGAGCTGTTGGCTGTGGCGGCGATTCTTGCGGCAGGTGAAATCCTTCGCCTCTTCCGTTTACTGCCGCGCCACCGCGCGTCTGCGCTCATGCTTGCCGGCTTTCTGCTCGTACTTTTACCAGTTGGATACGTCGCAATCACCATTCCGATCTTTGCGCAAAAAAAAGAACTCCATGCAGAAATTGCAAGCGCACTTTCGAAATATGATCAGACTGCGCTTCTCGAAAACTCTGGACTTGTCTCTCCCGACATCAGCACCCAACCATTTGAATTTTTTATGGTTTCGCAACTTTCGCGCAAGAACGAATGGGACGAACAACCATTTCGCAAAAAAATTGCGACACATTCATTTTCGGCAATTGTTCTCGAAACGAACATCATCGATCGCACTATCGGTCTCGCCGACCGCCTTGGCCGCACTCGCTTCACCGATGGCATGATGAGCGACATCCTCGCCTCATACACTCTTGCACGCACCATTCCTCTTTCTCCAACACGCTCAATCTGGATTTTTGAACCGAATCGCGGTACACTATAGATCCTTACCCTTTCTCTATGGCTCTCTCGGAATTTCAATCTTCGCTCACCTCTCTTGTCGCAAAAGTTGATGTCCCGTGGAAAGACGCGACAGAGCGCCTTGCTCGTGAACTTCGAGCCTACACCCGAGAAAAGGTGCCCGCAAATGATCAACGAGAAGCGATCCTCCGAGAATTGACTGATCTCCTCGAAGAGGTCGTCTTTGCTCCCACGCTTCAAGACCTCGATAGTGCGCTCGCAGAGTATGATGAATTTCTTGAGATCAATGACATTGAACACGATGATCTTCGCGAACGCATCGGAACATACCTCTTTGAACGTGCGGATGAATTCCAACGTCTGGTGGATGAGAATATGGAAATGCGGCTGAGAGAATTGCAAGAGCAAAAAGAAAAATTCCCAGGTGAGGAGGTCGAGAAACGTACGCCTGAGGAGCTTCGAGAGATGACTGAACAAATCATTCGGACAGGAGGACGTGAAGCAATGCCCCAGAAAAAACGTGCCGGAGGTCGAGAAAACCGCGACGCAACACCGGCAAAAGAACGGCGAGACAACATTCTCCCCTTTGACCCTTCTCGCCGAAGCCGACAATAGAGCTCATCTCAAAATGACGAGCCCCACTTCATAAACATCTTGGTAACCTTTGAGAACTGGGTTCTCGCGGGTCACCTTCGATGTGTAGAGGAAGTGGGGCGTACGGTGTCAGGTTGGTCAGGCGGAGCGGCGGCGCCCTGTGTGCGGACGCGCCTCAAAGTCGGACGGGCGCACCCCGAGGAGTTGGTAGCATGACGTCATCGTACACCGCGAGGCGTGCGATAGCATCTCCGCCATCGTCTGGGATGGGAGCGTGCCCGCCCTGTAGGCGGCACCGTCCATCTCCGAGATGTGCGCACCGAAGTAGGCGTGCCGCTGTTGGGTTGCTGACCCCTCGAGCGACGCGCGCCACCGCTTCGAAGAGCGGCGACGCTGACCTACATCCGTGACCCGCCAGGGGTTGTGATCCCTGGCATGATGCCGCCCCCGCCTCCAACTTTTGCGGTTCATTCGTGCCTCCAGCAAGAGCTCCACCACCGTTTGTGGAGCCCTGTTCAGGTCACATTTTTACCGAAAACAACGCCCGTGTCAAGAGCAACGATGACCAGACGTGTTTTTTGGTATTTCACTTCTTATGGGAGGTATGCTACACTATCGCCTGCACATGGAAGATTGACACTATGAGTAGACGGCGGGGACCCACCGGGTGTCCCTGACACGCCGTCCGGCGGCTGGTTGCTCCCTGTCGAGCTCATCCCCTACTCTCCTCCTCAGCCCCACCCGAGAGCTCCAGGTGATGTAACCAGCCGTTCGTCTTCCCCTCTCGTGAGACCGCGTTCGCGCGAGTCTCCGGAGGCACTTCTCTTGCGGCGGCCATTCCCTCGTGTCTGGCCGCCGCATCTCTCTTTTATGAGTCCACTCCACACTGCTGTTCTGATCTTTCTCCTGCCGATCCCGTTTTTTCATTTGCTGCTTCATGCGTTCTTGCCGTTTTGGCGTCGGCATCCGTTGCTCACGTATGCAATGGGCGCGGTGTTATGGATCGCAGCTGCAGTTCTTGCCGCGCTCGTTCGTGATGCCACATGGCAAATCTATTCTCCGCCGTCATGGCTTGCTGCTCCTTCGATCAGTATTGGAGCTATCGGCGCATTTCTTGCCACGTGGTCAATCGCAACGATCGGCCCGCGCCGATTTTTGGTATGGGCGGTTTTGAAACCTGAAAACACCGAACAGAAATATATTCCGTCCGGCCCGTTCCGATTTTTGTCGCATCCGGCGTATACCGGCTACTTGCTCGTCTGGTTCGCGCTGGCAATTGGCACAGGATACGTTGTATTCGTCGTATCCTGCGTTCTTGCGGCAATGCTTTTTCCGATTGTTGTGCGACTTGAAAATAACGAGCTTCACGAACGAGTTGGATAAGCAGTCCGTGTCCAAAGCTTAGCTTTGGACATATGGGTGTGATATACTGGGGGCATGAAACGCATAGGAATCCTCCTCCTTACTTTGCTCTTCATTCCTCTTCGACCAACATACGCGGAGACCGCGGAGGCGATTTCAGATTTTCGTGTTCAACTCGAGGTTCGCGGCGATGCGACAATCCGCGTGACTGAATCCATCGCATACGATTTTGGGTCATACGAACGCCACGGGATCTTTCGCACCATTCCGGTGAAATACAACGCACGCGGCGGCACGTATCGTCTGCGGATTTCTGATGTCATGGTGACTGAAGGCGAACGGCCAATCCCCTCTAGCACATCCACGCCGGGCAGCAACTTTGAAATCAAGATTGGAGACGCCAATACACTCGTCACGGGAGCGCACACGTACCTCATCACCTACACCGTGGATCGCGCCATCAACTCCTTCGACGATCACGATGAAGTGTATTGGAATGCAACAGGCAACGAATGGCAGGTGCCGATCGAGCGCTCGGAAGCGACAGTGAAACTCCCCGCCGGCGTGTCTGCTGACAACATCGATCTCGAATGCTTTGTGGGAGCGACAGGTTCAACATTTCCGTGTGATATCTTTCCGCCGGCAGAGAGCACAGCGGTGTTTAGCGCAAAGTATCTCGCTGCTGGAGAAGGGCTCACCGTTGTCGTCGGCTTTCCCAAAGGCGTGGTGTATGAACCAAGCGCGCTTGAGCGGATTCTCGCGACCGTTCGCGATAATTTCATTCTTGCGCTGCCAGTGATTGTGTTCGCGATTTTTCTCTGGATCTGGTGGACGCGCGGGCGCGATCCCAAAGGCCGTGGTACCATTATTGCCGAGTACGACGCGCCAGACAATCTCACTCCTGCCGAAGTTGGCACAGTTCTGGATGAACATGCGAATAGGCGCGACATCTCTTCGCTCTTGATTCATTTGGCGGTCAATGGATACCTCGACATTACTCGCGTTGAGAAAAAATTCCGTAAAGACGACTACCTCTTCAAAAAACTCAAAGACGAGAAAACGCTCCCGAATGATTTTGAGCGCACGCTTCTTTCAAAAATGTTTGGCGAGAAAAACGAGATTCAACTTTCCGACCTTAAAAACACGTTTTACAAAGATCTCGCCGAAGTGGAAAAGCAGTTATACGCCGCAACGGTGACAAAAGGATATTTCGTGAAAAATCCGCGCACGGTTCGGGCAACGTATATGATTATCGGTGGGATTCTTGCCGCCGCCGGAGCGCCACTTGTGGGCGGACTGGGAGGATTGGCTGTTGCAAGTGTTGCGGTAAGCGGGATCATTATTTTTCTCTTCGGGTTTGCCATGCCAGCGAAAACTGCAAAAGGAGTTCGTGCGCGCGAACACATTTTGGGATTAAAAGAATACTTGACCGTTGCGGAAAAAGATCGGTTAAAATTTCACAACGCGCCAGAAAAAAATCCCAAACACTTTGAAGCGCTGTTGCCATTTGCCATGGTGCTCGGCGTTGAAACCGAATGGGCCAAACAGTTTGAAGGGATGTACACGACGCCGCCAAGTTGGTATCATGATTCCAGTGGCCGTGTATTCTCAAGTCTGTATTTAGCAAGTGCCCTCTCCGATTTTGAATCGCGCACTGGATCAGTTCTGTCGTCGCACCCGTCCTCTGCGGCCGGTGGTGGGAGCGGGTTGGGCGGAGGCGGATTCTCTGGCGGCGGCTTCGGTGGCGGTGGAGGAGGCAGCTGGTAAAAACACTATGAATAACCCGAAACGAAGCAAACCTCTTGCCTATCGCACACCCTCGCGTTTTCGCGCAACGCGAGCGCAAATCACCCGCATCCAAAAAGTCCACCAGAACAGGATCCGACCTAAAAGGGGCCTTTAGGGTCGGATCCAAAACGGTCCTTTTTGATCCGACCTTGATAAAAACGCCTCATGAAAAATCTTGTCGCCATTTACAAACCCAAAGGCCCAACGTCGCATGATGTCGTGGACGCCGTGCGCCGCGCAACCGGCGTGAAAAAAGTCGGCCACGCCGGCACGTTGGATCCGCTTGCCCGCGGCGTGTTGGTTGTCGCAATCGGACGCGAAGCCACCAAACTCCTCTCTGTCACCGTGCAAAAAGACAAAGAATACGTCGCCATCATTCGTCTTGGCACGACAAGTCACACCGACGATGCCGAGGGGCTGCTCACCAAAACGCCAAAGCCTTTTTCGCGTCCATCTCCGGGTGAAGTCACTCCTGTCGTCATGAAATACAAAGGCACATTCGCCCAAATCCCGCCGGCATTCAGCGCAGTCAAAAACAAAGGTCTCAAGGCCTATTTTCTTGCCCGCGCCGGCAAAATCCCGGTGCTCAAACCGCGCGCCGTCACGATCTATGACATTGAAATCCTCGACTACACATGGCCGGATCTCCGACTCCGCGTCCACTGCGGTCCGGGCGTGTACATCCGTTCGCTCGCCCGCGACATCGGAAGCGCGCTTGGCACCGGCGGCTACTTGGCCGATCTTGAACGCACCCGCGTCGGCGAGTGGACTTCCGAACGTGCCCTCCAGTATGATACAATAGATATCACTCTCCCGCCGCTCATCAGCGACAATAATACAGAAAAGTAAATCATCTTTATTTTTATGCGAAAACTATGAGTAGAGAAATCGAACCAACGATGGATGGCAAAGATATCGAATCAACCATAGATGTCCACCGCGAAGGGCTTCCGGGCAATGAAGAACTCGTTGCTGAAATCGAAGGCCGCGAGCAAGCTGAAATTTCAGAGACGCTCTCCGCAGCCGAGGCCGTTGATCGCATTCTTGCCGAGGTTCCGGATGAAGAAATACATAAAGGAAAACTTCTCGCGAGCATGACGCATCTTGATGGTCATATCCGCGAGATTGATCCTTCAACTGTAGAAGATGATTCTGTCTTTCCAGGGGGAACGCGGCCTGAAATCCTCTTTGCCATTCCGCAGCAAGAAGGATCACATCTCGAAGATGGACTCACTGCCGTCGGATTCACAATGAAGGCTGAAGACAACGGACTTGTTGCCGAATTCAAGGGAAAAAATGTTGTTTCGTTTCTGTACAGCAGCCGAGAGGTAGGGGGCGAAGAGGAAGACACGCCTGAGAATGCTGAAAAATCAGCGGCATAAGAGGCTGGCGAATACTGGAGCCGTAAAGGGGTGGAACGGGTCTCGCGCGAGTTGTCAAGTACCCCTGTTGACAAAAAACTGGCTTTTTTGCAGGGAAACGGTATAATACACCTGCCTTACTCTTTATCGTAAACCCATGGCTAAGGGTATGACCAAGTCCCAACTCTATGCGGCTCTCGCAGAAAAGTCTGGGATGTCGAAGAAGGATGTTGCCAACCTCTGGGATGTCGTGGTTCAGACAGCCTACAGCGAGGCGAAGAACAGCGGAGAAGTGACTCTCCCCGGGCTCGGCAAGCTTCAAAAGAAGCATCGCGCCGCTCGCATGGGCCGCAACCCAGCGACAGGACAGGAAATTCAAATTCCGGCAAAGACGGTCTTGAAGTTCCGAGTGGCCAAAGCGGCAAAAGATTCGGTTCTCTAGTTGAGATGGCCAAAGCTTAGCTTTTGCCACCTCCCGCTCACAAAAAACCTCCGTTTTCCGGAGGTTTTTTGATTTAACAGGTCATTCTGAGCCGAACGCGAAGAATCCCGTTTAGAGATCCTTCGGCTTTGCCTCAGGATGACAGGCTTCGGGGTACGACGTTTCAACGGCACGGAACGGCAACCCAAGCTTTTTCATGAGCTCGCGGCGACGAGGTGACGTTGAGGCAAGAATGATCTGTTTCATCCCTCTAAAAATTGTTGTTGAAGCCGCTTCGACTCATTTTGAAAAAACATCTCCCACTCCTTGCGAGGGATGCGAACAATCATCCGTGGCTCATCTTTCGCCTCCTTCACCTTGTAAAACTGCGCACCAAGTTGAATCGGATCAACATGCCAATCAAATTTTATCTTTGCTTTTTTGATAAGAAAGTCAACGCTCCATTTCGGTTCGTGTTTGAGAATGCAAAAGAGATCAATAAAATCTCTCGCTCGCGGCCGCTGATAGATCGTAAAGAGTTTGTTGACCGAAATATCGAGGAGACTGTCAACCATCACACCGTTGTGCTTTCGAGACGGCTCAATCTGTGGAAAAGGATAGTAGGTAAATTCAGCTTTCACAACCTCATCTTGGAAATGCAAAAAAAACAAATTGCGATTGAAGCTCTGCTCAATCACGACCTTGCGGAATCCCACTTTTTTCTGAATCTTTTTCAGAATTGTCGATACCGAAACTGGATCAAATTCATTCTCTGAGAAAAAATCAAGATCCTCCGAGTAGCGATGATGGAGGTAGTATTCTGCGAGCGCGGTCCCACCCGAGAGGTAAAAATTTTTCTGGATGGCTGGCTGCTTTCCAAGATGTGACAAAAGCGAAACTTGATGGGCGCTTAAAATTGATACTATCCCCATACAAGGAACTTGAGGTACCTCTTGCGCGAAGGATCGAGATGGAGAGCACGCCAATATCTTTTGAGTTCAGAGCGCTTTATTTTCTTTGGGCCAACACCAAAATTAATCCGCTGTTCCAGCCGCCAAATGGCGTAGGCAGAGCGGTCTTTTTTGAGCTTTTTTTCGTCAACACTCCAGTGTCTCATACCACCATTTTATCACATTTTCAGAAAAAATCAAGCCTATTTCTTCAGGTTTTAGATTGCTTGGTCGCGAGATCCTTCGGTCGCGCTCTCGCGACCTCAGGATGACGCTTCGCGTCACCTCACGAATGACGACTACTCACTCAAGATTTTTCGCAAAGTCCCATACGCCAGGAGGGCACACTTGAGGCGCGCGGGGCTGACAGGGCCGCGAAAGAGCGCGAGCATGTCGTCTTCGCTCATGCCACTCACCTCTTTCACTCTCTTGCCTTTCACGTGTTCAGTCAAAAGCGACCCGCCGGCCATACTGAATGAACAGCCTTGGCCTTCGTACGAGATGTCTTTAATCACGTCTCCACTGATCTTCACATACACTTTCATCTCATCGCCGCAGGCTGGGTTCACTTCGTTTTGTATATGCGTAGCATCAGCAAGCGCGCCGTAATTGCGCGGATGCTTCATGTGGTCGAGGATGAGTTCTCGAGATGAATCCATAGGAGAGATTGCTTCGGTCGCACGGGCGACTGACCTCGCGAGTGACAGGTTTATTCGTCAATGACTATTCGTAAATACGTTTAACTTCGTTGAGACCTTCGACCAAACGGTCGATGTCGTCGGTCGTATTGTAGATTGCCAAACTTGCGCGGGTGGTCGCAGCAACACCAAGGGCATTGTGTAACGGATTGGCGCAGTGTTTGCCAGCGCGCACGCAGATGTTCATGGAGCCGAGTGTATCAGCCACATCGTGCGGATGAACGTCAGAAAGACAAAAGGGGAAGACGGGCGCACGATGCGAAAGATTTTTTGTGCCATACATGATCATGCCGTCGATCGCACCAAGTTTCTCCATGGCATACCGCGTCACTTCATCTTCAATCGCACGAATTTTTTCGAATCCAACATTTTGAATCCACTCAATCATCGGCGTCATCGCAATCACTTCGGCGATCGGCATCGTGCCAGCTTCAAATTTGTGTGCGCGTGTTTGATACACTGCGCCATCGTGTCTCACATCTTCGATCATGTTTCCGCCAGTCATGAACGCGGGCATGGTATCGAGCAATTCACCGCGTACCCAAAGAGCGCCAATACCGGTTGGGCCATACATTTTGTGTGCCGACATCGCAAGCGAGTCAATACCGAGATCCTGCACGTCCATCGCCATGTGCGCAGCAGCTTGTGCTCCATCAGCCAAGACAAGTGCGCCGAACTTTTTTGCTCGCGCCGTTATCTCTTTCACCGAATTGATCGTGCCGAGCACATTCGACACTAACCCAACGGCCACGAGTTTTGTTTTATTCGAAAGCAACGAATCATACACATCCAGATCAAGCTCGCCGTCTTTGACGGGCACCCATTTCAACACTGCTCCAGTTGCCCGCACCGCCTCTTGCCATGGAACAATGTTTGAGTGGTGTTCCATCTCGGTCACGATGATCTCATCTCCTGCCTGCAAAAATGTTCGCCCCCATGAATAGGCAAACAGATTGATGCCTTCGGTTGTGCCGCGCGTGAAAATCACCTCATCAGCCGAAGGAGCGTTGATAAACTTCTGCAGCACGACGCGCGCGTTCTCATAGGCATCGGTTGCCACAAGCGAGAGTGGATACAGCCCGCGATGCGTGTTCGCGTTTTCGTGCGCGTAAAATTCGGTGAGACGGTTAATGACGGTTTGCGGTTTCTGCGTGGTTGCCGCGTTATCCAAATAGACGAGCGGATGCTCGCCTGTTGAATCGCGAAAGATAGGGAAATCAGCTCGAAGTTCCATATGAGATCCGACCTTTTCGGGCCCTTTTAGGTCGGATCCCAAAGGGGGGTAAAAGATCCGACCTTGAGTATACCACAGTTACCCGACGTGCGCGAGGAAATATTCTCGCGCCTCTCGATCCTCAATTTTCGCAAGGTATTCGCCAAAGAAACCTTCAAGCGCAAGACGTTCGGCTTCGGTTTTGGTGAGACCGCGCGTCATGAGATAAAAAACTTCTTCCTCGGAAATCTTGCCAATCGCCGCAGCGTGTTTGGCTTGCACGTCGTTCGCCAAGATCTCAAGATTTGGCACCGCGTCGGCACGCGCATCCTCGCCCATGAGGAGTACGCGCTCATCGAGGAACGCCGAGGCAAGATGACCAGACCGCGGGATGTTGACCGTGCCAATGACATTCAAGACGCCATGTTCAAACGCCGCGCCGCGCATGATCGTGGAGCTCTTGGCATTGCGACCTTCGTGCGTGATTGAAAGATGCGTCACAAACTTCGAGTGCTCACGCACCACAAACAGACCAAATACATTCACCGTTGAATCATTTTTAAGAATGATCTCTTGGCGTAAATCCTGCTCTGTCTCGCCATCGAATCCGCCGATGAGGTAGAGATTCACCGTGTTGCCCTCTTCCACTACAAAAGTCGGGGCGAGTGAATCACTTCTATTGAAGGATGCAACAATAGTTTGTTCTGAAGACATGGTTACGTTGAGAGCATAAGATTGCTTCGGTCGCGAGATCCTTCGGCCTTCGGCCTCAGGATGACACGTCGCGTCACCTCACAATGACCGAAAGGTTGAGGTCACGACGGGTGGCAGCGGGAAAGCGGTCACACCGAGCGTAGTGGGAGGGCGGAAGCCCGAGCATGGAGCGAGGTGTGACAGGGTGCCCGCTGACAGGACCCGTGAAAATTACCCTACTGATCCCTCCATATTCATCTGGATTAACCGGTTCAGCTCGGTGGCATACTCCATGGGAATCTCTTTGACGATCGGCTCAATGAAGCCGTTCACAATAAGCGCCTTGGCTGTGGTTTCATCGAGTCCTCGACTTTGTAAGTAAAACATTTGCTCATCTCCGATTTTTGAAACGGTCGCTTCATGGCCAACCGACGAATCTCGGTTTTCGATTTTCATGGTTGGGTACGTGTCTGACCGCGACGCTTCATCTAAGAGCAACGCATCACACTGCACATGCGATTTCACATGATGCGCTTTCGGCAACACACGCAGCAACCCTCTGTAACTTGTGCGCCCCGCATCCTGACTCACGGACTTTGAAACAATTAAAGATGACGTGTGTGGCGCGATGTGAACCATCTTGCCGCCCGCATCTTGGTGTTGCCCGTTCCCTGCAAACGCGAGCGACAACACTTCCCCGCGCGCGCCTTCACCAAGCAAATACACCGAGGGATATTTCATCGTGACTTTGCTCCCCAAGTTGCCATCTACCCACTCCATGGTCGCTTCCTCGTAGGCATGCGCGCGCTTGGTCACGAGATTGTACACGTTCTTTGACCAGTTCTGCACGGTTGTATATCGCACGCGCGCACCTTTCTTAACCATAATCTCCACGACAGCGCTGTGTAATGCATCCGTGGAATACGAGACGGCAGTACACCCTTCCACGTAATGAACAAAACTTCCCTCATCAGCAATGATAAGTGTCCGCTCGAACTGACCAACATTCTGTGCATTGATGCGAAAGTACGCCTGCAACGGCAAGTCCACATGCACGCCCTTTGGTACGTATACAAAACTTCCGCCACTCCACACCGCACTATTCAACGCTGCAAATTTGTTATCAGTCGGCGGAATAATCTTGCCAAAGTATTCGCGCACAAGATCGGGATATTCTCGCACGCCACCGTCCATATCCAAAAAAACGACACCTTGCGCGCGCAGCTTTTCATGCAAACTGTGATACACGACCTCGCTTTCATACTGCGCTCCGACTCCTGCCAAAAACTTTTGTTCAGCTTGTGGGATCCCCAAACGGTCAAACGTTGTCTTAATTTCTGATGGAATATCTTCCCACGTCTTTCCCTGCCGATCTTGCGGACGAATGTAGTAACGGATGGAATCAAAATCTAAATCGGAAAGATCTGCGCCCCATGGTTGCATCGGCTTGCGTTCATAGATCCGAAGTGCCGACAATCGAAAATCGAGCATCCATTTCGGCTCGTCTTTCATCGCCGACATCTCGCACACAACATTTTCGGTCAATCCCGGTTCCGCCGTGAATGCATAATTTTCCGGCATGTGAAAGTTGTATCGCGTCGCTGACTCGGCAAGAGTGGTGGTATCACGCACTGGCATAGCCATGTTCCTCAATATGTTCAGCCAACTCCGCGCCGCCTGATCGCTCGATCACGCCGCTCTGGAAAATGTGCACAACGTCAGGCGTCAAATACTTCAAGATACGGTTGTAGTGAGTGATAAGCAAAACCGATCGCGATGCATCTTCTTCAACAAACCGTTTGACTTCTTCCGCAACCGTACGCAGCGCGTCAATATCCAAGCCAGAATCCAGTTCATCTAACACAAGCAAGCGTGGGGCAAGAGTGACGGCTGCCAACACTTCCATCTTTTTTCGCTCGCCGCCTGAAAACCCCTCGTTAAATGAACGAGTTGCAAATGCGCGATCAAGATGCAAACGGTCAAAGGCCGCATCGAGTCCATCTTCAAATTCTTTCAAACTCGTTGGCGTGTCTCCTTTGGCTTGCGACGCCGCGCGCAAGAGATGCGCAGCCGTGATCCCCGGCACCTCGACCGGCCGCTGGAATGCAAGAAACATCCCGAGTCGAGCGCGCGCGTCTGGTTTCATCTTCTGCACATCGGTTCCGTTGAATGTGATCGTCCCGTCTGTCACCTGATACGACGGATGCCCGAAGAGCACATGCGCGAGCGTACTTTTGCCCGAACCGTTCGGCCCCATGATCGCATGAATCTCACCCGGAGGAACAACAAGATTCACTCCTTGTAAAATGTCGCGTCCTTCGATTTTAGCGTGAAGGTTGTAGATTGTGAGCATCGCGTGGTTCTTGCTGAAGTGTAAATCGTTTGCCAGAATGCAGCCGTTGATCAAGAATATCTTGCAAAGTATACCCATCAATAATTTCGTTCACTTTCATTTGAATTTCAACCCAGACAACGCGCGACGGGCAGATGGTTCGGATTGAACAAGACTCATGTTTGGAAAGACATCGCATCATTTCGAGATCGCCTTCCGTTGCGCGCAAGATATCGGCAAAGGTGACCTCGCGCGGGTCGCAGGCAAGCTCGTACCCACCATCCACGCCCTCTTTTGCCCGAACGATACCAAGATGATGTAAATTTGTCGCAATCTTACTTAAAAATCGGTACGGGATGTTGAATTGGTTGCTCAGCTCGGTGAGCGACACAAATCCTTGCCCACGATTTTGGGCAAGAAGCGTTAAAAACACGACAGCGTAGTCTGTTTTGCGGGAAATTTTAAACATAGAGTAAACTCCTCCTTCCAGGAGGTGAGTTTAGATCACATAGGGCGAAATGTCAAGCCAAGACGCCCATTAATAAGTTATCCACATGTGGGGATTCACTCCCCACATGTCAGTAATCCCGCAACTTGCGCATGCCTTCGTGCTCTTGAATTTTCTCGAGCGCCTTGGCTTCGATCTGACGAATGCGTTCGCGTGTCACGCCAAACTCTTGGCCCACTTCTTCGAGCGTATGCGCCACGCCGTCGGTTAAGCCGAACCGCATCTCCAAAATTTTTTGTTCGCGTGGCGACAAGTCGGCCATGATCCCCTTGACGTGATCGCGCAAGAGTTGCAGAGACGCGGATCGATCGGGCGTTATGGTTTTGACGTCTTCGATAAAATCGCCGAGCGTCGAGTCTTCGTCGTCTTCACCCACCGATGTTTCGAGCGAAACGGTGTCTTGCGAAATTTTCATGATGTGATGGATCTTCTCAACATCTTCGCCCATTTCAGCGGCAATTTCTTCGGGCAACGGTTCGCGGCCTAAACTTTGCACAAGCTGGCGTTCAATCTGCTGGAACTTGTTGATCGTTTCCACCATATGTACCGGGATTCGAATCGTGCGGGATTGATCAGCGAGCGAACGCGTGATGGCCTGACGAATCCACCATGTTGCGTATGTTGAAAATTTATATCCTTTACGATAATCAAACTTTTCAACCGCGCGAAACAAGCCGATGTTGCCTTCTTGAATCAGATCCAAAAGTGAGAGCGATCGGCCGGTGAATTTTTTGGCAATGCTCACCACGAGCCGCAAGTTGGCTTCGATGAGCCGGCGCGCCGCTTCTTTGTCCCCTTTTTCTTTGGCTTTGGCAAGGCGCACTTCTTCTTCGGAGTTCAAGAGCTGAACTTTGCCGATTTCACGCAAATACATCTGCACCGAATCGTTGGAAATATCGCCGAGGTCGAGCGGCTTGCGTTCTTTTTCATCGTCCCCTGTTTTTTCTGTGCCTAAAATTTTTGAAAGCACGCCGCCGTTTGTTTTGGTCGTGTCGTCTTCGGCAACAATAGGGATTCCATGCTTCTCCAAATCGGCGACAAACTGCTCGTACCGTTCAATATATTCCTCAAGATCGGGAAGTGCATACAACACTTCGGTTTCGGTAATGAAACCCCGCACAAGCGCACGATCGAGAAGCTGCACAAATTTTTCTTCGGGCACGGGAGCAGACTGGCGTTCAGGGAGCGGGAGGCGCCGCTGGATCGTTTCTCGCGCGCTTGTGGCTTTTCGTGCACGCGTTATGTCGCGCCGCTGCTTCACTTTGGATTTTGCGCGGCTCTTAAAAGATGCACGCACCGTTTTGCGGCGAGTCGCCGCTCGTGTTCTTTTGGCAACTCGCCCTCGCACCTTTTTCACTTTCCGTGTTTTATCGCGCAATCGTCCCTTCTCTTTTCTTCGTCTATTTTTTGGCATACGAAAATCGTCCAGGTCATCTGTGGAATTAAATCAACTCACAATTCAAAAGCTCGTCGGTCAAATCGCGGAATTCGCGTGAAAGTTCACTCACGCGGCTCTCATTTCCCCCGCCTCGTTCGAGCTCCCGAATTGTTTGCTCGATTATGTGCAATTTGCTTTGAATGCTGAATGTTTTCAGCCTGCGGATCCGAATTTTGATTTCTTTTCTTGCAGTATTCTCATCGGCGCTTTCGAGCACGCGCTCGGAGGCAAGAAGAAGGATGCCGCTTTCATGTTCAAAATCATCTTCACTTCGATCCGAGCTTCGCTGTAAAAAGGAATGAAGATGCGGTTCTGAAAATGAAATTCCAGGCGAAAATCCGTGCTCAGTATAATACAGAATCAAAGATTTGTAAAGCTCACGAATAAACGGCTCTTGCATGAGGTCGGGGTTGAAGTTCTCTATTGCCGTGTCGAGATGTTCCGGGAATCGGAGCAAGAGACCCATCAGTTCACTTTCCAGATCCTGCTGAACCGTATTTTTCTTCTGCACAGGCACTGGAAACCCTTTTGCGGCCAAGGGACGCTTCTCTTTTTGTGCTCGTTTTTTAAGCGCTTCGTGCAAAGCATCTTCTTGCACGCCGATCGTTTCAGCCAAGCGCTTGAGATAATGCGATTGCTCAATCGAGTTCTTGAGTTTTGCAAGGAACCACAAAAAGTCAGCGGCGATTTTTTTCTTGTCCTGAATGTGATTCGGGTTACGGCCTTCGCACGCTTTCTCGAAAATATAATCGCCAAGAGGTTTTGTATGCGCTGCGGCATGCGCAAAACCATTCGGATCTTTTTTCACGCACTCATCAGGATCTTTGCCCGTTGGGTAATCCACGACAGAAAGATCTAGCTCTGCTGCAAGCGCTTCGTCAACACTTCTTTTGAGCGCGGTGAAGCCCGCTTCGTCATGATCAAAGGCAAGCAAGAGCGTTTGCGTAAAACGTTTGAGCAAGGTGATTTGTTGTTCAGTGAATGCTGTACCAGAAACAGCAACCACGTTTTTGAACCCAGCTTGCGTGAGGGCGATCGCATCCATATTGCCTTCAACAACAATCGCTGCACCACTTTGCTTGATATGTGACTTTGCTAAATCAAGATTAAAAAGCGTTGCACCTTTATGATAGATGAGTGTTTCGGGCGTATTGATATATTTTGCGCTTTTGTCATTCGGGTCAAGCGTGCGGGAGGTGAATCCAATGATCCGCCCATGCACATCTCGAATCGGAATCATGAGCCGATTTCGGAAGCGGTCATAGTGTCCGACAGCTTTTTCTTTTTTCACCAGCATGCCGGCGTCGACAATCTCTTGAACACTAAAATTGTTCTCTCGCAAATGCGCAAATGTGGCATCCCATGAATCCGGCGCATAACCAATGCGGAACAGATCGAGCGTGGGTGAATCGATCTGGCGCTCTGTACAATACGCACGTGCAAATTCGGCGCGCGGATCCTTTTGGAGGAGACGCTGATAAAACGTTGCTGCTGTTTCAACGACTGCGTGTACACGAGTTCGAGTGTTCTCAAGTTTTGGGTTAAACTGCGGCAGCGGCACATTTGCCTTACGTGCAAGGATGCGGAGCGCTTCTGGGAATTCGACTCCTTCTATTTTTTGGATGAACGTAAAGATGTCTCCACCTTCGCCGCAGCCAAAACAGTGGAACATCTGCTTTTCTTCGGACACCATAAATGACGGCGACTTTTCCTGATGGAACAGACACAGGGCTCGCCAGTTCCCGCCGGCTTTTGTCAGGTGAACATATTCTTGGATAAGCTCGACGATGGAGAGGCGGGATTTTATTTCGTGGACTGGGTCAGCGATGGGCATAGGTGCGAATGAAGTCCGCGATCACCGGAGCGACAGAGAGAACCTCCATTTTAGGGATTTTTTTCTCTGAAGGAAGCGGAATGGAATCTGTTATGAGAATTTTCTTGAGTAAGCTTGAATCGAACCGCCCAATCGCTGCGCCGGAGAGTACTGGATGGGTAACAGCCAAAATGACCGATCTCGCACCTCTCTTCTGCAGTTCATCAATATTCGCAAGAAATGTGCCAGCAGTGTTGACTTCATCATCGACGATAAGTACGTCTTTTCCTGACACGTCTCCATCCAGATTCACAACTTTCGCCTTATCATGTGCCGTACGTTTTTTTGTTACTTGGATCAAAGGGAGATGTAATAGACGCATGAAGTGTTCAGCGTAATTGATACTCCCAAGATCTGGAGCAAGTACGACCATAAAGTGTGTATCCTCATGTTCTTTGATGTACCGTGCGAACAGAGGGAACGCCGTGAGCTCAGTAACTGGCACGGTAAAGAATTCACGGATGCGAGCATGGTGCATGTCAACCATCACCACCTCATCGGCTCCTGCCGCCTCAATGCATTTGGCAGCGACATGACCGCCAACGGATTCGCCGATCTCGACTTGTCGGTCTTGTCGGCGGTAGGGGTAGAACGGAGTGATCGTAATCACCCGCTTTGCCCCATTCCGACGGGCCGCGTCAATGAGCATGCAGAGCTGAACAAGATGCGTGTTCGCTGGGTTCTGGCCGGACTGGAAACAAAAGACCTCCGCGTCTTTTACATCCTCATGAATTCGTACATACGTCTCGCCATCGGAAAAGGTTTTAAGCGTGGTTGTTCCAAATGGAACTCCAGCCTCTTCGGCCGTCTTGCGCGCGAGCGCCTCCGCACCGCTTCCTGAAATGATCACTTTTTTTGAGTTCATCATAGATGTGTTGCCCCCTCTTGTTATACTTGAATTTTCAAAGTTTGTCCACAGAGCACGTCACTCGCGAGGAGACCGAAGGTCGACGAAGCAATCCTATCATGGATTGCTTCGCGCGCTCGCGAGTGACTATTTGACGGCTTGCACTTTTAGTCAAGATTCGCTAGAGTTGGAGCAACTCACTCCCCGCGCTTGTGATGGGGGCACTGTAACGTCTAGAGAGGGATTTTCGACATGAGTTGCACAGGCCAAAATGGCCATCCGCATGACAAGCAGATGAGACCGGATGGAGAGACCGAGCTCTCAGGGCAGGAGTGGGATCGACCGCTCACGCCCGGAGAGATCCGGAAAGGCTTCCTCGCTGGCGTTCTTCTGCCTATTCTCGTCGCCGCCTTGTTGGTCGGTGCGATCTATGGGGCGTACTATTTGACGACCCACTGACCCGCGCCCGTTCGCAGCCGGCCACTCCAACCACTTGGGATTCGTTCGGTGAAGTAGGGAGGATTCGAAATGGGAAAGCAAGGTCGCGCTATTCGTCGGCGGACTCGGCAAGAGCGCCACAGGAGAATCGAGAATAGGTCGGCGAATAGCGATCGCCAGCGGACTCCCCGGCAGGGCCAGCGGCTGCGTCGTGCAGACGTCGCACATCCGGTCGTGCCGCCTCAGCCTAGTCGCCCGCCAGCCCCGCTCTACGAGCTGACCGCAGCCGAAGTGCGCGGGGCTCGTCGCGAGTGGCCGATCCCGCCGCTCAAGTACTTCTTGATGGCAGGAGCCGTGCTCGCGATCCTCGGAGCCATCATGCTCCGCAGGTGAGGGTGAGTGACGCCAACACGGCGGCTCCAACCTCGAGACGAGGTCTGGAGCCGCCGGCTACTCCTCCATCCATCTGTAGAGATTTTTTTATTCCACGACCAGCGTTCCGAACTGCCCGGCAGCTTTGTGGCCTGGAAGACTACAATAAAACGTAAACGTCCCTGCCGTGGTCGGCGTAAACTCCACCCGCGTGGTTTTTCCGCTCGGCGTATCCACGGCCACGCTCAACTCATCAATCGTAAAGTTGTGGTCTTCATTCGCGGTCACATCAATCATGACTTTCTCCCCTACCTTTGCATTGATCGTTTTCGGGGTGAAGGAAAAAGCTTTCGACTCTATCGCAATCACGTCCTCTGTTGTGGTTGAGGATGTCGTTGTGTTTGTTTTTTGCGTGGTCTCGCCACTCGAGCACCCGGCGCCAAGAAGCGTCAATGCTACAAGTGGAATGAGGAGAGAAAGTCTCTTCATAAAAAGATGTAAAAATTAGTAAAGTTTCAGACAATGAATCCTTGGTGCGGCGCACTCGTGACGCTTGTCACGCTCTGGCCATCGAGGGTCGGAACGTACCGATTCTCTCTTCCTGAACCACCCCTTGCATTTTGGAGATGGTTCGGGTAAGATGCGGCCGTCCTTGGAGGTGGGGAACGGCATCCCGCCTCCTCCTTTCGAGGAGTGGAAAATGGCAGTTCTGCCGTTTTCAAGACCGTCAGAGGATGGGGAGGGGATCGAGCAGACAGAACCCTCAGGCCTGCCAGGAGTGCGGGCCTCGTACCGCCGGACATGGCGGCGGCCGATCTCGAGGGAGCGGGATCCCCTTCTGGGACTTCTCGTCCTCCTCGCATCTGCCGCCGCGGTGCTTCTTGCCATCGCGGTTGTACCTGACCTGTTCTGACAGTCTGCCAAGGGCAATCCAGTGGCTTGGAGGGCTTCCCGCCTTTCCGAGCCACTGGTCCCCTCTCTCAATCAACCGCTTCATCCGTGGAACGGCACTTTGTTAAGGTTTCAGCACAATAAACCCTCGGTGCGGCTGCATGGTCACGCTCGTCACACTCGTGCCATCGAGGGTGGTGTACGTGCCACCGAGTTGCACCTCTTGCGCCGTCGTGCCGGGATTCACCAAAATCTTGGCGCGTTCAAACTCCCGCAGGTACACGCCGCCATCTTTCGTATAGGTTCCCACAGGCGCACCATAATTCACATTCCAATACCACGGATACGGCAACTCCGCGCCAAATGGATCCTTTTTGTCGTACTCGTTATACACATACGCACTTTTGTCTCCTTTGCCGAGCATAAACGTGAGCCAAGTAAATAATGCATGCGCATCCAAATCCTCTTGGCTCGTGATAAGCGCCATATCATATTTGGCAACCGCAACAATGGTGCCGCCTTTTTCTTGCACTGATGTAACCATCTCCACATTTTTCAGCCACTGCGACTCACTCGGATACCGCGTTGTATCCCATGAGATTGGACCTTTGAATCCTTCCGCCGAAAATCCCGTCGACACATTCAAGAATCGCTCGGCGCCTTGATCAAAATACGCCTCGCCGTAGGCAACGCTGTTCAAAATGATTATCTTGTCCGAACCAAGCGCGGCTTTTACTTCTCCCAAAAATTCGTACACTTCATCGCGCCACTCTTCAGAGGTAAACGGTTTGTTCGTGCGAGGGTTGATTCCTGTGAACGGTTCAAAGAGGCGATTCACGATCGCCGTCTCGTCTATCATAATCCCATCGTGCCCGTCTTCGGTTACGGCTTTTATCGCATCGTCAATGAAAATCTTTCGCCACGTCTCGTTGCCCGGATCAAAAATGAGTTCATTGTTTTTCGTGACGAGCCCGTGATGCAATTCACCCGATGCGGTTTTGAGCAACAGTTCAGGATGGGCATTGCGAAAGGCGTCGTTGACCACATTGAAGCCGGATGCGATGTTCGTGTAGCGGTGAACGATGAGATCAGAGTTCGCAGCTTTCATCACGGTGATTTGCTCTTTCGTGAATTTTGCCCGACGGTTACCCACTACACTATAGGTACGCGCAAGGGTTTGGAGCTCTTCGGTTGTCCATTCTCCAGCCTTCGGAGCATCGATCGTCGCAACGATTGGCACGCCGCGCTCGAGCGGAGTCGTTCCCTCACTATTCAGTGTAGGTGATGATGAGTTTACCGATGTGTTCACCGGCGCATTCGTGACGTTAGGTTTTGTTGGACGAAAATTTGATGAGTTAATTCCGGCAACCGAGCCCTCATGACTCAAACCCATCATCCGCAAAAAAAGCGGACGCTTCACTACATAGATGACCATAAGAGCCCCAAGCCCAAGGGCAATAACTACAAAAACCCCTAAAATGGCCTTTTGATTTTTCATACGCACGATACGTGAAGGATCCAGACCTCTCCTAGTATTCTACCAACTTTCGCACGTATTGACCACCGCGCCCTTTTTCCGTATGCTATGTGAGTGTTTGGAAGGGTCGCATAGTTTGGTCTATTGCGCACGCTTGGAAAGCGTGTAACCCGCAAGGGTTCGAGGGTTCGAATCCCTCCCCTTCCGCCCGCCTCGCCTTGAACCGGAACGGAAAGGCAAACTGCCAAAGAACCTGTTAAAAATGTCGGCTCGAACTTTATGAAGGCCAAAAGCGGGCTTTTCTTTTCGGAATTGAAATAAATCATAATTCCTGATAGTATGATACTGATAGTGTATCAGATCACTTTAATACTATCAAGATACTGCAAGTATGGCAACTGGAAATAACATTGGCGAAAACATAAAGAAACGCCGAGCAAGATTAGGGCTTTCGCAAGAGGATTTTGCCCAAAAGTCCGGCGTAAAATATACTACACTTACAAAAATTGAAAGTGGGGTTATTAAAACGCCGTCTGTTGTCATAATGGCAAAAATAGCAAAAGCCCTTGATGTTAATATTGAGGAGTTAATAAAATAAAAACCATGATATCTAAAAATCACAATTCGAGAATTTTTACAAAGGAGGGTGCAACCGCCGAAATTTTAAAAGAGGTTATTATCTCTATACCTGCAAAAACGGAAGTTTATCTAATTGGAGGTGGCGCGAGAAATACAATCTATTTTGATATATTTAGGAAACCACTTCCTCAAAGAGATTATGATCTTCTTCTTATTGGTAGCTTAGATAAATTTGTAAATAATTTAAGAAAAAATCACAAATTTATTTACGGAAAAATTCGGAGAAAAGATGAGATTGTACTAAAGAAAAAATTAGTACCTAATCCTCAATCAATTACTGACTACCTAGTTTTAGATATCCATAGAAGTCACGAAGAAAACGTTCTAAAAAATTTAGAGAAAAATTCTGCTTTTACAATCAACGGATTTGCAATCCCGTTACAGTATTATTTTTCTAGAAATTTCAAAAGGTATTTGATAGAGCTACCTGGGGCTGTAAATGATTTAAAAAATCACCGCCTAGTTCTGACTACTGTTGGATACAAAGGGCATCCAGGCAATCTTTTTGCATGCTTGAGATTTATGTCTATCGGATTTATGCCTCCAGATAAAGAAAGTATGGTATTGCTTTTAAAGCAATTGCCTAAATTAGAGAAGTGGAGATTCGAAAGAAATGTAAAGAAAGTATTCGGTTATACTGGAGGCGAAAAAAGAGCTCGACAACTTGCCAAAAAGTTAGGTGTCAAGATTGATATCTTTAATTTTGAAAAATTGAAAGAATTTGCTGCCGAATCCAAAATTACAAATCGCCAAAGAAAAACTTGAAATCGTCCTTTCCGCTCCGGTTCAAGGCGAGGCGGGCGGAAGGGGGGTGTGGGGGGAATTCCGCCCGCCGAGCCCAGTCAGTTCCGTTCGGATATTTTCAAACAGACACCGCTCAGGAGTGTAAAAGTGGCGTTCCCAATACGTTCATGTGGATCATATTGAAGTTATTGATGTATATAGAAAAATTATAGTAGTTTGGTCACAAGATATTCTCTTGTGATCCTTTGTTTTCAGTGGTATGATATATATAGTCTTTTTGAAAATCCCTATATATATATGAGAATCGCGAATTGGCAACACTTTGGACTTCGGGAAAACCCTTATGATACCTCTCCCCTTAAAGAGGGAGCGTCTTTGCCGATCCAGAAGGCATTTGTAGGGAGGGAGAAAGAACAGACATTCTTGGATCATTTGTTTCTTAGTGGAAACCGCGTTTGTCTCGCGGTTTGTGGTGACGTGGGCGTTGGGAAGACAAGTATGGTAAACTTCCATAAATTTCAATGGAAGTACCACAAAGAACAATTGTTATTTTCTTCGAGAAAAGAAATTGAGGCACATCGAAATTTACTCACAAAAGAAGCATTCCTTCTCGAGATAATAGGATCTCTCTTAAGAGAGATCGAGCTTCTGGACTCAACCCTTGTGAAGGACGAACTTCTAGCTAAGCTTGGAACGTTTCTTGATATCACCTACAAAAAAGATTTATCCTTCGAGGCAAATATCATGGGTTCGGGCATAGGGATGAGTAGAGACACCGTCATTGATAAACCCGATCATCTTCCGATGGCAAAACTCGAGGGATATTTTCAAGATCTTCTTGAATTTATCCGCCGAAACGAGATTGGAGGTTACAGGTACTCTGGCATCATTGTGCATGTCAATAATTTTGATGTGGTTCTTCGAGAAGAAGATCAAAGGCATCGCGTGGTTCAGTTCTTTGGAGAAATTCGGGATCTTTTACAAACACCAAACGCCTTCTTTTTATTCCTTGGCCCTTCAGGGTTCTTTCGTCAAATTATAGCTCCTGAACAACGAGTCAAAAGTATTTTCCACCCCGCACCCATGATGTTGGAACCTTTAAGCAAGAAGGAAATTGTGCATACACTTGATGAACGCATGAATATTCTAAAATCCGAAACTGCTCAAAAATATATTAAGCCCGTGAGCGATGAAGTGGTCTTTCGGCTTTATGATATTTATCAAGGTGATATTCGATCCATTATGAGCGCCTTGAATGATATTGTGTCGCAATATTCAGAACAAGTGCGCAGTCCTCTTGTTCTCGATGAGGCCATGGTGCTATTGGGTGATGCGCTTTGGGAAAGAATTTCCCAGACCGTGTCACTTACGCGCGAACAAAAACAACTCCTTTTGCATATTGCCGCAAGCCCATCACCGCTGACTCAAAAGCAGGTGGCAGAAGACCTCCATAAGGAGCCGGCAAATATTTCCGGCTATTACTTTAGGAGACTAAAAGACGCTGGCGTCATCGAGCTCAAAGAACAAAAAGGTAAACTGAAGTATTGGGGGCTCACGTCTCAGTATCTCCCCCTTCATGAGTACAGCGCCTCTTTAATAAGGTTAAAGGAAGGACAAAGCGAGCTTGATCATCAATTGTCGATGTTTTAAGGTGCTCCACCCTCTCCGTCAATAAAGATAAAGCAATGAAAGAATTCAAACTTGGTTTTGCCACGGGGGTATTCACAGAAGATAGTCCGCCTATGCACGAACGCGTACAGGCGATCTTGACAGTCCAAAAGGACGCGATCGAAGTTGGAATCAATAAAATGGATCGCTTGACCGAGACAATCGATGAAGAGACATTTGAACAGATTCGAACGTTTGAATATCGATCAGTTCATGCTCCGGTGGACGTCCGTTACCCAAGTCAAGAAAGCGAAACTCTGATGCCAAAGCTTCTGCATGTGATCGAGAAAGTACAAGCCCACACTGTTGTGGTACATCCTGATATTGTAGACGACTTTACCTATCTTGCCGAGTGCTTCGGCGACAAACTTGCGATTGAAAACAGCGACAATCGAAAATCGTTTGGTCAAACAGTTGAGGACATGGAGCGCGTGTTTGAAGCCATACCCAAGGCCGGATGGATTTGCGACGTGAATCATTTCTATACCATTGATTCCACGATGAAGATTGCCGATGCATTCCATGAGCGCTTTGAAGATCGACTGCGACACTATCACATCAGCGCATACCAAGGGCACCACAACCCCTTTGTCTGTTATGAGCCAGGGAGCGAAGATGCGATCATCCGCGGAATCAAGCGCACCGACATCCCGCTCATTCACGAAGGAGGCACCTCGGGCATAAACGCCGGGCTCCTTACCCGCGAACGGAACTATATTCTTGAAAGATTACAGCTTATTCATAAGGTTCTCATTTCTTCGCCATACTGATGACTCCTTGACGAGGATTTATCGAAAACGACTATTTGAAAGCTATGACTCAACGAAATAGAGCTGTGCCGGCATCGTATCTCATTCTGCGTCGCGGGAGAAACGAGATTTTACTTATGCGGCGCAAAGGAAGCGGATATTACGATGGATGGTATTCGGTTCCGGCGGGACACGTAGACAAAGGCGAGCTCCCCAAGCAGTGTATTATACGGGAAATGAAAGAGGAACTCGGGATTGATCTTGCGATGGACGACGTCGAGCTCGCGCACACCATGTATCGTACGGCAACCGATGAGACTGGTGACCGTGCGGAATATTTTTTTATAACCGAGATGTGGACCGGCGTGCCGAAAATTTGCGAACCAAAAAAATGCGACGACCTCCGCTGGTTTCCGATCACCGCTCTGCCCGAACAGATGATACACCATGTTCGTGACGCCGTGGGCTGTATTGAAAAAGGAATCGTCTACTCCGAATACACTCGCGACCGCATTCCGCCAAAGCCTCTCCCCACCTTGGCATAAAATCAAAAACAGCTCCGTTTGGAGCTGCCTTTGATTGACTGACTAGAAGTCACGTCGTGGTCCGCGAGAGTTGCGGCGCTTTTTGTTACAGTCGTAACAATAGAGCTGGCCGTATGTTCCATCTTCGCGCTGTCGAGGTTCGAACGGGAGTTCAGTGATTGCTACTCCACATTCTGCGCATGTGATGTTCATCGCAGTCACGTCAAACATCTGCCGCTGCGGGCGGAATCCGCCCTGATCGTCATTTTGATAAGCCATTGAAAGAGTTCACCTTCCTTTCTTCGTCGAATTCCCATTTGCGGGAGACGCGGTGAACTACTTTGAACAGCTTATCTAAAAACTTAGAAAACTCTTCCAAAATACTCACCTCGCGTTAGGATACCGCACCCCTCTCTTTTTGTCAACCCTCACGCATTCACCGAGCTAAAATGACACCATAAGCCTACTGGTTCTCCGATATACTAATGACACCGAAATTCTGTGGTACAGTGTTGGAAATAATGATCATTCATTTCCAACATGATGAACAAGAAGGCAAAAGATCAATATATGGAAACATTACGAAAACGATATCTGAAAGGATC
>JACPGL010000024.1 GCA_016182525.1 Candidatus Kerfeldbacteria bacterium | reverse complement strand
TATAATGGACTGGAAAATTCGGACAGTGCTCTCATGAACAAAATAGTGTATCGTAAGGAAACTTAAGCACTGTCATATATGCGAAAAATATTGAACCCCCATCAAAAAGCCAAGATTGCTTTGGCGGCGATGAAAGAAACCAAAACCTTTGCTGAACTCTCAAGTGAACATCAGGTTCACCCGTCACAGATCAGCGACTGGAAGACGCTCCTTGAAAAAGAAGCCCATACCATCTTCGGATCACACGGGAAGAGCAAGGAAGAGGAAACCATCGCCAAGCTCGAACGGATGATCGGACAGCGTGAAGCGGAAATTGAGTGGCTAAAAAAAATTTCACGTCCGTAACCACGCGCGAGAAAGTATCGCTCATTGACATAGTCCATCCAACCATTCCCGTTGTTCGGCAAGCAGCGCTTCTCGGCATCTCTCGTTCCACCGTCTACTATGTGCCGCGAACAGATCCAGAGGATGCGACATCCATGCGCGCGCTTGATGAACTGTACACGGTGTATCCTTTTTATGGATCACGGAAAATGTGCCTTGCCCTCGTTGACGACTATGGGATTCATCTCTGCCGTGACCATGTTCAACGACTCATGCGGCAGATGGGTATCGAGGCACTCTTTCCAAAATACCGCACGACTCTTCCTGCCCCCGGACACACGATCTATCCGTATTTATTGAGGAATCTGCCGATTCTCCGACCGAATCAGGTGTGGAGTACGGACATGACGTACGTGCCGCTCCCGAATGGATTCTGCTATCTCACCGCCATCATTGACTGGTACTCGCGGTATGTGCTTGCTTGGGAATTATCCGAAACCATGGACGGTGCATTCTGTGTCCGAGCCCTGAAGAGTGCGCTTGCGCGCGCGATACCGGACATCCATAATTCTGATCAGGGATCCCAATACACCGCCCATGAATACGTGAACACTCTTGAAGCACACCACATTCAGATCAGCATGGATGGCCGTGGACGATGTCTCGACAACATCTTCATTGAACGGCTCTGGCGCAGTGTGAAGTATGAAGATATCTATCTCAAACAGTACCGCACCATCACGGAGACGTATGACGGACTCAGCCGGTACTTCTCGTTCTACAATACCAAACGTCGGCACCAGGGTTTGAAGGACAGAACACCAGAAGAAGTCTATCTGGGTTGAAAAAAGAAAAAAGAGACACACTCACAAAAAAACAACGCATCACAATGCGATGAGAGAAGCGTTCGTGGGTCAGGCTGACATCTGATACGTCCAAAACGTACCAAATCTCATCCTGATCCATGAACGAGAAAGGTCGAAATCTTGTTCATGAAAATGGATCAAAAACTGTCTTGACAAAGTAGTCCACCTTAGGATGAGGGCAATCGTGGGATGGGCCACGAGGTATTGCCCCGCGCGGGCAGAAGGAGGGCGTCTCGATGTTTGCACGACTCTTTTCGGAACTCGTGGCGTGGAACACGTTCCTCGCCCTGTGGGTGTGGGCGTCGACCTACTTCTTCTGGCTTCTCCTCGGGCTCCCGCAAGAGATCGGGGCGTACGTCTTCGGCTGCACCCCAGTCGCGCTGGCGGTCTCGATCTACGTCAAGCGCAGGCGGCTGTGGTATGAGATGCACCTGCACTTCGTGGCAGCTGCAAGCGGCGCGGCGATGGTCGGAGTGGCGAGTCACTTTCTCGCACACCTCTCCGACGTCGCACTGATCGCTCCGGTGGTCGGCATGGGGACTCATTTCCTTCTTGGAGGCCTCGGTGTGATCTTGCTCTTCGTGGGCGGCATTTGGATTCTCTACCCTTTCCGAGGGTACCCGTTCTCCGTAGCTAAGTTCATCATGCCGCTCGCGTGCAGCTCCTCCTTCTGCCTCACAACGGGACTGTTCGCATGGGGGATGCGGCTGGCCGGCCCTCTTGCAGCTGTGCTCGTCATCGCATCCTCGACCGCACTTGCGCTCGAGTTCCGATGGTGGCCGAGGGGAGCGTACTGGGTACGTTCGCACCTCCAGCAATGGAGGAGCTGGATCGCTGACTGGCGTCGCCGGCACAGTCCGGCGTAGGTGCCCTAACGTCGCCCGACGAGCGACCTCTCTCTCGCGTCACCCCGTGGCCAGGTCTACGGGGTGACGCTTTCAATTTTCTCCACCATTCCTACGCAGAGCTTGACCGCGCCCCGAGCGGACGATATACTATCCAGCACGTGTCCCTGTGGTTTGCCTTTTGGTTCACACGAACCGATGACTCGAAACATCCAACTCCAAAACACACACATTGAATACACACTCAAAACAAGCCGCCGCGCTAAGCGCATGCGGCTGAATGTGTATTGCGACGGAAGTTTTGTCGTGACGCGGCCGAACGGGTGTAGCGAACTTATAGTTGAGCAATTTATCGCGCGTAAAGCGGACTGGGTGCTCACGAAACTTCAAGCATTCAAACATTTTGGCGCACACGAATGGCAAGGCGATCGCGTTCGGTTCGCCGATTATAAACATTGCGCGCAACACTTCGTCACTGAACGCATCAACCACTGGAACCGATTCTACAATGTTCGCTTCAACGGCGTTCGCGTGCGCAATCAAAAAACGCGTTGGGGAAGTTGCTCCAGCAAGCGCACCTTAAGTTTCAACTACAAAATTCTATTCCTCCCGCCACACGCCGCCGACTACATCATTGTGCACGAACTCTGTCATCTTCGCGAGCTCAACCACGGTCCCGCCTTTTGGCGTCTTGTGGAACAAACGGTTCCAAACCACAAAGAGGTTCGCAATGCCTACTTTTTGGGCTGACGCGCGATCGTCTTTGGATTGACAATCGTGGCTGAATTCGGTAGTCTCCAAAAGGATCGCGAGGATTGGAGGTGTCGTATGCTGGAAGAGCTTCGAGATGGGATCGTATGCATTGTGACCGAGGTGCCACCGGATGAGGAGGGTCGGGAGATCCTCACAACCGTGACGATGGAGCCGTACACCTTCCTTCCGCCGCATTCGC
>JACPGL010000021.1 GCA_016182525.1 Candidatus Kerfeldbacteria bacterium | reverse complement strand
TGTCGAACCATTGTCGAAGGATCTCAGTGCGGGACACCGTGGCCGCTCGCGCTGCGGGATCCCTACGCAGCATCCTTTGTGGGTGATGTCGCTGCCACCCGCCGTGATCGTAACTTTAAGGCAGGGGGCCCAGAGGGAAAAGATGAATATATCTTTCTAAGCGGCACGTCCCGCAGGCGGTTCTGGCTTGGTCCGAGGCCCGGTTACGGGCCGAGGCAGAACCGCCGAGGGAGAAGAACGTCCGCCCGCAGGAGGCGGACGATTCTGGTGACGCGTGAAAGATGTGTTCAGCTTTTCCCTCCATTGGGCTCCGCTGGGGCCAGGACGTATGTAGCGTTACTCCTTGACAACAAAGTTGACTAATCGGTTTGGGACGAGAATTTCTTTCTTGAGAGACCGACCTTTGAGATACTTCGCCACATTCTCAAGTTCGCGGGCAGTGGCGAGCACATCGTCTTTTGAGGCGTCAACCGCAACGGTCATTTTGCCGCGGACTTTGCCGTTCACTTGCACGACGATTTCAACAGTTTCGTCCTTCACTATCTTCGCGTTAAAAGCTGGCCACGATTGTTGGCACACGAACGGTGTATTCCCAAGCTTCTCCCACAACTCTTCGGCAAGATGCGGCGCAAACGGCGACAGCACTTTCAAAAACATTTCCCAGTCGCTTTTCGCAATCGCTTTTTCCTCCTGCACATCATTCACAAAAATCATCATGGCGCTTACGGCCGTGTTAAAATGCAAAGATTCAATATCCTCCGTGACCTTTTTCACGGTTTTGTGGAGCGAACGGACAAGATCCTGGCTCGATGCCTTCTCCCCGACCATTGTGGTTCCCACGTCATACACTTTTTGCAAGAACCGCCGCACGCCCACAATGCCTTTGGTATCCCAGGGCTTTGCGTCTTCAAACGGACCCATGAACATTTCGTACATCCGAACCGTATCGGCTCCATACTCGGCAACAACGTCATCAGGATTGATCACGTTGCCGAGCGACTTCGACATCTTGCGATTATCTTCCGCCAAAATGATGCCTTGATTTTTGATTTTCAGAAACGGCTCGCCGAAGTCAATGATTTTTTCATCGCGCAAAACTTTAGTAAAGAAGCGTGAATAGATGAGATGACCGACGGCGTGTTCGATGCCGCCAATATAGAGATCAACCGGCATCCATGTTTTGGATTCGGCCGGGTCAAACGCTTGCGTGGTGTCGCGCGGAGAAAGATACCGAAAAAAATACCATGAGTTATCCACAAACCCATCCATGGTATCGGTTTCACGTGTTGCCGACCCGCCGCAGGTCGGGCATGCGATGTTCATAAATTCTTTGGAGTCGAGGAGCGGAGAGCGGCCGGTTGGTTTGAAATCCACGTCGTCGGGTAACAGCACAGGGAGCTGACTTTCCGGCACCGGAACCGTTCCACATTTTGTGCAATAGACAATGGGGATCGGCGCGCCCCAATACCGCTGGCGCGAAATCAACCAATCACGGATCTTGTACGTCACCTGTGCCTCTCCTGCCATCTTTGAGACTGTAGAAAAACTCACTTTTTTGGTCATTGCGAGGAGCGTAGCGACGAAGCAATCTCTTGTTTGTTGGAGAAACGATAGATTGCTTCGCCCCTTCGGGGCTCCGCTTTTCGAGCCTCTTCAGAGGTCATACCATCGAACTCGCCGGAATTGTAGAGGATACCATCTCCTGAATAACACATCTCAAGATTGCGAATGGCAGAGTCGTCGCTCCCGTCAATCGGCCGCAGCGTTGGTTTGAGCGGGATATCGAATTGCTTCGCAAATTCAAAATCGCGTTCGTCGTGCGCATCGGCAAAAACCGCACCTGTTCCATAGTCTGCAAGTACAAAATCAGCAATCCACACCGGAAGCTGTTCTCCATTTGCGGGATTCGTGACATGGGCGCCGGTAAAGACGCCAGTTTTCTCGCGCGTGAGATTCGTTCGCTCGATCGCTGTGACACCCTTGGTTTTCTGAATATATACCCTTACATCCTCTTGTTGGTCAGGAGTTACCAAGCGCTGAATAAGCGGATGTTCTGGAGCAAGCACGAGAAAAGTTGCCCCAAAAAGCGTGTCGACGCGCGTCGTGAAGACATCGATAACGTCATTGGAATCCAGCACTGGAAAATGGAGAAGCGCGCCATCGCTCTTGCCGATCCAGTTGCGCTGTAACATCTTTAAACGTTCGGGGTAGTCGAGGCCGTCAAGATCATTGAGCAACTCTTCGGCATACGCGGTGACGCGAAAAAACCACTGCTCTAATTCTTTCTGCACTACCTCATCACCGGAGCGCTCGCACTTTCCATTCACCACTTGTTCATTCGCAAGCACGGTCTGGCAGGATTCACACCAGTTGACCGATGCTTTTTTGCGATACGCCAGCCCGCGCTTGAGCATCACCAAAAAAAACCACTGCGTCCACTTCATGTATTCCGGACTCGCGGTATTGATCTCTCGCTCCCAATCATACGAAAAGCCTAAACTCTTGATCTGTCGACGAAACGTCTCAATACTCTTGGCTGTCGACACTTTGGGATGAATGCCGGTTTTGATGGCGTAGTTTTCCGCAGGCAATCCAAACGAATCCCAACCCATGGGGTGCAGCACATCGCGCCCTTTCATCCGCTGAAAACGCGAAACAATGTCGGTTGCGGTGTACCCTTCAGGGTGACCAACATGCAAGCCCGCAGCCGACGGATACGGGAACATATCCAAACAATAGAAGGGACGCTTCGGCTTTTCTCGTGTCCGAAAAACGCTCTTGCGCTCCCACTCCTCTTGCCACTTCTTTTCAATTTTTTCGTGATCGTACCATGTCATGAACGTCGCTTCTAGGTTTCAAGAGCGTACCATTTTTCTCACGAAAAATCAATAGAATTGGCGAAAAGCTGACGCGAGGATTGACGAATGTACTCTCGTATGGTAGTGTCGAGGGCGATTGCGTTCACTTTTTCATGACCTTGATCGCGAGCGCTGTCGCATCATATGAATACACGTCTCAAACTCGCGGGCATAGTCCTTTTCCGAAAATGCATTGACACAATTGCGTGGATTGTCCGCGGAATTGGTCGCACTGTGCAGGCCGTACTCTTGCGGCCGATTTTTGGTATCTTCAAATTTTTCTACCAACTCATCTTTTTCCGACTCTACAAACTATACATTCTGACGAAGAAACAGATCAGTACCTTTTTGCTTCCTGCAAAAAATAAAGTGCTCTTTTTGTTCTCAACGCGATATGCTCTCCACAGCTTACTGCTGATTATTGCATTGCTCGTCATTACTGAAAACGTGAGCGCGCGTGAGATTCGACCTGACGAAGTTGGGAAACACAGTCGCATTCAGGCGCTTGTCCCGAAAGAAATTGATACGGAAATTATTGAGGTCAGTGGCGATAATTCAACAATTTCCGGAATCGATATTCTTGCAACCGAAGGAAACCTGACGAGTGAAGAGCAATTTACTGCCAACATTCAGCCAAGTGAATCGGATGACGCCACCATCACCCAGGAAGGCGCAATTGTGAAACCGGATATCGCTTCCACGACGATTGGCGACCGCCCGAATTCCGAAGTGACATACCATATTGTTCAAGCAGGCGAAACGATCAGTCAAATTGCCAACCAATACAAGGTGAGTGTGGCGACGATCTTAGGGGAAAACCAGATTCGTGAAGACGAGCTCATCAAACCCGGACAGAAGTTAACCATCTTGCCAGTCACGGAAAAATTCGGCGACTCCGCGACGCACCGCGTCAATGCAGGAGAATCACTTTCGGCGATTGCAAAGAAGTACAAAACTGATGTGGAGACACTTATTGCGTTCAACAATCTTGTTGCTGAAGATGCGATTAACGAAGGTGATATTCTGATCATTCCAGGCGTTGCGAAGGAACCGCCCGCTCCTCCGAAACCGACTCCGCGATCGCGCCTCGCCGAATTCTTCGGCGGTGGTGGCGAAAAACCAGCGAGCGGTGGCGCTGGAGCATCCACAAAACTGCGATGGCCAACGACCGGGACGCGTCTGAATCAACGGTACCGATACGGACATAAGGCGGTGGATATTGGCTCACCAAAAGGAGCGCCTGTCTATGCTGCTGATGATGGCGTGGTCACGAATGTTTCATGGATAAAGTATGGATACGGACACCATATCGTGATTAACCACGGTAACGGAATTCAAACTCTCTACTCACACAATGATCAACAGTTCGTGAAGGTTGGGCAGCGCGTGTCGCGTGGTGAAACGATTGCCACGATTGGGTTGACCGGACGAACAACAGGATACCACGTTCACTTTGAAGTGATGAGCGGAGGAGTCAAGGTGAATCCCTTGAACTACTTGTACTAGAAGATTCGGAGGGGAAAACCCTAAAGGGGTTTTCCCCTTCCGATGCCTCCCCTTTCCATGGAGCTCGGAACGCGTGCAAAGCCCGACGTTCCTCGATAAACAAAATTCGGTAGCCTCGGACTACCGAATTTGTTTCTCAAAAAATATTTTATGCCTTGGCGCGTTTCTCCAACACCTCAACAATCTTCTTCACAATTTCATCCGTTGTGAAATTGGCTTTGATCAAGTAGTCATCAGCACCAAGCGCTAATCCGCGTTCAACGCTCGAATCCTGCCCAAGGTTCGAAAGCAGCACAATCGGCGTTTTTGCAATTTTCGGATCCGAATGCTTGCGCACGCGATCCAAAACTTCAAACCCGTCAATCCCCGGCAACATGATATCAAGCAAAATGAGATCGGGTTTTTCGGCGTCAATCTTCTGCAGCCCTTCTTCCCCGTCCATTGCCAAAACAACAGTAAAATTCTCCTTTTCCATCTTGGTCATGCACAGTTCGGCAAGGAATTTGTCGTCCTCGACAAGGAGAATTTTTCGTTTTTGCCCTTGATCCATTTGTCGTGTGATTAATGCTAAAGTCTATTATATCACATTTTCACGCATCTATCAACTCTATGTGGGGAGTGCCTGCCTGCCGGTAGGCAGGAATCCCCACATGTGGATAAGTAGGCGCTAGATCGTCTCCATAAACCCTTCAAACTCGGTGGTCTTTTCAGGGCGGAACTTTTCTTCAATCGGAATCGTGAAAAAGAATGTTGTTCCTTTGCCTTCTTGACTTTCAAACCACACATCCCCGCCATGCTTCTTCACAATGTTCCGCACAATATAGAGCCCAAGCCCGGTGCCGTCTGACCCCATGCGAACAACATTATGCGCGCGAAAAAACTTGGTAAAAATTTTATCTTGTTGATCGGGGGGAATGCCAACTCCGGAATCCTTCACCGTCACGAGAATCTTTTGTGAGGCATCATCGTATTCGGCCTTGAGTTCCACCGATCCGCCTTTCAACGTGTAGTGAAACGCATTCTCAATAATGTTTTGTAAGACAAGACGCATACGCTCTGGATCGATATTGACTGGAGGGAGTTCATCGGTCGGGAGATGGAGTGCAAAAGACACGTTCCCCTCTTCCATCTTTCCCTTAAACTCCTGCACCACGCTTTTTATCAAATCTTCAAATTTCATCACGCTGAATTTATATTGGAACCGGCCCTCTTCAATGCGTGTCACATCAAGAAGATCATTGACCAAGCTGATCATGCGCTCGTTGCTTTCGTATCCTTTCTGCAAGAGTTCTTGCTGCTCAGGAGTGATCTTGCCCGTATCACCGTCGAGAATGAGTTTCACCGCCCATTTCACCGCCGAAAGCGGGGTGCGGAGCTGGTGCGCGGCGATTGAAATAAATTCCGACTTCATGCGATCAATCATTTTTTCACGCGTGATGTCGTGGAGCACCTTGATCGTCCCCTCGCGCACGCGCCGCGCGTTAAACACTGGGATGGTAATCACTTCGAGGACCACGTTCTCCGACGTCGGCAGTTTCACTTCCTCGAGCGAAACGTTTTTCCCGTCATTCGACAACCAATAAACCGATTGGATGTTTGTCTTGGCAACTCCTTTTTTGGGCTTGAAGATATTTTTCCCTTTCCATTCTTGCTCGGTAATACTCAAGAGCTCTTCAGCGCGCGGGTTCATGAGCACCACGCGATCTTGAGTGTCAGCCATGATCAATCCATCGGTTAAATTCCGGATCGTTGTTGCGGTTTTGTCTCGCTCGGCGACAAGCTCATCCTCCCGATCATACAACACGCGCGCAATGAACATGGCAAATGCGCCCGCAAGCAAAATCGTTGCGACGACGACCAGACTATTGTTAAATGTCACGCCGGCGTTGTGGTAAAACCCTGTGTCAAAAAAATATCTCGGACGATGTTCAAAAACGGCAAACCATTCAAGGAAAATGAGTCCAATATACAACAGCACGCCAAAAATGGAGTATAAAAGGATGGACACTGGGCGAAAGATCACCGTCGCGACAAGAATGGGCAAGATATAAAACACAAAGGAGAGACTTTCGATCCCGCCGGTGTAGTAGACGACCGCTGTAAAGATGATTTGATCAACAGGAACTTGAGCGTATTTAATGAGGCGAAGCGTACCTTCAGAAAGAGTGTTCTTGCGCAGGAGCAGAAAGTATGTGAGATTGAAACTCAGGGCAAGAACAATGATGAAGGTCATCGTGTTGGACGTGAGATTCACCGATGACGCTCCCACAAATTTTTGAATGATGCCAACGCCGCTTGCGCCCAAAATAATAATCCAGCGTCCGCGGACGACGCCGCGCAACAACCGAATCAATCGAATTCGTTGTTCTTGATCCATTGAGAAATACATTAACGTTATGTATTATCGCATAAAAATATGCGAGGTGCAATGCTGGCTCGGAGCGAGAAGACCCTTTCTGGCTCGGAGCGAGAAAGGGGTTTTTGGAGCCGACAGAGGAATTTGCATCCCAACGTAGAGCTCGGAGCTCTAGAGGGTCAAAAAGCGCCGAGATCCACTTTCTCTTGCAAGAGTAGGAAAAACGTGCTATACATATGAATGGGCGTCCTCATCATGTTGTGAGGACGTTATGTTTGTTCACACTGCGACATTCCTTGGCCTTCAGTTTGAAACCGTCGTGGTTGAGGCGGATATTGCCGCGGGGCTGCCTAATTTTATCATTGTCGGGCTGCCCGGCACGGCAGTGCGCGAGGCAAAAGATCGCGTCCGATCGGGCTTGAAGCGGTCTGGTTTTTCGTTTCCGCGAACGCGAGTGACGGTGAATCTTGCTCCGGCTTCGGCGCGCAAAGAAGGGTCGTACTTTGATTTGCCGGTTGCACTCGCCATTCTGCAAGCCGCAGGCGAAATTGTGAACGCTTCGACGCGCGATTTCTTTTTTGGCGAAGTGGGTCTGGATGGAACGCTCCGAGCTGTTGCCGGCGCGCTCCCTCTTGTTATTTATGCCCAGCGTCAAGGATTCACGCGATGCTTTTTGCCTGCAGGGAACATTCACGAGGTGTCAATGGTGCAAGAGATGACGTTTGTCCCTGTGCATACCCTCCGTGAAACGTGTGACGTTCTTGCCGAAAGAATGCCACCTCCCGCAGTGCCACCCGCTCCCTCAACCCTTTCTGCCCGGACGACATTTGACATGAAAGATATTCACGGCCAGCAGCACGCCAAACGCGCATGCGAAATTGCCGCTGCCGGCGGACACAACCTGGCGATGATCGGTTCGCCCGGTTCGGGTAAAACGCTTCTTGCACGCACCATGCCGTCTCTGCTCCCTCCACTCACCAATGAAGAAATGCTGGAGACCGGTCAGATCCACAGCATTGCCGGGTTGCTTCGGACCGAAGAAGGCCTGTCGCGCACGCCGCCATTCCGTTCGCCGCACCACTCCTCATCAGCTGTTGCGCTTATCGGCGGCGGGAGTCAAATTTTGCCGGGCGAAATTTCTCTTGCCCATCACGGAATTTTATTCTTGGATGAGCTGTTGGAGTTTTCTCCACACGCACTGAACCAGCTTCGCGAACCTTTAGAAGAAGGGTGCGTGCGCATTTCTCGTGCTGTCGGGACCGCGATGTTCCCTGCACAGTTCTTGCTTGTGGCCGCGATGAACCCGTGCCCATGCGGATTTGCGATGGACGAGACGCGCGAGTGTCGCTGTTCAGAGCAAGTGATCGAGCGCTACGAACAGCGGCTGTCCGGGCCGCTCATCGACCGCATTGACATGATTGTGCACGTGCCGCGCATTCGCGCGACTGAACTTTCGGCCGTGGGTGATGGCGAACCGTCAGCGGCGATTCGCGCTCGGGTGAAACATGCCCGTGAACGGCAGCGGAAACGATTTCGAAACGAATCCTACACGCTGAATAAACACATCTCTCACCGCGAGATGCGTACATACTGCGCGCTCTCCACCGAAGACGAAGCATTTTTTGCCGAAAATGCCGAACAGCTCAAGCTCACGGCTCGGCGGATGTTCTCGCTCTTAAAAGTTGCGCGCACGATTGCTGATCTTGCCGGCAGTCATGCGATCACGCGCGAGCACTGCGCAGAAGCGCTGTCGTTTCTCCCTCCTCATACCTCATAATGTTCACGAGCCACGCGGCGCAATACTTCTTGATTGTCATTCGAAGCAACTTTGTTCTTCCGTTTGGCTCCACACGTTTCACAGAGATGGATGAGCGTATATTCTCCATGCTTGAGTTCAAGAGCTATGGGTCTCATAAGTCCACCACACGTCTCTTGCCGATCGCCGGGATGAATATCAACGTGTCTCGAATATAAACATTCGGGACAGTGATTTGTATACCCAGTTCCTTTCACTATCGCTCCGCATTGTATACATTGGAAATTCTCTTTTCGACGGATGAACATAGGTTAGATTGCTTCGCGCGCTCGCGAATGACAAGGGGGATGAGATCACAGCGGGTGGCAGGCGGGAAGGATTCCATCGAATCTGTTCGACATTTTGTGCAAGTCATACCAAACTGTCATTCTGAACGGAGCGAAGCGGAGTGAAGAATCTCTGGCGTATGCCAGATGCCTCGCATTCGCGAGAGATCCTTCGTCGCTGCGCTCCTCAGGATGACAGATAAAATGGGCGGTTGCACAAAAAGTCGGACAATCTTGATGGATGGGTGCCCGCCTGACAGCCTGCCTGCCGGCAGGCAGGGACCCGCAAGGTTATACCCGCTTTTCTTCCTTCTGTAATGACCTCGCTAAAAGAATGACGCCGATGACGATCATCACATCAGCGATGTTAAAGACAGGAGTATATCCGAGAACAATAAAATCGATGACCGCGCCATAGACGATGCGATCGAAAATGTTTGATACTCCGCCGCCGATAATGAAAAGAAGTGCGAGAGTGCGATCCATCCGACGAGAACGCCAGCTCACAATGAGAGCGTAAAAAGCGGTGAGCAGCACAAGGTTCACAACGGTCAACAGCGCAAACTCAGGAATCGAAATATGCGCAAGAAGTTTTTCATTGAGATGCGGGCGCACGCCAACGAAGCCTCCAAAAAAAACAAAACCATCCTCAGGGAGAGACGCCTGCGCGATATATTTTGTCACACGATCAGCAATCAGAAACAGCACAAAAAGAGACGCGCGTCCACGCCATCGTCGATCCGTGTTAACACTGAACGCAGACATCGGCTTCGGGATAGGCATTCAATCGCTCGCGACTGATCTCTTTGCCGCACTTCCGACACTCGCCATACGTTCCCTTCTCCATGCGTTCGAGCGCCGCGTTCACTTTTTCAAGAGAACTCTCCAATGACTCTTCGGTCGAGAGCGTATCTTGATACTCCGCAACCTCTGTGGCGTTTTCCTCATCTTTGTTTCCGTGCGATGGGAAGCGTGATGTGAACTCTCCTTTCAATCGATGCCCCGTATCCGCCTCTCCTCGATTTGCGATTGCCTCGGCGAGCTGCTCCTTTTTGTGTTCAAGCCGAGTTTGAAGTTTTGCAAGCGTTTTCGTATCCATAGATGTGTACAAAAAATAAAAAAATCCACATGATCATTTCTATTGTCTCATTGATCTTCGAAAAGATCAAGGGAAGAATGTGTGTGGATATGTTGAAGGGGCGTTGAGCCCCAATTCAATGTAATGAATGGGCTAACGCCCCTTTTGAGCCTTCTCCCTTCTCGCTCAGGAACGCACCCAGCATCGTCTGCCGTCGCTTGTCGCCGCGACCGCAAACCGTGCTGGGGCGCTCAACCGAGAATCTCGAAGAGTGAAGGTCCAGTGTTCTGTTCAACGCCCTTTCTGGATGGAGGGATTGAACGTGTTCTCCGCCACTATGATGGTTCTCTCTCTTTGATGAGAGAGTGACCGTTTTGGATTCTATTTTTGTTTTTTATCCAGAGACAAGTAGCAGGGAACGACCGCCCACCGGTCTTGCCAGTGAAGCGGCTGCCCCCAACTATCCTCAGGATGTCATCCTGAGCTTGTCGAAGGATCAAAGAGGCGGGAGAGGTTGTAAAGGAACAGGAACGTTTTCGTTATCTGTTTTGATTTTACGTAGATAGTATAGCATGAAAGGGGCTCGTGGTCAAAGCTCCGAAACCCTTTTCGCTGAACTCAGCAGAAAAAAATATGTTGACGCAGAAATCCACCGATTTTTGCAACGGTGGATTTCTGTGGATAAGGTTGTGGATAAGAGATAAGGAGCCTCGGGCGCGGGCAAAGCCCGACGCCCTCGGTATCTTTATGATTCCTTTTCCTGAATCACTCTCATAACGGCGGTGAAGACATCGTCTTTCGAGAGAGCCGTCGTATCAATCCATGCATCGTAGTGCGATCGATCAAAAATATCTAAGTTGTTGTAATACTTTCGATACCGGTGATCATCGCTCTTCATGCGCTTGGCATTCAGCTCCATGATTTCTTTAACGGTATGATGCTCGAGATCCGCTTCATTGCGATCAGCTCCGTTCGAGAGATCGGCCAGGACGCGGCGCGCGCCTTCTTCTGGAGAAATGTCGATGAAGATTTTGAGCGCATGAGGAATGAAGTAAAAGGAGGTGCGACCTTCAATCACGAAGTCATCTTCCTTCGTGCCTAACTCCCGTTGATACTCATCGACTTCAACATCCGTTTGCGGATCCTGCTCGCCAAGCTCGTTGTACTCCTCGAGCGTCAGCCCGCGTTTCTTTGCCATCTCTCGTCGGAGACTTCCAATGTCATACCGTTTGTATCCAAGCGCGTCTGCAACGCGCTTCGCAACAGTACTTTTCCCTGATCCCGGATTGCCGGAAATTGCCACAATCATAGAGTTGGAGGAGGAAACCCTTCAAGGGGTTTCCCCCTCCAAGAACTACCCCCTTCCGAGGAGTTCGGAGCGCAGGCAAAGCCTGACGCTCCTCACCAATGAAGAATGAACACTTTTCTTACTCAACATGGCGGCGTGGGAGCGGACGAGGCCCGCGGCCGAATGGTCGCCCGAGGCGACCGCCTCCGAATCCTCCGCGCCGCGGACGATCATCGCGAGTCATATCTCGTGGTGGTATTCCACCAGGAGGTGGAGGCAGCAACTCCTTTCGAGAAAGTTCAATGCGATCTTTGTCTCGATCAACGCTCATCACTTTGACTTTCACGACATCCCCAACATTTAATATATCAGTGACTTTCTCCACGCGATGCCATTCCAGTGCGGAGATATGAACCATCCCGACTTTCCCCGGCAACACTTCAACGAGCGCTCCGATCTCGCCTCCGCCATCGCGGCCTTTCACGATCTGCGTGACCTTGCCGTCATAGATCTCACCAACTTCAACATCTTTCGTGACAAGATCAACCATCTCGAGCGCGCGTTTCATTTGTTCCGCGTCGCTCGACGTGACATGCACAATACCGCCGTCTTCGATA
>JACPGL010000020.1 GCA_016182525.1 Candidatus Kerfeldbacteria bacterium | reverse complement strand
GTGACCAGTCGGCCAACCTACAAACCGCCAGCCGATCACCCGTGGAGAAGACAATTTCTCACGAACAAACTCAAATTACAGAAACCCAAAGAGGACATTTCTACTTTGGTGGAAGTAGGACATTTCTAAATTGGTTTGACATGCGCGTGCGCGGATCTTGACGCATTTATTGAAACACGTTACGCTTGCCCCCAGAGGCTTCAGAGAAAGGTTCGATCACATCACTTCTGGAAGGAGAAGCGGGATGTACTGTCTGCGCAACGTCGAGAAGTGGGTGGCTGACCACCCGGAGCTCGGTGAGGCTGGGGCGCGAATTCTCGAACAAGCTCGTGATGCCACGGAGGAGAAGGTGATCATCACCGCTAAGAGACTCAAGCCCATTCTGGGCGCGTATTTCGACCAGTTCGGTCGGGAAGTCATGGCGAGCGCCGAACACGTCCGTCTTGCCACCGAAGACATCGAGCGCACGTAGTCGTGAGGGGAAGATCGGTTTACCGTCTCGAATGATCCTCGAACCAGTGTCCTCGAATCTCGGGGACACTGGCCTCGTTTTAATCAGCGGAGATACGTCTCGATATTCTGCGTGTGTTCTTCAAACGTCTTCGCGCAGTGGATCACGCGAACCGCATCATGCAAATAGTATAAGCATTCGGTCTCTTCGGAATTCAATACGGCGTCGATTGCATCTAATCCAGGATTGGAAATCGCGTGCAGCGGTAGGCCTTCGTGAAGGTAGGTATTGTATGGGGAATCAATCGCCAAATCGTCTTTCGTAATCACCGGCCACCAGCCGCGTTCTTTGTTCCCAACAACATATTGCACCGTTGCATCCACTTCGAGCTTCATGCCCGTGAGTAACCGGTTCCACAAAATCCCGGCAATGAGCGGCATGTCGTGCGCGCCGGCTGCTTCGCGTTGCACAATCGATGCCACCTTCACCGCCGTATCATAGCGGATATTTGCATTTGCAAATTTTTCGTAATACGGGAAAAACGCTTCTTCAAACCGTGCGAGCATTCTCGCGGCAATATCCAATCCGGATTCATCAACGGGCAAGAGATACGTATCGGGGAAATAATATCCTTCAACTTTCTCAAACGTCATCGCCGTGTACACTTCAACGAATTGCGTTTCTTCGTCGCTTGTCCAGCCGAGCGCGTCGGCCAACCGCTCAGCGATCTGCTCTTTGCGAAATCCTTCCGGGATCGTCACCCACACACGCGCCGGAGCACTCGTGAGCGTGGTGGCCAGTGTTCGCGCATCCATGGCTCGTGAAACCGTATATCCTCCCGGCACAATCTTTTCGTATCCACCGCGCTTCACAAGCTCTTTTTCAAATGCCCATTCGGTTCGGAACAGTCGGCGCTCTTGAATCTTCGCTTTCACCTCGTCTACCGTTGCAACTTTCGATACCACAAAAAGCTCATCCTCGGCACTGGCATCTGGAGCTGTAAATTGTTGTCCAACCCACCACAACACCCCGCCAATCAGGGCAAAAACTACTCCCGCTATGCTTATAAACAGATGAGATCGCTGCATAGGTGTATCATAGCGAGCGAATCATGCGCCGTCAATTGACAGCACGTCTATACTTCGGTATGATGGAGGCGTGAAAACTCTCTCCTCAAACAGTATTCCGTTTCCAACCACTTCTTGCTAGCTGGTGGATTTGGATTCACGAAGACCAGACCGCCAGCAGGCGGTTTTTCAAACTCCCCGAACCCTATGAAACGCGTCGTCATTAAAGTGAGCAGCAGCGCGGTGCTTGCCGAACACTCTCTCAAGAGAGAAGCGTTGGCGAACCTTTTTTCGGAAGTCGGATTGCTGATGACTCGTGGGATTGAATGTGTGCTTGTACTGTCGGGAGCGGTGGGTCGCGGCAAGATGCATCGCGGTCTGACCCACAAACAGGCGCAAGCATCGTACGGACAATTGAAGCTGCTCTCTGAAGTGCATGACGCCGCATGTGAGAAGGGAGTCGATACCGCTCTTTTGTTAATCTCTCGCGAAGATATTGTGAACCGAGAGCGGTACCACTCGTTGCAGGAGACGGTATACGAGATGCTACAGGCAAATGTGGTTCTGATTGTGAATGAGAATGATGCGACGAGTCCATCGGATACGCACGAGTTTACGGATAACGATCGGCTTGCCACGATTCTTGCCATCACAATTAACGCTGATGCGTTGGTGATTTTAACGAAGACGAATGGAGTCTATACCGATGACCCATTCACGTCACCGGATGCGAAACACATTCCAGAGATTGATGTGATTGACAATCAAGTACTTTCGACCGGAGCCGAAACGAAAACTGTGCATGGACGCGGGGGCATGATGAGCAAGCTTCAAGCTGCACGACTTGCCACCGCAGCCGGAATTCACACGTATATTGCCGCGGCGCATGAGCCGAATGTGTTGCGCCGGCTCTTTATTGACGGAGAGCGTGTTGGCACGTATTGTCGGCCACGAGCGAACTGTGAAACGGAATTTTCACGACGGTCGCGGTGGCTGATGTCGGCCCATCATTCTGGTGCCTGTGTGCAAATTGATGCCGGCGCTGCGCTTGCTGTTCGGAGCCGCAAATCCTTGCTCGCGGTTGGTGTTCGTTCGATTCAAGGGAATTTCCGCGTTGGTGAATCCATTGAAGTTGTCGATGAAGACGGCGGGACGCTCGCTCTTGGCCTGGCATCAATTGATAGCGATACCCTTCGCCTTGCACTCCATCAAGACGAGACGCCATTTAATGTGGAAGTGATTCATGCTGACAATTGTATTCTTCTTACCGCACTATGCGTCATCTCACCATCTTCGGCGCCGGCACCATAGGCGGAGCCATCGCCCGTGCCCTCACCGATACCGGATTCATTCGCGAAGATAGCTTGACGCTTGTTGAGAAGCGTCCGGAACGCGTGGAGAATCTTCAGCGTCAGTTTCCTTCTGCTGATATTCAGAGCGAGTATCCCGACGATGTACGGGATGTGGTTTTCCTTACGGTGAAACCACAAGACGCTGGTGAACTCTTGAAAGCGTTGAATGGCCGCGTGGATGAACAGGCGCTTGTGGTATCGGGTATGGCGGGAGTGTTGTTAGAGGATCTGCAGCGCGGGCTTGGCCATGTGCGCGTTGTGCGCGTGATGACGAATACGCCGCTCGTCGTTCGTCAGGCGTTCAGCGTCTGGATTGCCGGCAGTGGGATTCGCGAGGAGGAAAAACGCTTTGTCCGTGATTTGTTGTCGGTATTGGGGAAAGAGGAAGAAGTAACGGATGAGAATTTGTTGGATGTGGCAACGGCGGTGTCGGGATCTGGGCCGGCATACTTTTTTACGTTCTTTCAAGCGCTGGTTGACGCAGCGGAGTCGCTTGGGCTTTCGAGGGTGCAAGCTGAGCAGTGGGTGCGATGGACGGCACTTGGCGCTGTCCATTTGTGGGAGGACGAAAAAGGGGATTTACAGGATATGATTCAACGAGTGATGTCTCGCGGCGGTACCACCGAGGCTGCTTTGAAAGATTTGCCTCACGACGAACTGCATCGAATGTGGAAAGAAGCAATGTGCCGAGCATACGCGCGCGTTCAAGAACTTTCTCGTGGCCAAAGCTAAGCTTTTGCCATTTAGCATGTAGCGAACATTAGCACAAAAATATGTCCAAAGCTAAGCTTTGGACATGGCAAAAGCTTAGCTTTGGACACTATGACACAGCTTGAACACCAACTAAAACGAGCGAAAGAAGCGTCTTATGTGTTGGCTCGTCTTTCTACGGCGAAAAAGAATGCTGTGTTGCGCTCGCTTGCCGGCGCGCTGCAGACGCACGCACGCGAAATCCTTGCCGCGAATGCGCGCGATCTTGCCAAGCAGGGCGAAGCGTATCCGTTGCGCGACCGACTCCTCTTGCATGAAGACCGATTGAAGGCGATTATTCACGGCGTTCACACCGTCGTGAAGTTACCCGATCCTGTGCATGAGGTGTTGGAGAAACGGACGCTGCCGAACGGGCTCCATCTCTCGCGCGTACGCACGCCGCTCGGAGTGATCGGTATTATTTATGAAGCGCGGCCCAATGTGACGGTCGAGATTGTGAGCCTCACGCTGAAAACCGGAAACGCAACGGTGTTGAAGGGAGGAGAAGACGCCCACGAGACAAACACGTGCCTTGTTCGCTTGATTCGAAAAGTGCTCTTGCGCCACGGATTGCCCAAAGATGCGGTGGTGATGATTGACTCGTTTGATCGCACGCTTTCTGACGCGCTCATGCAGGCGAATCGATATGTGGATTTGCTGATTCCGCGCGGAAGCGATCGCTTGATTCAGTATGTGCGGCAAAATGCGACCGTGCCGGTGATTGAAACCGGAGCAGGAGTGTGCCATACGTATGTGGAGAAATCGGCAGATGTGGCTCTTGCCGTACGCGTTGTAGAAAATGCCAAGACACGTCGCGTGTCGGTGTGTAACGCACTCGATACCATTGTCGTCGATGCGGCGATTGCAAAGAAGTTTTTGGAGAAACTCGCTCCACGATTTGAAGCGCACAGCGTTGAAATCTTTGCCGATGCGCCGAGCTTCTCTCTCTTGTCCAAGATCTATCCTCACCAACTCCTGAAAAAAGCGAAGGACTCTGATTTTGGCAGAGAATTTTTAAGCATGAAATGTTCGATGAAGGTGGTGAAGAACGCGAAAGAGGCCATGGCATTTATTCAAAAGAAAACGTCGGGCCACTCCGAAGCGATCATCACGCGGAACCAAAAACGGGCACGCGAGTTCACTGAAACCATCGATGCTGCGGCAGTGTACGTGAACACATCCACGGCATTTACCGACGGATTTGAGTTTGGCTTGGGCGCGGAGATCGGCATTAGCACGCAAAAACTGCATGCGCGCGGACCCATGGCGCTCCGCGAATTGACAAGCTCTAAATGGGTGATTTTTGGCCAAGGTCAGACAAGATCTGTCGCTTGAGGGCGTGTCAACCGATATAATTATGACACCGAAAACCCCTAAGGATCACACTGGTTGACCGATAGAAAATGACACCATGGAAGGCGCGGATTTTTTAAGGGTGCCCACGTCGACGGTTCGCGGGTCATTGTTCTTTTTCCTGT
>JACPGL010000019.1 GCA_016182525.1 Candidatus Kerfeldbacteria bacterium | reverse complement strand
CGAAGGATCTCGTGCGGGACACCATGGCCGCTCGCGCTGCGGGATCCCTACGCAGCATCCTTTGCGGGTGATGCCGCGGGAATGGGTGGAACGACAGCCAGGATACTTTCGAGAACCACTTCCCTTCGTCTAGGGTGTGAAAATTGAGGAGGCGGAGTGGCAAAAGCTAAGCTTTGGACATTTTGGAAGAGGGAAAAGATGAACACATCTTTCTAAGCGGCATGTCCCGCAGGCAATTTCGGCTTGGTCCGAAGCTCGAAGAGCTGAGGCGAAATTGCCGAGGGAAAAGAACGCTCGCCCGCTGGAGGCGAGCGATTCTGGTGCCGCGTGAAAGATGTGTTCATCTTTTCCCTCTTATGGATAAGCGCCTTTGTTGGCGGATGAAGCAAAGAATCCAGCGTGAAAGAAATGCTATTCTTTTGCGTATTAGAAAGGAGAAACGCGTAACCCGTTCGCGACAAATATTGCACGGAAAGATTTTTTTCAGTATAATAAAACCAACATTAATCTAAAATCTATGGAAACACAAACGGCGAGACCAAAAAAGCATCCCATGCTCATGTTTTTCGTCTTGGGCAGTTTTCTCGTTGGCTCGGTCTTTGGAGGAGTCGTTGGCGGATTTGCCTCGGGCCTTGCGTCAAAATACTTCCCGGACTCATCCTTCGATACTCGGCTTGATTCTGAACGCGCAACTGACGCGTCGAAGGTTCTTTCAGTTGAGGAGGATTCGGCAACCGTGGATGTCGTTGACGGCATCCTACCGTCCGTGGTGAGTGTGATCATTTCAAAAGATGTTGCAAGCTTGCGCGGAACAACGGGGCAGTTCCCATTTGACAGTTTTTTTGATCTCCCGGAAGGGTTTTCGTTCTCCAATCCGCAAGAGCCGGGCGGCGAGCAAGAGGTGGGCGCAGGCACAGGATTTGTTGTGAGCCAAGACGGGTACATCTTGACCAATCGCCATGTGGTTGACGACAGTTCGGCCAAGTATACGGTTCTCTTCAACGATGGCACGCGGTATGAAGCGAAAATCGTGGATGTTGATCCATTCAACGATCTTGGCATCTTGAAAATTGAAGCCACAAATTTGCCTGTGGTCACTCTTGGCGATTCAGATACTCTGCAAATCGGTCAAACAGTCGTCGCGATCGGCAACACGCTTTCTGAATACCAAAATACCGTGACCAAAGGCGTTGTCTCTGGACTTGGACGCACGGTGATTGCGGGTGGCGCAGCAGGATCTGATACATTGTATGACGTCATCCAAACCGATGCAGCGATTAACCCGGGCAATTCTGGCGGCCCGCTCATCAATCTTGCCGGAGAAGTGATTGGCATTAACACTGCTGTGGATCGAAACGGCGAATCCATCGGGTTTGCGATTCCAATCAACGAAGCCAAACTCGCCGTGCAAAGCGTATTGGAAAGCGGCAAGATTCAGCGCCCGGTGATGGGCGTGCGCTATCGGATGATCACCGAGTATCTTGCCAAAACGAATACGTTGCCCGTTGACCAAGGTGCGCTTCTTGTTCGCGGACAAACCGCTGAAGAGCTTGCCGTGATTCCCGGAGGCCCGGCAGATAAAGCCGGGTTAGAAGAGAACGATATCATTTTGGAGATGGATGGCGAAAAATTGACGCGCGACTACCCTCTTTCGCGCGCGATTTCAAAGTACCGCCCGGGTGATACAGTGAAACTCAAACTCTACCACGACGGTGAAGAAAAATTCGTGAACGTGACGCTCGAGGAGTACGAATGATTGGCAGTGTCCTCCTGATCCTGGCGCTTGTTCTGCTTGTGACCACAGCGTATGCTGGGATTTCGGCTGCGCCATGGATCCCCACGCGACGGAGTGACATCCGCCGTCTGTTGGCGTCGGCAAATATTCAAAAAGGCGAAACGGTCGTTGATTTAGGATGCGGGGACGGCCGTCTGGTGATTGCCGCGGATACGATGTTTGGCGCGCACGGTATTGGCTATGAAATTAGCCTCATCCAGTATCTCCACGCCCAGTGGAATCGGTGGCGCGCGCACGCGAAAAACACCGAAATCCGCTACAAAAGCCTGTTTGCCGCTGACCTCGCGCGTGCTGACGTGGTGCTTGTTTTTTTAATGGCAAGAGTGTATGATCGGTTGAGGCCAAAGCTCGAACGTGAGCTGAAACCGGGCGCGCGAGTGATTGTCGAAGCCTGGCCAATCCCCGGCTGGGAACCAGCGAAAACCGAGAAACCTGAAGGCCGATTGACGGTCTACACCTATGTCCGACCTCCACGACCAACTCGATCATCTTCATAAACGAATTTCAGAAGCCACGAAGCTTCTGGATTTGCCGCATCTTGCGGCTGAGCTCAAAAAACGCGAGATTGAAATGAGTGATCAGGGGTTTTGGGCGAATCCTGATCACGCTCGCCAGATTTCTGCCGAAGCGGATGGGTTGCGCACCGAACTTGAAACGTGGCGCGCGATGGAGAAAGATGTGAATGACGCGCGCGAGCTTGCGACCCTCCTTGAAAAAGAACATGACGATGGAATGGCAGAGGAGCTCCGCAAAAAAACAGCCGAACTCATCAAGCGATTCGAACATCTTGAATTTTACCTGTTACTCGGCGAGCAATACGATGATCGCGGTGCTCTTGTGGCTGTTCATGCCGGTACGGGTGGTGTAGATGCGCAAGATTGGGCCGAGATGCTGTTCCGCATGCTCTCGCGGTACGCAGAATCCAAAGGCTGGATCGTGCGCGTCATGAGCGAATCGCGTGGCGCTGAAGCGGGGTTAAAAAGCGCGGTCTTGGATGTGCAGGGGCGTTACGCGTACGGGTATTTGAAATCCGAAAGCGGGGTGCATCGTCTTGTGCGCATCTCGCCGTTTGACGCCGAAAAAATGCGCCACACGTCGTTTGCGCTTGTCGAGGTGCTGCCGGATCTTGGCGATCTTGAAGATGTTGCAATCGACGACGACGATTTGAAAATTGATGTGTTCAGATCTGGCGGCCATGGAGGGCAAAGCGTGAACACGACCGATTCGGCTGTTCGCATCACCCACATCCCAACCGGAATTGTGGTCGGGTGTCAAAACGAACGCTCGCAGCATCAGAACAAAGAGTTTGCCATGAAAATGCTCAAAGCCAAGCTCCATAAACTGAACGAAGAAGCGCGCCAGCAGGAAAAACAGAAGATTCGCGGCGAATATACCTCGGCAGAATGGGGCAATCAAGTTCGATCCTACGTGTTGCATCCGTATAAACTCGTCAAAGACCACCGAACGAAATACGAAGAAAAAGATCCTGAAAAAGTGCTCAACGGTGGACTCGATGGCTTTATTGAGGCATACTTACGGCAGAGGGGCAAACGAACGATCACTAATGAATAGCTTATGTGTGGAATTATCGGCTATGTTGGCAAACGGCCGGCGCAAAACATCTTGCTTGATGGATTAAAACGGCTGGAGTATCGAGGATACGATTCTGCTGGAATTGCGGTTCTTGAACATGGCAAATTAACGGTGGAGAAAAACGTTGGGCGTATACTCGAGCTTGAGGCGAAGCTTGGGAGCACACAATGGGCGTCGACCATCGGCATGGCGCACACGCGCTGGGCAACCCACGGCAAACCCTCAACCGCGAATGCGCATCCTCATGTGGATCACACGGGCAAGCTGGCGCTTATCCACAATGGAATTATCGAAAACTATCGCGAACTGCGCAAAGAACTTGAAAAGAAAGGAATCGCATTCCAGTCGCAAACCGACACCGAAGTGCTCGTCAATCTCATCTCCGATTTGTACACCGGAGATTTGCGAACCGCCGTTCAAGAAGCGTTAAAACTCGTGCGCGGAACGTACGGTATTGTCGTGCTCCACGAAGATCATCCCGGCATGTTGATCACGGCTCGCAACGGCAGCCCGATTGTGCTCGGTCTTGGCGACGGCGAAAATTTTGTGGCGTCAGATGTGACAGCTATGGTCGCGCATACCAAAAATGTGGTCTATCTTGAAGATGGAGAAATTGCGGAGTTGCATGCAGGCACACATGAGATTCGCACCATCGGAAATGAAACCGTCACGCGCGAGGCGTCGGAAGTCGCGTGGAGTATTAAGCAGGCCGAACGGCAAGGCTACGAACACTTCATGCTCAAGGAAATTTTTGAAGAGCCGGAAGCCATGCGCAATGCCATGCGCGGCCGTGTGATTCCGAGTGAAGGCTTGGCAAAACTCGGCGGTTTGAATTTGACCGAGGATGAAATGCGCGATGTGCGCCGCATCGTGATTATTGCGTGTGGCACGGCGTATTATGCGGGCACCGTGGGCGAGTACTTTTTAGAGCACTATGCGCGCATCCCGACCGAAGTCGAGTTTGCGTCGGAGTTTCGGTACAACAATCCGGTGCTTGATGAGCATACGCTTGTGTTTGCTGTGAGTCAGTCCGGTGAAACGGCCGATACGCTTGCGGCACTTCGAGAAGCGCAACGCAAAGGCGTGCGCGTGCTCGGGATTATTAATGTCGTCGGAAGTACGATTGCCCGCGAATCCAATGGTGGTGTGTATATCCACTCCGGCCCAGAAATTGGCGTAGCGTCCACGAAAGCGTTTATCGGCCAGATAACCGCATTCTTGCTCATCGCATTTCAGTTCGGCCGCTTGCGAACCATGTCTCAGCAAGAGGGGATTGAACTGGCAAATGAACTCATTGTGTTACCGGAGAAAATCGAACGCGCGCTCGCGTACGCCAACCGAGTGAAGGAGATTGCCAAGCACTACGCATCGTACAAAAACTTTTTCTATCTTGGTCGAGGGGCGAATTACCCGATCGCGCTTGAAGGAGCGTTAAAGCTCAAAGAGATTTCGTATCTTCACTCCGAAGCGTATCCAACCGCGGAAATGAAACACGGACCGATCGCCATGATTGACGAAAACTTCCCAACGGTCGTGATTGTGCCCAATGACTTGTACTACGAAAAAAATATCTCGAACATTGAAGAAATTCGCGCGCGAAGCGGCAAGATTTTAGCCGTGACGACCGAAGGGCATACGATTCTTGAGGAGTATGCTGACGACGTGTTGTATGTGCCTGAAACGCTCCACCCCCTGTATCCATTCCTCACGATTGTGCCGTTGCACTTACTGGCGTATGAGGTTGCCGTGGACTTGCAACGCGATGTGGACAAACCTCGTAACTTGGCCAAGTCTGTGACCGTGGAATAAGCTTGGCAATTCGAAAAGACATGGCTCAAGGAAAAAAATTCGGCTGCGGGATTCATGGGTTGGTGAAAAAGGGGGACCAGTATCTTGTGATCCGACGTTCACTGCACGATCATGAAGATCCGGGCGCATGGGATTTACCTGGCGGCGGATTAGAAATTGGTGAGCAACCATTCGATGGAGTCCTTCGTGAAACTGCTGAAGAGGCGGGGATCTCTATACGCGTTCTTCACCCTTTGACAGTGTGGGCATTTCACACGCATGGGCGGTGGTCGGTTGAGCTCGAAGTGTTCTGTGAATACGTAAGCGGCGACATTCGCTTAAGCACGGAACATACCGAGTACAAATGGGTCACGAAAGAAGAATTGAAAGCACTCCAGCCCACCAGCATGCACGTCCAAGCAATCATCAACACACTCTAATTCTTCAAAGAACAGTATGTCACAAGAGGTATACGCAAAACAATTTTCCATCGGCGAGATTTTAACAACCGCGTGGAAATATTTCACCGAAAATATTCAACTTGTGCTTGGGATCACGCTGACTATCTCTGTGCCGATCAATCTCATTCTTGCGTTTTTTCCGCTCGGCGATTCACTCGACAGTACTTCTCGGTATTATCAAGCGGTTGGAATCTTGTATGGGTTACTTGGAATCGTCGCAACGATGGCTGTTGCCTACGCTATCGCTCGACGCGTTGATGGACAAGACGTGACCGTTTCCGACGCCTTGAAGAAGGCATTTTCACGCTGGTTGCCTGCCATTGGGTCATCTATTCTTTATGGACTGTTTGTTGTGGGGTTAAGTCTCTTGCTCATTGTCCCCGGGATTATCTACGGAGTGTTTTGGATGTTTACAGTCTACAACGTTGTTTTGCGAGATCGCGCTGGCAAGGGCGCTCTTGATGAGAGTAAACGCATTATTGCAGGGAGGTGGTGGACCGCCTTTGGGTATTCTCTTATGTTAGGATTGCTTACTTTTCTCGTGGCATTTTTAACCTCTCTTCCGTTCAGTTTCCTGCCGGATCACTCGGTGGTCGATTTTCTGGCCAGTCTCTCAACAGCGATCCTTACATCTTACTTTAGCGTGGCGATGGTCATCTTTTTTTTGAATTTCGATCACACACGGCAAAAAGAAGATACGAAGCCCAATGAGGTAGAATAACCATTAGTGAATACCCTTTTTTTCATTCAACTCCTCACGTCGTTTGTTGTGGGTGGAGGGGCTGTGGCTCTGCTGCTTCTTCTTGCCGAACGCGTGAGCCATCGTCTCTCCGGTATTATTCTTGCGTTTCCGTCGACAAGTGCGATTGGGTATTTCTTTCTCGGCTGGACGCTCTCGCCTGATGCGGTTTCGGAGATTATTTCTTTCACCTTTATTCCGCTCGGGCTCTCTACACTTTTTCCTGTTCTCTATATTTATAGCGCGGAAGTGTTAGGGAAATGGGTGCACGCAAAACGCGTGCACATTCTGTTGAGTTTTCTAGCGAGCATCAGCATTTGGCTTGTGTGCGCATTTTCCGTGATCGCAGTGGGAGTGTCGAGTATCACGGTTGGGTTGGGCGGATTCACCGTGCTCGCGATTCTCGGATACGTGCTTCTTCATCGCCGAAGTTACGCAAAACCCGTCCCTCTTACGTATACGCGTTCCCAGTTGATTGGTCGTTCAGTGTTTGTGGGGAGCATTCTCGTAGTTGTCGTTTTTCTCGGTAAGACGCTTGGGCCGGTATGGGGTGGAATTTTTGCCATGTTTCCGGCAGTGCTTTCATCCTCGCTTATGGTGTTGCATTGGTATTACCAGCCCGAAAGTTTATTCCCCATGTTTCAAAAAGTGTCACTTGGAAGTCTGGTCGTCGTTGTGTATTCGTTGACCGTTATGGTTGTCTTTCCTGCGGTTGGCATTGTTCTCGGAACGCTTGTCGCATATGGAGTGAGCCTCGTTACTTTGGTTATTCTTTTTCGCATTCAACCGAAAAGTGAACTGGAACTATGAAGGTTCTCTCAATTTGCAGTTTTTCATTACATGGTATAGAGTACTACTATGCAGAAAGCTCCATCAATGGAAGAGCAACAAAAGTATGATTGGCCAGGATGGCCATTAGAGAGTAATCCACACGGAGAGGATTTCGATATTGCGGCGCGAAAACGCATGGTGCTTGGCAGCATTATGCTTTTGCCGTATCTCCGGCGCTATAAAAAGGAGATGGGCAAAGTGATTCTCGAAGTGGGTCCATTTTTCAATCCATTGGTTACGCCGCTAGAGTTCCCAGAAGTAATTATTTTTTATTGGGAGAACGATCATCATGTCTTGCGCTATCTCAAAAATCGCTATCAGGAACAGGTATACCCGATCTTTTGTGATCTCAACAAGATCGAAGGCGACTCCCTCATGCGGCTGAAGCTTGAAACTCAACGCTATTGTCAACGAGAGCATTTAAAGAAAATAGCGTTTGATTCCGTTGTGATTTCGCATGTCTTTAATTATATTGATTACAAACTTTTTCTGTTAGTCATGAAGGAGTTTCTGAAGAAGGACGGCCTCCTTTTTATTAACAATGTCGTGGATTATGGATTGCCAGCCTTTTTCTCCGAGCGGCGTCCGACAGCGGTTTCTGAAACGTTGAAAGCGGTGAAAGGATCGGGGTACAAAATCCTTCATAAAAAAATGTTTGATTCATCTGATTCGAAGCATCAAAAAAATAGACGACTCGTCGTTGTCGCACGGAGCAATGAGAGATAAATGAAAAAGACTTTTTGCCACGTGTGGTGCGAAAACCACGGCGAAAAGTCTTTTCTATCTCTGGGTTAACTTGGCGAAAATAGTGTCAAGCGAGCTACAGCGAGCCATTGACGAGTCGCCGATTTGTTGGTACACTTATTGTGGAAATGGGCGTCCCTGTGGGCGCTTTTTATGTACCAAATTTATCGAACAAAGATATCGCAGTTTTCTGGGTCTGATTTTCGTGAGGTTCATGCGAAGGCCATTGGTGTGTACCGACAACTCAAGAAAAAGAGCAAACGTCGTCCATATGTACGATCAGCATATTTTAACAAGGAAAAAATTTTTCTTGATCTCTTCTGGCATCACCTATTTGAAAAAAAGAACTGGCGCGATAGAGTTCGACGTATGAAGTACTACCCGTGTGCGATCGAGTTAATTCAAAAATCACACCTCGCACCCTACTCTAAAGAAAACCCAAACAAGCACTCGGAGATTTTGCATCGTTTTGTTGGAAGCTCAAAGACTGGTCAACTTTTCTATGTGCAGATCAAAGAAAATAAACGAACGGGTAGGAAATATCTCATTTCCGTTTATCCACACAAAAATACCGTATAAGGAAAAAGACCTTCCGCTATGTGTGGTATATAAACCACGGCCGAAAGTCTTTTCCGCTATTATGGTATCATAGGTCTATACAGTGAGTCAAGACCCTTGACCCCTTGAGCTAGAGTGGTATACTCATAGTGGAAATGGGCGTCCCTGTGGGCGCTTTTTATGTCGGTGATTTTTATTGTGAGTGCAGCGATTGGGGTGGGCGTTGGAGTGGTGTTTGGTTTTGTGTGGTCAGATGGGATATGGATCGCATGCGGTCTTGCGGGAGTTGGGATGCTGCGATTCCCTCGCGCATCGTTTGCATTGCTTATCGGACTTGTGATCGGATGGGGCAGAGTGGTTGGGTTTGAAGTGCATGATCCGGCGATTTCGTTTTCGGGCGAGATGGAGATGATTACAGGAGTTGTGTTGAAAAACTCAGACATTCGTATCGATCACCAGCGGATTGTTCTTGCTGATGTGGAGCGGGTCAACGCTTCTTTTCACAATCGTCTTTTCATGTTTGCGCCGTTGTATCCGAGTATTCAGGCTGGAGATCGCGTGCAGCTCACCTGTGAACTCAAAAAACCCGAACCGGTCGAAGAATTTCGCTACGATCAGTGGTTGAAGCGGCATCACATTGCGGCGACCTGTTCGTTTCCGCGCGGCGTCGTTGTTTCGTCGAGACCTCTTTCCTTTACGCATCGGCTGTACCGCTTGTCCGATTGGATGGGCGAGCGGATGAGTCAGGCGCTAGCCGAGCCAGAAGCCGGTTTGCTCCGCGGATTGCTGCTCGGCGAACAGCATGCGATGAGCGATGAAACACTCGAGTTTTTCAACCGAACCGGCACGACGCACATTGTGGCCTTGTCGGGATTCAATGTCACGATTCTTCTTGGGCTTTTGGATCGAATGGCACGCATCAAGCGTCTGCGACCGCCGCATCGAGTAGCGCTTTCAGCCACGCTCGTCCTCCTCTTCCTTGTGATGACCGGTATGGATGCGTCGCTTGTGCGTGCAAGCCTGATGGGGCTCGCGGCGGTTGCGGCGTCAGTTGTTGGGCGTCGGTCGGTGTTCCCGATCGTCATATCGCTTGTCGGTGCCGGTATGGTTCTCGTAAATCCGTATGTGCTTTTGTATGACGCAGGGTTTCAACTTTCGTTTTTGGCCACACTCGGTCTCTTTACGCTTTCCTCTCGCATCGAACGATTCGTGCAATGGGTTCCGAATCACTTTATGATTCGCGACTCATGTGTCGCCACCCTTGCGGCAACGATTGCAACGCTGCCGATTATGATTTTGACGTTTCATCGCATGTCGTTCGTCGCGCCTCTTGCCAATGTCCTCATCCTGCCACTTGTTCCTCTTGCAATGGCGCTTGGTGTTATTGTGATTCTGCTCCCGCATTGGCTCCCAGCAACTCTCGTGTATGCCGTGCTGCACATGATTCTCCTCTTCGCCACGACGTTGTCCCGAATCCCGTACAGTTCTGTATCCTTGTCATTCTGAGCTTCACTTTTTCATCCTAAGGCATTACTCTTGTCATCCTGAGGCGAAGCCGAAGGATCTCTCGAGAGATCCTTCACTCGTGTTCTGGATGACAGAATGAAAGAATTGCTTATGAAATACATGAAAGATACTTCTCGACAATATTTTTGTTGCCCATCACGATGGGTGCGCGTTCATGCAATTCGTGTGGAGCAACGTCGAGCATGCGCGTTGTGCCCGACACCGCCATGCCGCCGGCTTGTTCCACCACCATGGCAAGAGGATGCAGCTCGTACAACACGCGCAACTTGCCTTTGGGTTTCTCAGTTGTGCTTGGGTACAAATGCACGCCGCCTTTTAAGATGTTGCGATGGAGATCCGCCATGAGCGCGTTGACTTGCACGGAGCTTGCACCGCTTTCATCGCGCAACCAGTCAACGAACGTGCGAGTCCCGGAATCCCATTGCGTGTAGCGCGAGTGATTCACACTGTAGTAGGTGCACGTTTCAGGGAACGTCATGTCCGGATGCGACAAGATGTACTCGCCGATTGACGGGTCAAGAGTAAATCCGTGCACGCCTTGGCCAGTCGTATATACGAGCATGGTGTTGGATCCGTACACGATGTAGCCGGCCGCCACTTGCTCGGTGCCCGGCCGCAGAAAATCCGATTTCGGATCCGTGCTTCCCTCCCGACGCTTGCGAATAGAAAAAATAGAGCCGACACTCACACTCACATCAATGTTTTTCGACCCATCAAGCGGATCAAACGCAACAATGTATTTTCCTTTCGGATACGTATCCGGAATCGAAATCAACTCTTCGTTTTCTTCCGAGGCCATGGCCGACAAATGCCCACCGTGTTCGAGCGCGGCAATAAACACAACATTCGAAAACACATCCAGTTTTTGTACGTCCTCGCCTTGCACATTTATTTTTTCCGCTGAACCTAAAATATCGCCGATGCCCGCTTTGCTCACTTCTTTAGCAATGAGCTTGCCGGCCAGCGCGATATCTTGGATCAGCTCTGAAAGTTCGCCCGTTGCCTCTGGATACTTTCGTTCCTGGTCAACGAGAAAACGGTGGAGAGTATTGGGTACCATAACGATACAAAAAAGATTCAAAAGCGCCTCAAGTATAGCACATCAATGACGATATTCAAGGCTGTTCCAATGCTCGTGATTTTCGCGGTTCTGGCTGTGAACACATATCGTGTTCTGCCGGCCGATGTTGACGTGGTGTTTTTGGATATCGGGCAAGGGGATAGTATTTTGATCGAGTCGCGGTCGGGCACAACGGTGCTCATCGACGGCGGGCCGGATCGGTCGGTGCTGGAGGAACTTGGCCGCGAGCTGCCGTGGTTTGACCGAACGATTGAAGCGATGGTGCCGACGCATCCTGATGCCGATCATATCACTGGGCTTGTTGAGGTCGCGCGGCGCTATGACGTGCGCGAAATCATCTGGACGCGCGACGAGCATACGCTGCCGGCCTACGATGAACTGAAACGCGTCGTTCATGAGAAAGGCATTCATGAAATCGTGATTGATCATCCGCAAGATGTGCAGGTGCGCGAACTCCAACTGAAGATTCTTGCGCCGCCCTCGCCCGCCTATCTTGCCACTCCAGACACGAACAACGGCTCCATCGTGATTCAGATGAATGTTGATGGTTCATCGTTTCTGTTTACCGGCGATATGGAGGCCGAGGTTGAGAAAGTTGTCGCGGAGATGTATGATGTGAAGAGTGACGTGCTCAAAGTTGGGCACCATGGGAGCAAAACGTCGTCAATGCAAGAGTTTTTGCAAGAAGTGGATCCGGACATTGCCGTGATTCAAGTTGGCGCCGACAACCGCTACGGCCACCCGCATCCGTCCGTGCTCTCCCGCCTCACCCGTTTAGGAATTCCAGTTCTCCGAAATGATCAGGATGGAACAGTACGTTGTTCTATTTCAAAGAACGAGATGGCTTGTGAGAAGGCGGGTGTATTAAAGCATTGACCAACCATTTGAATTGGTGTATTTTAGTGGTATGATAAAAATATCAAAGCAAAAATCCAAAGAAGAATCTTTAAAGGATCGAATCCCGAAGCGGTATATTTTTCTTGATGAGTCGGGTAAGCCTGAGGTTTTCTCGGCAAAAGGAAAAAATCTCGTTACATCTGGTCACGCAACAAAGTTTCTTGTTATCGCGTCGGTAAGATGTGATGATCAACTCATGTTGCAGCGGGCAGTGACAGATTTTCGAAGCTCTCTGTTGCACGACAATACGCTTCAGAAAATTTTTTCATCATCGTATACGCTTGATGCATTCCATGCAACAGTTGATTATCCCCAAGTTCGAGAGCGTTTCTACGCATTCATAAGAGAGTTAGAGGGCGTGAAGATCAATGTTATTGTTGTTGATAAGTTAAAGTGCTTTGAAACACTCAAACGAAACCCAGGGAGGCTGTATGGTATTATGGCAGGTCAGTTGCTAAGAGATTTATGCCATCAAGCAGAAAGCACAGAAGTCATTTTTTCCAGAAAGGACAGCAAATTGAAACTACGCAATGAGCTTGAGTATGAAGTTGAGCGTGTCCGTTTGGAATATATACAATCACATCCAAACCTTGAAGCAAAGGTGCGTTTAGAATACCATCACAATCCTCACTATAGCCACGGTGGTTTACAGATTGCTGATTATATTGCCTACGCAGTGTTTCAGGTTTTTGAAAATGGCAATCGAGAGTGGGTTGATATGCTGAAGGATCGAATGAGTAAAGTCCACGATATTTGCAACAAAAAATACTTCACTCGGAGCAATCCGCTGTAACTATCCACTTAAGGAAGTGCGAACTTCGCACGTCTCATTAAGCAGATTGCTCTAAATGAAGTATCTATCATTCAGTATAAGATATTCGCATATTTTGTCAATAACTCTGGGGATAAATCTATTTAAAATAAGTAATATTAGCGTATTATGGGCACGCTAGGTAAAAATATTAGACAACTTCGAAAAAAACGCGGCATGTCGCAAGACCGGCTCTCAAAAGAAGCCGATTTGGCTCTCAATACTATTGTTAAGATAGAGACTGGCGAGAATCCAAATCCTACGGTAGAGACTTTGCAAAAAATCGCAACTGCTCTTGATGTTTTTGTCGGTGATTTACTCCAATAATCATATATGACACCCAATGAGAAGATAGAAAAAGAAGCATTACTGGAAGCTAACCCATCCTGTGTGGTGGTTATTTAAATTGGTCTCATCGCTGAAAGCCATTATTAGATTTGTTTGGAGTCACAAAATCTTCTCTGCCGTATTAGTTGCGCTCTCACTCCTTGGTATAGATTATTCATTAGCATTCAGTAATCTGAAAAGGGTACTTGAATGGTTTGGATCTTTAGGGTCTTAATCAATATGAAAAAATTTCTATGATGGGAAAAACACATGCCGTGATTGGTGCAAACACCGTGTGGATCACGACCCTCGTGATCGCGGGATTTTCGTGGCACCCGGCACTGCCGCTCTTCGGCGCTTTGGGCGGGTTGCTGCCGGATCTCGATGCACCAGAATCCATGGCCAAGCATCTCCGTGTTTCGGTTGGCTCGCGGCGCAATCGTCTCTCCATCGAACCGCTCGCCCTCCCTTCGCTTATCTTCAGCACGCTCTTTGGCCATCGCGGCGTGCTGCACTCACTCTTTGGCTTGGCGGTGTTTAGCGCGATTGCAATTTTCGGCGTCCGCTGGCTCGAACCGCGCGTACCGTTTCTGCCTCCTGAATCCTCCATCCTACTCATTCTCGGCTACGCCAGTCATCTTGTTGCCGACAGTTTTACGCAGTATGGGATTAAATACTTCTGGCCGTCTGATCGGCGATATCATCTCCTGCCGCAGTTCCTCACGTGGAGCGTCCAATCCGCAAAAGGCAAGTTTATTGAACTCATCATCTCGCTTCTCCTTTCCGTGACGCTCATTGTGTGGCTTCTTCGATCGAGTCAAATGTTGAATTGATCGGCAATTCATTGTATAGTACAAGCATGCGTTTTAATCAAATATTCACAACTCTTCCGCATCGCATGAGCTTTACGCTCGGGCTGTTTATCGGCATTTCGATTATGGCGGCTATTGCGTTTGGGATTTTGATCGGGAAGGGATTGCTATGAATGAGGTTTCGTTGCCATCACAACCTCCAAAACGTTCCGGGCATTGGTACACACGATGGTGGGGAATGTTGCTCGTTTTGATGGCAGGAGTGACGGTGATCGTTGCGATTGTATTTTTATGGTATCTCGCTCGGTATTTGCGAGCGATACGAACCGGCAATCTTGACTTGGCGGAGTTTGCGAGCCAAGTCACGCCGCTCGCCGGCACGTCGTCTCCATCAGTTTCCACTCGCGTCAACGTCTCTGAAGATGATGATCCATCCATCGGTAGTGAAAACGCGCGAATTGTCATTGTTGAATTTGGGGACTTTGAATGCGAGTACAGCAAACAAGCATTTTCAATTATGCGTGAACTCGCGTCACGGTACCCGAATGACGTTCGATTTGTCTATCGCGATCTTCCAAACACATCCATTCACCCGGGCGCGCAGCTTGCCCATGAAGCTGGGGAGTGTGCCGATGATCAAGACAAGTTTTGGCAGATGCACGATAAGCTCTACCTCAACCAGCCGAAGTTTACGCGGCCTGATATTATGAGATACGCAAAAGAGATCAATCTTGATCTCACCGCATTCACGAGCTGCATCGACAGTGGAAAGTACAAACAAGAAGTTGCGAAGGATTTTGCAGACGGCATTGCGGCAGGCGTGCAAGGAACACCAACGTGGTTTGTGAACGGCTTGCGCGTGCCTGGAGTCATCCCTCTCTCAACATGGCAAAAAGTGATCGCCAGCGGAATTGAATAATTAATTTTATGTTTATATGAAGCGTTCTTTTTTTCTCCTTGCGGCAGTCGCTCTTGCTCTTGTCATCGGAGCAAACGAACTTGAGCACAGCCAAGAGGCGTATGCAGCGACGAAAACCTTTTCGATGACCGCGCGTCAGTGGCAATTTGACCCTTCAACGATTACCGTTGATGAGGGGGATACGGTGATCTTGAACATCACGAGCGAAGATGTCACGCACGGATTTTTCATCTCGGCGTTTGACGTGAGTGAAACGCTCACACCCGGGCAAACGACCACAGTTCAGTTTGTGGCCGATGAAGACGGAACATTTTCGTTCTCCTGTAACATCTCGTGTGGGAGTGGGCACTCGACGATGAGAGGAACGCTTGTCGTGACTGCGGCTGACGAACCAGAACCGGAGCCGGAAGAAGATGAAAATGAGAATGAGAATGTCAACGATGATACCGAAGATGATACTCCTACCGACACAGATGCCCCAGTGCTTTCCAGTGTCGCGATTGGGACAATCACGGAAACATCAGCCGTGGTCACATGGACAACAGATGAGCCAGCCAAAGGCCGTGTCGAATTCGGGTTCAAGAGCGGCACCTATGTCTCATCAACAGCCGAAGAGTCAACCTTTCGCACAAGTCATGGGGCAACGATCACCAATCTCACCGCCGGCACAACCTATTTTTACCGTGCCCGCAGCGTGGATGAAGCGGGGAATACCGGCGTGAGCGCTGAAAAGTCTTTTACAACGGTCAAAAAAGAGACGCCGACAAATACGAATACCAACAGCTCCACCAATACCAACACGAACACTTCAACAAATACGAATACAAATACATCCACGAATACGAATTCGTCAACAAACACAAATACCGCCACGAACGCGAACACCAATACGTCAACAGGAACGTCGACAACAACAAACACATCCACGACAACAACCTCGATCGAACCACCAGTGATCAACACCATTGAAACGCCATCCGGTGTCTTCTCTGTTCCGGAACTGCAAACGGCGACGGCTGGTACAGCAACCTCGTCGACAACATCAACATCTCCAACCGGCGAAGAGGAATCGATCCTCCAAGGGGACCCGCTCACATTTCGCGGCACAACCATTCCGCTCGCAACCGTCACCGTAACGGTGCGAAGTGACCCACAAACTGGCACAACGAAAAGCGACGAGAACGGCGACTGGTCGTACACATTCGAGGATGGTTTTGACTATGGCGTTCACACCGCGACCGTTGCCGTGACAAAACCGGACACTGAAGAAACGACAGAGAGCGATCCGGTGACGTTCGAAGTGATTCCGGTTGCCCGCGCGCAGATAAATACAAATGTGCTCGACCGTTCTGCAACCGAATCCGAAAAGGATTCATCGAACCGCATCCTCATCGGAGGTGTCGTTCTCGCTGGCCTGCTTGTGCTCCTCGGCGGTTTGCTCCTGTGGTATCGAAAAATGAAACAGGCATCATAACTCATATACACGACACTATGAAGGATTTACGAGTCACCGGAGGGAAACTGGATACGCGGATGTTGACCCATCAGGCAGTGGTGCTTTTTGCGTTTTCAGATGCAAAAGAACCGGTGAGCGACGCGGAAGCGCGCGTCTTTGGCAAGAATGTGACTCGTTCGATTCGCGCGTTTTTGAAAGAACGGTCGTTCCCGGCAAAGGTCAAAGAGATGATGTATCTTCCGGGTCGAGGCAAGGGGCTGATTGTTGTTGTCGGGCTTGGTAAACTCAAGGAAGCGAACGCCGAAACCGTGCGGCGGGCATGTTCGGCCGTGTTGAGTCTTTTGAAAAAATTGGAGGTGCAAACGATTGGGGTGTCGGTTCCCACTCTTCTTTCTGCGAACGACGAAGACGTTGTGCCCGCGGCGGCTGAAGGATTTCTCCTTGGGCACTATGAATTTGATAAATACAAAACGAAAAGCAAGAAGCGCGCGCCGGCGTCGATCCATCTGTATGTTGAGAACGCACCCCGAACACTTGCGCGAGATTTGCGTCGCGTCCAAATTGTGACGCGTGGAACGCTGCTTGCTCGCGATTTAGAGAATGACAACAGCGATGAGATCCATCCGGACGCGTTCGTGCAAACAGCGCGGGGAACACTTCGTGGTCTCCCGGTTCGCGTGACCGTGATGAACGAGAAGGAGATTCAAAAACGCGGATTGAATTTGTTGTATGCTGTTGGGCGCGCGTCGGCGTTTCCGCCGCGTCTCTTGTTTGCCGAATACACGGGCGATGCAAAAGCAAAAGAGAAAATCGCTCTGGTCGGCAAAGGAATCACTTTTGATACCGGAGGCGTGAATCTCAAACCTTCGGATCGCGGGTGGCTGGAGGATATGCACATGGATATGGCCGGCGCGGCAACGGCCTTGGCGGTTGTCAAAGTCGCCGCCGAACTTCGATTGCGAGTGAACCTCGTGGGAGTGATGCCTCTTGCCGAAAACGCCATTGGCGGCAATTCCTACAAACCAGGAAGCGTGTTGCGTTCATACGCCGGTAAATCCGTTGAAGTGAAAAACACCGATGCCGAAGGCCGATTGGTTCTTGCCGATGCAATCGCGTACGCTGTGGATCGCTACAAACCAACGACAATTATCGATATTGCAACATTAACAGGAGCATGTGTCGTCGCGCTTGGCGAAACGGTGGCTGGGATGATCGCGAACAACGATGCGTTGGCGCATGAGTTGTTTGACGCAGGCGAACGAACGTCCGAGCGTTTGTGGAGGTTGCCGCTCTATCCAGAGCATGAAGAAGCGGTCAAGGGCACAAAAGCGGATTTGCAGAATATGGGTCGCATGGTGGGAGGTGCAGGTGCCGGTGTGATCACCGCAGCGGCATTCTTGAAGGCGTTTATCGGTAAAGCACGCTGGGCGCATCTTGATATTGCCGGAACAGCCATGAACACCGAACCGCGAGATTATATCCCCAAAGGCGGGACAGGCTGGGGCGTCCGCCTCTTGGTGGACTTTTTACAGAATCGAACACAGTAAATTGTATCTCTATGCCATCGATTGCAATTATCGGCGCATCACCGAACCGTCAAAAATTCGGGAACAAAGCTGTGCGCGCGTATGTTCAGCAAGGATACACGGTCTATCCAGTGCATCCGAGCGAAGCGATGATCGAAGGGCAAAAGGCGTACCCGACGATCACTGACGTTCCGCGAACTCCTGACTTCGCGAGTCTGTATGTTCCGCCAGCGATCGGGATCACACTCCTTGATGCTCTTGCAGCCAAAGGTGTCACAACGATGTATGTGAATCCTGGAGCAGAAAGCGCTGAACTTGTTGCTCGGGCGATGGAGCTTGGACTCAAACCAATCCTTGCGTGCAGCATTCGCGCTATCGGCATTGACCCGGCAACACTCTCGGCATGATTCCGTATACACCCCATCCGACGTACGAACTTTTTGGCGTCACGTTTCAAACATGGGGCACGTTTATCGCGCTTGCATTTCTCGTCAGTGTGCTGTGGGTTCGTCGGGAGGAGAAACGGGCCGGGCGAAATCCTGACCAGATCACCACGCTCGCCATGTGGATGATTCTTGCATCGCTTGTTGGCGGAAGACTGGTCTATGTGCTTGGCAATATTTGGGAGTTTCGAGATGCGCCGCTCTCTGCCTTTGCCATCTGGGATGGCGGTATGGCCATGTTCGGCGGTATTTTCGGAGCGATTGTTGCCATGGCCATTGGCGCGCGGATGATGCGCCGTCCATTTCTCCAACTCGCGGACACATTTGCATTCGTGATGCCACTTGGCGTCTTCGTCGGCCGCATCGGCTGTCACTTGATTGCAGATCACATCGGCAGACGAACCACACTTCCCATCGGATTTATCATCAACGGCGAAGGCCGATTTGAAACGGCGATCGTCGAATCGGTATTTGGGCTTGTCCTTTTTGGCATTTTTGTATTCCTCAAACGGCGCCAAGCTGTCCGAAAGGCCGGTTTCTACACGATACTCTTTCTCGCGGTCTATTCGCTCTTTCGGTTTTTCTCCGATTTCTTGCGCGCTTCGGACTTGCCCATTGTCGACGCGCGTTTCGATGGGTTGACGTTGACGCAATATTTCAGTATGATTATTGTTGCGGGATTGCTCGCAGTGCTTGTCTTTAAGAAGGGTCTGTCGCCGAATGCGCTTTTGAAGCGAAACGGCAGAATTTCGAGACGGAATTGGTGAACAAATTTTGAGGTTTATCTGGAAGATAAGCCGAAAAATTTTGAAACGATTCCGGCCGAAATTCTGCCGTTGCAGCCAAAATGGCATTCGGCGACAGACCCATAACATCGAAGCCTATGAGAAATAAATATGTGTATGGGATTATGACCGCCGCGGTCGTGGCAGGAGTGTTGATCGCCGTTGGCCTTCTCTCGTCAGAAAGCGCATCCTACGACAAACCGTCGAATGTGGCGCGAATGGTTCTTGGCGCGCAAGATGCAGCCGTGGTGGTGCAAGAGTATTCCGATTTTCAGTGCCCGGCGTGCAAAGCTGCCGCGCCGGAAGTGAAACGACTTATTCAAGCGTATGGCGATTCGATTCGGTTTGAATATCACCATTATCCGCTCACCCAACGGCATGCCAATGCCTTCTCGGCCGCGCTTGCGTCGGAGTGCGCAAACGATCAAGGGAAGTTTTGGCAAATGCATGACAAAATTTTTGAAAAGCAAGATCAGCTGACCAAGGGGAATCTCAAATCCATGGCCGGCGAGCTCGGGCTTGATCAAAAATCCTTTGACGCGTGTTTTGATTCGCGCGCCTATGCCGATACAGTGAACGCTGACATGGAGCGCGGCAAGCAGCTCGGCGTAAGCGGCACGCCGACATTCTTTGTGAACGGAACCGAGACCAAACTTGCCGATCTTGAGCGAACCATTCAAGATTTGCTCGCGCAATAATTTTTTACCAGACGGTTATGGAAAGGATTCACAGGAGTGTTTTCTCACTCTCCGTGTTTTTTGTGTTGGCTGTGCTTTTTCCATCATACGGATATGCCGCCTATGGCGATACCACCACATGGATGAGCGCACCGTACGATGGCGATGGCGATAATCGGCTCGATGCCTATCTCGATTTTCCGCACGACGTCACGGTTGATGCGGACGGTCAATTCATTATTGCCGACACCGAAAACAATGTGATTCGTCGCGTACGAACGAATGGATTGACCGAGACGCTCGCTGGCAACGGATCCTATGGAAACGTCGATTCGACAAGCGCGGCATCAGAGTTTGCTCGGCCGCGTGGAGTTGCGGTGGATTCGAGTGGAAATGTATATGTCGCTGATACCGAAAACAATGCGATTCGGAAAATTTCTGGTGGGCGTGTCTCTACCCTCACGACAGGTGTGACCCGCCCGGAAGGTGTGGTAGTGTACGGCTCCACGCTCTATATTGCTGACACGGGCAATGGGAGACTTGTGCGCATGAGCACTGGTGGAGGGGATGTGGTCAGTTTTTTCTCTTCGCTTGAATCGCCGAAAAAGATCGTGATTTCAGATGATGGCGAGCACATCTACGTTGCTGATAGCGGACGAGCACAAATTATGGATGTTGCCGTCGATTCTGAGACAGGGACAGTTCTCTCGGGGTCGGGATCTGCTGGCTATACCGAAGGCGCAGCCGACGATGCGCGATTCCGTAATCTGTGGGGCATCGCGCTCGACGGGGATACACTCTATGTGTCCGATGGTGATGGAACAACCGATTTTATACGATCGGTTAATGTTGAAACCGGCGAGACCGAGCTTTTTGCCGATGATAACGCAATGGTGAGCATTAATTATCCGGCTGGGCTTGTCGTGTCCGGCAGCTCTCTGTACGTCGCTAATTCCGGTCTCTCAACGATCCACAAATTCTCTCTTTCAGATGCGAATACGAACGAGATCTACGTAGGAGCGGATCGGTTTGGAAATCGAAATGGAGAACGCAGTCAGGCGCTCCTTGGCCGCCCATGGGATCTTGAACTTTCGGATGATCGATCCACATTGTACATTGCCGAGAACAATCTTGTGAAAAAGTATGAGTTTGACGATAACGAACTCTCGCTTGTTGCCGGAGATGTGGTGGATAGTTACCGCGAGGCGACCGGCGCCACTGCTCGTTTTTCGAATGTCGCGGCGATCACCGTGGATTCGGATGAGGAGTATGCGTATGTTGCGGATCGATGGAACAATCGTATCCGGCGTATCAATCTTGATACAGGCGAAACGTCGCTCCTTGCCGGCGGCGGCGAGTCCAATACAAGCGGGGACGATGACAATGGATATGACGAAGGCACGGGTGATGACGCGCGCTTCAACCATCCGGGCGGGATTGTGATTTCGCCTGACGACCAGTATCTCTATGTTAGCGATTCAGGAAACGACCGGATTCGGCGCGTTCGCATTTCGGATTGGTCGACAGCGCTCGTTGCTGGATCCGGTTCGGCTGGCCTGGTGAATGGAACAGGAAGTGCGGCAAAATTTAATCGTCCGTGGGGAATTACGATCGACGGCAGCGGAAGGTATCTGTATGTCGCCGATTCGAACAACCATGTCATTCGGCGCATTACGATTGCAACGCGCGAGGTGGTAACGATCGCTGGGAAAGGTTGGCCAGGGTATCGGGACGCCTTGGGAACGAATGCGTATTTCTCTGTTCCGGAATATGTTGAGTGGGCAGATGGCAACTTCTTGTATGTTTCAGAGGTCGGCGATCATCGTCTTCGTATTGTGGATCTTGCGAACAATCTTGTACAGACGGTTGCGGGGAGTTCAGCAGGGTATCAGAATGGATCGGCAGCACGGTTCCATCTCCCCAAAGGCTTGGCACCAGATTCAATTGCAAATGTGCTCTATGTTGCTGACAGCGCAAATGATGTGATTCGCCGCGTGACGATTTCCGATACTGTGCCATTTGCTGATTCAGCGCCAACGGTCACAGGAGTCAACCCTTCGAGTTTTGAAAAAGCGACCAGTGCCACTCAAACGATTCAGTTGCAAGTGACTGGCACGCATTTCCTGTATGGCGCAACGGTGCAATTTGGAACGCATGTCGCTTCAAAAGTGTATTTTCAATCGTCGACCTCACTTGCGGCCGTGCTTCCCTTTGGCTCGATGCCTCCAGGCCACTACGACGTGAAAGTGACGAATGTGGATGGGCAAAGCGGAACCAAAGCCTCTGCGTTTGCGGTGCTTTCAAATGGAGTTGCGCCGGCCACGCGGTATTCAATTTCCGGCACCGATCCGGATATTGCCGAAGGTGATCAGTTCTTTGCATTTGCGTCTACCTTGCGCGGCGGGTACTTTGTCGCGTCTGGTGATGTAACATCGAATCCTGGCGACGAGATTGTGGTTGCGGCTGGGGATGGAATGGGCCCGCAGGTTCGCGTGTTCAAAGCTGACGGATTCGAGATTGCAAATTTTTTCGCCTACGACACGAACGCTCGCTTTGGCGCGCGAGTTGCGGTAGGTGATGTGGATGGCGATGGCGAGAATGAAATCGTGACAGTGCCGGGGATTGGCGGCACGCCGCATGTTCGCGTGTTCAAAGCGAATGGCACGCCTGAATCCAGCTTTATGGCGCTCGATGGCAAATTTAAGGGCGGTGCGTATATCGCCATCGGCAACGTGCTCGGCGAGAGCAAAGATCAGATTGTGATTGCGGCTGGCAAAGGCGGCGGCCCTCATGTCACCGTGCATCGTTCGAATGGAACAGCAGTTGCCAATTTTTTTGCTTACGATCGAAACTTTCGCAATGGAATCACGGTCGCAACGGTTGATACAGATGGTGACGGCAAAGACGAGATTGTCACTGGGCCTGAATTCGGTTCGCCGCATATTCAATTCTTCGCGGTGAAACGAGGGAGCATTGAACGATTGAGCCCTGGCTATTACGCGTTCGATCCGAATTACAAAGGGGGAGTGAATGTATCAGGAGTTGATATCACGGGAGACGGTAAAGATGAGATTATGATTTCGAGCGGGGTGAATGCCGAAGCGTGGGTGAAGATTTATAACAAGAGCGGCACGGCGATTCTCGAAGAGTTCATCGCGTATCCTCGCACCTACACCGGCGGAACGCGCGTGGCCGGCGGAGATGTGGATAACGATGGCGTGGAAGAAGCGTTGGTGATCCCCCGTTCCAACGGCTCGCCCCAACTTCGCGTCATCGACTTCAACTAACCTCACCGCTCCGAGCCATTGACAAAACAGCCAAAAGCGGTAGGATGCGCGGTGGTGGGTCGGGAGCAGAGCTTACACACACGAAATGGAGAAGAGAAATGCCGACGCATGGATTCAAGCTGATCGGCTCGACGGCGACGTGTATCGCCGAGAGGTACGCTGATGGTTCTGTGCTGTTTCACCTCCCCCGCCCATTCTGGGCAGGGCACGCGCCGAATAACGCCCGCGATCGAGCGGTGTTCGAGCGCACGGCGGACGAGTTCACTGTGCAGGTGTTTGCCCCTCGGAAAAAGGGGGATGTGTCTTTTCTCGGTTTCCGCGCGACAGACGGCGAGCGCTGCTGGCTCGTCACCACGACGTTCGCGAAAGAGGGGATCAGCGTGAAATCGGCACTCCTTGCTTCAAGGCCGCACGAGATCTACCTCGCGCGCGGAGTGCGCGACCACGACCTCGTCTCCAAGTGCGGTGAGTCGGCTGGCGCGGCGGCTGTGTTGGACTACGGCGCGGTAGCCGGCGTCGAAACGCCGCGAATGTTTGATCTCCGCATGCTCGAGGGCAGACAGATCGCGCGAAGCCTGCGTCTGCGGCCGATCACGATGGTCGAGCCCCAACTTGGGGCAGAAACCGTCTTCGTGCAGCTCGTTCACCCGCGCGGAGGTGCGTGGGTTCTCGAGATCGTTCTGTCCACGGAGGGTGTCCGATCGTCTCTCGTGGCAACGTAGCCACTTCCTCCCTCTCACGTTCTCTCAAACGCCCGGACGGTTTTCCGCCCGGGCGTTTTCACATCCTCATTATTGAGGAAGTGTTGAAAGGATGCGCGGGCGGGAGGATGTGATGAGTACATCGTCCTCGATACGCACGCCGCCGAAACGCGGGATGTAGATGCCGGGTTCGTTGGTGACGATATTGTCCACTTTGAGTGTTTCGGTTGAGCGAGAGGAGAGGGTGGGCGCTTCGTGCACTTCAAGCCCGACGCCGTGCCCAAGTGCGTGGCCAAAGTGTTTGCCGTAGCCTGCGTTTTCAATGATGGAGCGGGCGGCTTTGTCAACGTCTGCACATCGAACGCCGGGTTTCATTTTGGCAAGAGCCGAGAGTTGCGCGCGTTTGACAGTTTCAAAAATATCGCGCTGTTTGCTCGTCGCTTTTCCGATCATCACGGTTCGTGTGATGTCTGAACAATATCCTTGTACCTTTGCGCCAAAGTCGAGAATGATGAATTCATCTTTCCGAATCTTTCGCGTGGTATTCGCATGGTGAGGATTGGCGGAATGTGGGCCAGATGCGACAATCGTCGGAAACGCATGTCCATCGGCTCCGAAATCTCGCATGGCGCGTTCCATACGCCAGGCAATTTCACTCTCGCGCATCCCATGTTTGAGATTTTTCACCGTTGCACGAAACGCACGTTCAGAAATGCGCACTGCTCGCGTAATGAGGCGAATTTCGCGTTCAGTTTTCACCGCGCGCATATTTTCGATTGCGTCGTGAAGAAGAACAAGTCGCACCCCACGCGAAATACTTTTCAATCGCGTGTGATGAGCAATGGTCATGTGACCCGCTTCAACACCCAGTCTCTTCATCCCTAGTTTTTTCAAAAACGCTCGCCAGTCGTCGGCGTGCCAGTTTGTGCGATCCACAACTGTCCACTCGGGCGACTGCTTTGCTGCTTGCCCTAACGTCCGAAAGTCCGTGAGCAAACATCGCTTGCGTTTTGTAAGGAGCAGGTCTCCATCCGGATCTGTGAATCCAGAACAATACCGCACATTTTCTGGCTTTGTGACGAGCAGTGCGTCAATGTGATGTGCCTTGAAAATGGAATGAATTTGCATGGCAAGCGTTTTTCGTCTATTCTATAGTCAGACTTCACGTCTTGGAGAATCCATGACGTGTGTACAGGATGGAGGGGTTCCATGATTGGTTCACTGTTGGGTCTTGGCGCTGCGGTCGCTGTCGTAGGGTATGAGATCGTACGGTGGGCAGCGAAGCCTCCGGAGCCTCATGCTCCGAGGCCGGAGAATCCTCGGCCGACTTCCCCGCCGTCGTCTCGCGATCACGGATCGTCTTGGTCGTCTGAGCGATCCCCTGGCTTCTCAATGGCGCCCCTGCGCAGGGTGGGGGACAAGAGAGTACAGCGACGACTTCGACAGACGCTGGGAGTAGGGAGAGTAGACGTCGGCCATCACGCGGAGGGTGAGAGATGAAGCTTCTCGTGATAGCACTCTGTATTGGATGGATTCTCTTCAGTCACTTCGTTCTCCGACCGTCGTTGAGGATGCGTTCCGAACAGCGGATGGCAGAGCGAAGAGCGTTCTGGGAGGAGGAGGGACAACGCTTACCGCAACGAGGGCATCGTCGTCGGAGGACACTCTCCCCTCTGTCAGGTGAGTCTGTACGCCTGCAGTATGCGCCACTCCACGTCCGGGACGGAGTCGTGTACGACGACCAAGGGAACAAGGTTTCACCCTCGGTCATGCGCGAGCATGGCTTCGGGGAGGACTAGTCCCTCCTATGACCCTCGGGTCAGTACCACGGCCGGTCTCGCGCGCACCTCTCGGGGCACGCGCGAGACCGCCGGTTCTTTTGTTTTGTCATCCTGAACGAAGTGAAGGATCTCGAGATCCTTCGGCCGCTCTTCGAGCGACCTCAGGATGACAGACCTTTTATGCTTCCCAGATCGTCTCGTCTTTGCCTGCTCGCAAGTTCACCACGCGAGCCATGACGAACAGGAGGTCGGACAAGCGATTCAAGTAGATGCGCGTGTCAGGGTTGATCGAGCCTTCCTGCTCCATCTCGCACACGCGACGTTCGGCGCGGCGGCAAATCGTGCGCGCCAAATGCAACGCAGCGGCGCATGGTGTTCCTCTGGGTAAGATAAAGTGAGTGAGAGGCGCAAGCTCGGCGTCAAGTTCGTCAATATGACGTTCGAGGCGAGTGACATCCTCCGCAGTGACACGCTGAACAGTATGCGGGTCATTGAGAGGAGTGGCAAGATCCGCTCCCACAACAAAACAATCCTTCTGAAGTTCGCGAAGGAGCGCGAGCATCTCTTCATCCGTGCACGCGGCCGCCACAACGCCAAGAGATGCGTTCAACTCATCCACCGTGCCATACGCCTCAATGCGCTTGGACGTTTTGGCCACGCGCCTCCCGCCAAAGAGCGACGTCTCTCCCGCATCTCCCGTTTTCGTATAGATTTTCATATTCTTAAGATATTGATCGCCAGGGGACTTCTGTCCAAAGCTTAGCTTTGGACACTTCCTATGACAGCCGGAATACCTTCTCGAACCACGCCCTTCTCGTAGCACCGGAATCGCTTCAATCACCCACAAAGGCGCTGCTACGGGCCGCGTCGGCCGGCCCTCCGAGCCGGCCGCGCTTTGCCTCGCGCTCGCTCGTTCGGTCGCTCGACGAGCGACCGAACACCATGGCCGCTCGCGCTGCGGAATCCCTTCGCAGCATCCTTTGCGGGTGATGTCGCGAGTTTGAGAGTCTACAGAGATCGCGAGAACGGAAAGGGGTCGCGTAGGAGGCTCCGGAGGCCCGAGCGGGCACGGATGCCGGTCGATCAGACCGGCAGAGCGAGGGCCGAGGAAGAGCGCAAAATCCTCGCAGGGGATTTTGACGCGTACTCCGAAGCGACACCTTT
>JACPGL010000018.1 GCA_016182525.1 Candidatus Kerfeldbacteria bacterium | reverse complement strand
ACTTGCGTGAAAATTCCAAGATCAAGCGCGTTGTACCCGAAGTTTCGTTCTTTCCAGATCGAGAGCGCAGAAAAAAGGACAGTGTATATCCCTGCGCATACGAAAACAAGCGACAGTGCTCGTCGCTCCATCCATTGCATGATTTTTCTGAAGATCGTATCCATTCCGTCAAAACATGCGCTGTCTTTCCATTGTGACCAAAATCCCCCGCCTCACGTGAAACCTCACAGCCGTTTTCGTGAGGCTTTTCGTGAAACGGGGGATGGGAGGAATTCTAACTGACTCCAGAGGTGTTGTTGAGCGTTCCAGTTGCGAAGATGACAATCGCCCAGGCAAGCAACACAATAATCAACCCGATAATGGACGCCGTTAAAATCTTCTTTGCCGCTTCAACTTTTTCTTCATTTCCACCAGCCGTCATCCATCGGAAGCCGCCGATGATAATCATGATGACAGCAACGAGTCCGAGAAGTCCGAGTACCCATTGAATAACTTTGGTGACAGTGCTGACGAGATCTGCTGTGGATAACCCGAGGGAGGATGAGGGATCATAAAAACTGACCGCTCGCGCGTATTGTGCAGTAAGCAGGCCACCAACCACGGTTAGTCCTTGAAGAATTTTTTTCATAGTCTCACCTCCTTCCCTACGTAATGAATATCCTTGAAATCAACTCAAGCTGATTATACAAAATTTCTCCCCTGCTTGTCAACGTTTAGCTTTGACCGATTATTGCGTCAGGATCAAGGCCGGCGATCACAAACCGCATAATCACGCCGGAAAAGAGCACAATCGCCAAACCGATCACTGCCCAGAGCAAGGTATCTTTCCCTTTTTGGACGCGCTCTTCTTTGCCGCCCGAGGCAATGATCATCAAACCGCCAAAAATAATCATCACCAAGGCGAAAAGAGCGGTTCCGGCAAGCGCAATCCCCGTGATCTGCACGACGAGTGCCAAAAGATTATCCACCTGAAGCGGATTACTCAGTTCGAGTGGAGGGTCTTCGGCTCTTGAGAAACTACGGGGGACAAGGAGAAGAGTGAGGATGAAGAGAAAAGCGCGCGCGCGAATGTTTCGAAAGAAAGAAGGGTGTGTCATAGTTTTGGTCAATGAAGGGGTTTAAGGGCTTGTCAATAAATAACGTTTCTCAAGTTCGCTCAGATTTGCGCCAGATTTGTCAGAACAAAATCTGAAGAATAGTGAACTATTGTGAAGATTTTTTCTGATCAAAGATGGCGCAAAGATGAGATGAAATTGGAAAGGTTATGTATTGACAAGCCCTTAGGATGAGTTCTCGTCTCTATTTTCGGGTTGGGTCATCCTGAAAGGACGCTTTGCGTTCCGTGTCAGTGCAGCAGCGGAACCATTTATTATCAGGCTGCTCGGTGCATTTGCCGTTTGAAAAGCAGTATCGCTGTATTTCTTCTTCCCTCCATCCATCACGATTCGTAGAAGAATCGTACATATCCTCCCTGGGATCCATGCATGCGTACCCTCGTGATTCGAGTGGAGTGCATTGCGATGTTCCTTCAATTTGCCACCAGTTGAGGGGATTGGCCTTTATGGGAACGATTTCGCCGCTTTTATTCTGTACAAGCATGCCGCTTGCGAACAGTTTTGTGTTTCCGGCAAGAAAAAAGACGATTGTTCCCACAAGCAGCCACGCGACGAGCACGATAATAACACCGAAGATAGCATTCCGAAACCAGGTTTTTGCGCCTTCAATTTTTTCAGAACTCCCTGCAGCCGTCATGAACGAAAATCCTGCCTCAAATACCATAAAGACACCGGCCGCGAACAGGAGGCTCAAGAGGTATTTGGAAATTTGTATTGCCAGAACAATGAAGTCGCTCAAGAAACAATTCCCTCCACACGCGCACGGAGGGATGAGCGGACCAAGATCCACGCAACTGTCCGCGCGCACGGGGGTCGGCGAGAAAAGGAGCACGCCGCCGAGGACGAGCATCAAAAGAAAGACGCGAAGTTTCATAGTCCTTTCGGAGAGTAGGTAGATAAAAGTTGCTGCGATAATCGTTGGAGCGTTTCGTCGGGCGTTGCCGTTCCTTCCACAATGGCGGTGATGGCATCTTGAACATACTGCTCAGCGACGCGCGGCTGGTATCCATGATACCACGTTTTTGCGAGCAGGGTTTGATTGGCAAACGGAGCAAGGAATGGGTCTTGAAGCTGCGCCGCGATGAGGCTTTTGAGTGCAGTCGGTTTTTGGGTGTTATTCAAATAGCTCGTGACCTGATCGGCGCGCGCCGCAAACTGAACAAAATCCCATGCCACGTTCGTATTCGCTGAACGCGAAGAGACGACCTCAGCCCAATAATTCGCAATGTTGACTTCGCGCTGGAGTTGTGGGAACGGGATCACTCCATATTCAAGCGTTGGGGCAGCAGCATCAATCATCGGCTTGTGGTAGGCGTATCCGGGGAAATACGCAAGTCGGCCTTCGGTAAACGCGTCGAGCGATGCCGGCTGATCTTCGTTCCATGTATACGATTCACGTGCTGGCGATGCAAAACTTGTGTAAAAATCAAGCGCATTTTTTGCCGGCACTTGCCCGGGCTCAACAGGCGAGGGAGTGAGGAGATTCGCGCGCCCTCCGCTCTCAAGAAGTTCAAGATTTACCTGCTCCAGATTTTGCATCATGAGGAGTAAGAGGATATCTTGCGATCGTGTGATATTCATGCTCGTGCCGAACGAAACCGCCGCTTGGACAATCTCGTCATCAGCGTCTTGCAGCCGCAAGCGATCCACGTGATTTAACAGATCCGTGTAGTTTTCAAGAGGCACAGCGATTTTCGCTTGCGTGAGCAGACGTTTGTTGTAGTAGAGAGCAAGGGTATCAAGAGAAAGAGGGAGGCCGAAGATTTGGTTTTCGGTCACCACATCCTCTGCGACCGCATCAACGAATTGCGCTCGAAGGTCACTCACCGTCAGCGATTGGGAAACCGGCGCCGTTACGCGAATTTCTGGTCGAATCCCAAGCGCTTTGACAACATGGAATTGCGCAACTTGGGTCGTCGGCGGTATGGGTGCAAGAAAGCCATCAACTTGGTATTTTCGGAACCAGGTGTTTTGAATAGCGAAAATGTCAGGCCCTTCACCTTTTGCCCATGCTCGAAGCAGCGCATCTTCGTATTCGTCAAATGAAAATTGCCGATACTCGATCGTCACATGCGGGTGCAATGCTCGGTACGCTCCGATAATTTGCGCAAAGTCATCTTGCCCATCAAAGACACGCCAATAGCGGAGCGTGACAGGTTTCGTCAACTCCTCTGGCACATCTTTTCCGTTGCGCCCAAGCACAATAGCGGTGATAAACAACGCTACCACAAGAACCAGTGCACCAATCAAAAAGAGAAATCGTTTTTGCATTTGTTTTTTTGCGTGAAGATTACTTCACGATCTCCTGAAGATAGGCTTGAAAATCTGATTTGAGATCGGGATGTTGCAATGCGTGATACACGGTGGCTTTGGCAAATTCCAGTTTATTGCCGCAGTCAAAGTAGAGGCCGTTGATCTTTTGAGCAACAATTCCTTCGCTTTTGATCAGCCGCTCGACAGCGTCTGCAATCCACAGCTCCCTGCCTTTTCCCGGTTTGATTTTTTCAAGCTCATCGAAAATTCGGGGGGTGAACACATACCGGCCGCATGTGATGAGTCGAGAACGCGTTCTGCGCGGACCAGGTTTTTCCATTATTTTTTTGACAGCGTATGTGTTATCGCCAGTTGGCTTGCCTTCCACAACTCCATAGATTTCGGTTTCCGCGTCCCCGGCTTCAAATACCGGAACAACCGATTTATGGTGTTTTTCAAATGTACTGATGAGTTGACGAGTGACCGGCGTTTGGCTCACATACACATCGTCGCCATAGGCAAACGCGAATGGTTCGTCGCCAATAATATCTCTGGCTTGGAGCAGCGCATGCCCATTGCCGCGCATTTCCGGTTGGCGTACATACACAAATTTCGCAAGACTCGCAACGCGCATCACATCTTTCAACTGTTTTTTCTTTCCTGATCGTCGAAGATAGTCTTCGAGTTCGATCGATCGGTCAAAGTGATCTTCAATGGCGCGTTTGTTTTGGGATGTGATAAGGACAATCTCCTCAATGCCGGACGCGACCATTTCCTCGACAATGAATTGAATAACTGGCTTATCAATGAGCGGAAGCATTTCTTTGGGCTGCGCTTTTGTTGCGGGCAAGAAGCGCGTGCCGTATCCCGCAACCGGGATCACAGCTTTTCGAATTTTGTGCGTTCGTTTGGTCATACCTTCGAACGTGACTATACCACAAAATGGCTAGAATGAAAAGCAGAGTGTCCAACAATTGTTATTGCGAAGGATCTCGCGACCGAAGCAATCTCATCAGAGTTTGTAGATAGAGATGTCAGGCCCAGGTTCAAGCTCGCGAAGCGAAAAGGCGTCGGTGAAGAACCAACGTAAAACAGCAAAATCACTACGCCCAATGATTCCGCGGAAACCGGATTCGTTCCCTTCGACACTAAATACTCGCTCATACGTGTCGAAAAATGTGCGGTAGAAATCCCGTTCATCGGCGTATTGCGAATCGTCATTGGCAAAAAACCGGCTGTACATTTCACTCGAGACAATCGCGTAGTCGTATGATCCGTCGCTGGACACCTCTTGTGGAACGTTGGCAAGATATTGGTAGGTTCCGGTTCGATACTGGCCAGATGGCAAGCGTGGTGTTTGTTTCTCTTGGATGATACGCGTGTTTTTTGGGAGGTGTTCCACAATCCATACGCGCGTTTGAAAGCGCGTGTCGTTTTCGGTCGAGGCAAAAATTTCGGTGACGATAAGTGAACGTGCAAAGCTTGGGAGCATAAGCACAACAATCAGTCCGACAAACATGAACTGCCCGGTCGTGCGCCATCCGACAAATCGTTCCACAACGCTCGCAAGAGAAGAAGCGGCAAGAAGAGCAAGGAGCGGCGCAACAGGCAGAATCCATCGCTCCCACGTGATGCCGATCATCACAATTCCGAGTCCATAGGCGAGTGCCGTCAGAGCAATGAGCCAGTCTTTCCATCGTCGCGCAAAAACGTTCGAGAGTATTCTCGTGCCGGCGACAAGGAGAACCGTATTCCCCACTCCAACGCCAAGAGACAGAACATAAAAGTGAATACGTTCGATGAATGAAAGTGTCGATCGTCCCACGTGTTCTTGGCCGCTCACGCCGGTGATGCTCTGCCACACCGTTGGGAGTTCGGTCCAAAAGAACGGACTGGCAATGGTCACTGAGAGAAGCGCAACGAGCACAAAATGGAGGGCGTGGCCTTTGCGGACACTCCATCCAAACGCGTGGATGTGCCCGATGATGAGTGGCACGATCGCAAAGATCGCTGGGTATTTTGTCATCGCGCCAATGCCAATCGCTGCGGCGCCGAGCGTTACCCATCGCCGCATGCCGCTCTCGCCAAGCCGCAGGCCAGCATAGGTAGCGAGGAGAATAAAAAATGTAAGCGGAATATCTGGTGTGGCGTAGTGGGCATGGCGCGTGAAGATGACGGAGACGCCAAGAAGCGCCGAAGCTGCCAGTCCCACGCGCACATTTTTCCACGCACGGCCGATGAGAATGGTGAGGATGAGAACACCGAACGCAAAGGCAACCGTGATCATCCTGGAAATGAGATAAAAGTCCGCGTGATCAGCCGCAAGCCATTGTTCGGGCGAAAGATGCGCTCCGGTGACGAGATTATGGGCAAGATTCAACCAGACAAATGTTGATCCATTCAGATAGATAAGAGACGAGCCCGGCCAATCAAACCACGTCAGATGCGGGCTGCCGCTTGCCACCGTCACCGCATGCTCCACAATGAAATGTTCGTCATCGTGAAACAAATCCGGCAATCCAAAATCAATCCCGCGTACAAAAAACCACCCGCTCATGGTGAAAATGGAGATGATCGAGAGGAGGAGGTATGGCTCGGAGCGCGAAGGCCCTTTCTGGCTCGGAGCGCGAAGGCCCTTTCTGGCTCGGAGCGCGAAGGCCCTTTCTGGCTCGGAGCGCGAAGGGGGTTTTTGGAGCCGACAGAGAAATAATAATGTGGGAGCCTCATAGGGAAATGTACCGGATGACTTGTTGAAAGAGCCTCACATCACGCTGTCAGGGAGATCGGAGATATCGGCAAGAAAGATGTCGTATGCCGCATTTTTGCCTTCTCGAGCTGTTTTCGTTACTCCAAACGTAAAACGATTCGCGAGTCCCGTGGGTTGAAGGGTGTACGTTGCCGGATCAATCCCTAACTCCTCCTTCGCCTCGCGAGTCGCATTCTCTTTGGCAGATTCATTCCCGTCTCGCGCTCCTTTGGGGAATGACGTGTTTCCGCCCTTCGATGTTGTGGTAACGCAAAAACGCCGGTCCGTTCCCCGACCCTGATAAAAAATGACCAATGCTCCACGGATGATGTCGTCTGTCATACGCTCCAAATCATACCACAGAATTTGCCTGCGCGCCTTTCCACGAAAGTTCATACGCCTGCCGCATGGCGTCGGCGATCGCTTGCGATTCAATGACCACCGACATTTGATCCGCGTAATCCATGAACGCGACTTTGTGGTTGTAAATGTTCACCTCGATCTGCGGGTTGAATTCGGCGGCAGGAACAATTACCGTCTCGGCAATTTCGGCTGCATCACGCGCTTTGTGCCGCGTGTCCCACTCCGACCCTTTGCCGGCAATACGGCGCGCACGAATCCCGAGCTTCACGCGCTGGTCAATATAGTTGTGGTCTGATGGGAACTGTTCAAAGTACGCGTTCGTGTTCCATTCCAAAATCTCGGCAGGTTTTTCCGCGAGCGTGTCGTCGTACACACGCTGAATCGCGTTCTCACCTTCGTAGAACGTGATTTTTGGTTTGACGTCAGTGTTGTAGATCGCTTTCAGTTCGGGCAGGGCTTTTTGGATGTTCGCTTGGAGCTCGCTGACAAGATTCAAGAGATGCTCGGGCGGCTCGGCCACGAACCGCGTCTTGTTTTTCACTTTGGTCTTCGCTACGACCCCACGATTCACGAGATACGAGAGAACGGAGTAGGTTGTGGTGCGCTTCAAACCGGCTTTTTTGGCAATGGCTTGAGCCGACGACACGCCGCTTGCCAGCGCCGCAAGATAGACGTGCGATTCATTTTCGGAGAATCCAAGTTTGAGGAAGATATGATCAAGTTTCATAAAATTATAGTATGACGAATCTTTCGTCGTCAGTATAACGTAAGGAAATTATTATGTCAATATTTGTTTATGAATATGATCCATTCTTTCTCGTCAAATATGACGAGAATCCTTGACACATAAAAAAATTCATGTTACACTTGTCCGTTCAAGCTGGAAATCTAGAAAGTCTAGAAATTCGACTTGGGCAGAAAAAAAGAGCGGTGAAATGGAGGAAAAGATGTCGCCGTATATGTATCAACTGGATATCATGAACGGTATCCTAAAACTGGTTGGGTCGGGTATGAACGACGAGGAGTGGGGGAACTTATTCAACTTGTCTCTTGGTTTCTTCATGGAGGTGGAGATTCCGGAGGAGGAAAAGATGCCGTTGAAGGATGGTCTGATCAGAATGATCGCGGGTAAGCACGCGAGCTATGTGATCAGACTGGCTCTAGCGGGACTTATCCGCTACATTGAGACAGGGAATGAGGAGATCGGGGAGCTGGCTCCTCGCGTGATCACGACCGAGTGCCCATGAAAGGAGCACAAGATGAGTGAATATCAGGTCGACCTTTCCGAGTTCTCCGCCAAGGTGGTGGAGGTCATCATGCAAATGCTTCCCCCTGACCTACCCACAGTCATCGACCCGGCCGACCAAGGCTGGATGATGGGCAGAGCTCCGCTGACGTTAAGGTGGCTTGGTAAGGGAGGGGTGAAGCATGCGAAGAAGACGGTTGACGAATGGTGGGATAAGGATGGAGCCAGAATCCGCTTCTGGCCTTCATCCAGAAAGGACAATCCCCGATTCCAAAGGGGGCAGATCTTCTGGAAAGCCGAGGTGGCGGCTGATGGGGTCACGCTGACCCTATCAGCACGTTGGAGCGTCATGATCACCGGCGGTTCGCCGTCGCCGATCCTTTGTCAGGTCGAGCTCACCCTCCCCGAGCGGATCGTGCAGAGCGACCCTTGTGTGCCGCCCCGGACTCTTTTTCCAGGAAACATCGGCACAAGGCTTTGGGCCTTCCGGAGCGAGGTGCTCAATCTCCTCCGAGAGGAGATCGCTCGTATCGAAGCCCTCTAGCGTCAAGGCCAAACCGGGAGGTCGCGCGGGCAACAATCCCGCGCGACCCCCGGCCTTCATATTCACGTCTTGAGAAAGCTGTGCTATACTACACCTAGGCGTCCTCATCAGGGCGCTTGTATGTATTTCATCTATCACGCAAAAACTCGCAAGTTTTCAGGATCGGACTTCCGGGAAGTTCTCTCAAACGCGCGAGCTTTTTATGCCATAATCCGGAAAAGAACAAAACGTCGGCCGTACGTCCGGTCAGCCTATTTTCGGAAAGAGAAAGTTTTCCTTTTTTCCTGAAGAAAAGTAAAAAAATGAAAATGAAAAAGACCTTCCGCTATGTGTGGTATATGAACCACGGGCCGAAAGCCTTTTCCAGTGTCAGGATATCATGTATAAAAATGCTGTCAAGTATGAGTCTTGTATTGTACAAGACTTTGTCTTGACGGATTTTTGCTGAGGAGTATACTGTGTGTAGGCGTCCTCAAAGTGAGTGGCGCTTGTTTTTATGGTGGCGGGTTTGAACCTGCTTGGAGGAAACAGCTATGTTTCTCGGCCTGATGTTGGCTGCGCTGATTGCGAGCACGTTCGCTCGCGAGCATGCGTTTGACCCCCGTTTGTGGGGAGAAAGCGGGGTGCTCGTGAGTGACCACGCCGAGGGGCAGTACTGCCCGACGGTGGCCACGGCTGGTGAGTTGACGGTCGCGGCGTGGCAAGATGACCGCGGCGTTGACCCGGACATCGCGATCGCGGTGCTCGGGGCCGACGGCGAGGTCGTGCGCGAACGCGTGTTCACGCGCGCGGGCGTGCAGACGCGGCCCGTGATCGCCGGTCGCTGGCTCGTGTTCGTCGAGAGCGCAAATGGCGCGGACTGGTCGGTTGTGGGCTTGCGCCTCGCGGATCTCGATCGCGGCACCGACTCGCTCGTCGTCATCGCGGATACGCCTGGCGCTAAACCGGAGGTTGTGGCCGAGGTCACGGCACACGGCGAGCTCATCGTTGCGTGGATCGCGGATTCGGACACCGGAGGTCGCGCGCTCCGTGGCGCGATTATTGGCCAGAACGATCGATCGCCAGTCCGCTTCCCGATCGTGAACACCTTCGGTACGGTCATGGACCTCCACATGGCCGTGAACCACGATCTCGTGTTCTTCGCATGGACTGACTGGAGCGGCGTGGAGCCGACCATCACGAGCCAGTGCGTGGATCTCGAGCATCGCCTGCGTACATTCGGCCCAGCCGGCCTCGTGCTCACGCGCGGGTACTGGGCGTGGTATCCGCATGTCGTCCCAAGCGACCAAGGATATGGCGCCTTCACATGGGTCGAGCGACAGCCGAGCGGCGAGGCCCGTGTCGTGTATCAGATCGTGGACTACCAGAGCAATTTCCGCTTCTGGAACCCGATCGGGGTGACCGACTGGTCGCTGGATATGACCGAGACCGACACCGCGCCGTTCATGGAAGGAGGAGTGATCGTCGCGGCTGCCGAACGCGATTTCGGAAGCGATCGTCTGACGGCTCACGCGCTTGACTTCAATGGCGCGAGGGTTTGGGAGACGCTTGTCTCGGATCTCGGGTTCCGCGTTCGCGACGCGCGCGCCGTTTCGAACGGCCTCACCTCGTGGATCACCTGGCGCGATGAGCGGTTCGGCGCAAGCACAACCTTCGCCGCGCGTCTCGATGCGTCCGGCAACAACACGTGGCAACCCATGGGCACGGCCGTCGCGCGCACGGGCGGCAACCAGTGGTCGCCCGCGCCGCATCTAGCCGCCACCAACCACCTCATCGTCTCGTGGACCGACGAGCGGGAAGTAGAAACCCCGCGCATCGGCCTGCAGAAGATGAAGTGACGACTTCGGAGGGGAAAACCTGAAAAGGGTTTTCCCCTCCGATGCCCCCTCCTTGTACCCTGAACCCGACTACTCTATAATGGAGGAGAAGATTCTTTTCTTTCTCTATGACCAAGATTTTTTCCGCTGTCGTTACGCTCATGGCCATCACGGTCGTGGGTTTGCTTCTCATTTTCAGCTCAGGGTTCTCGGATCTCTTGAAAGAGAACACACCAACAGCAAGCGCGGCTCCGCTCCCAACATTCGCCTCCTGCACTGATCTTGAAGCCAAGATTGATGATGCGGTAGATGCGCGCAAATCGTATCGTAATGTCGGATCGGGCGGAATCACATTTTTTGATGCAAGCAAACAGTTGGGCCTGGCCCCTGCTTCCGAATCTGCGGTTTCGGATGCCGATTACTCTGAGACAAACGTGCAGGTTGAGGGCGTTGATGAATCGGACACCGTGAAGACCGATGGAGAATACATTTACACCGTTTCAAACGGGAAGCTCGTCATCACCAAAGCGTATCCTGTCGAGGATGCAACGGTTGCAAGCAAGACCGATCTTGGCGACCTTACCCCGACGCAACTCTTCTTGGACGAAAACCGCGTGCTCATTTTTGGATCTCGAATTGTGTCGCGACTCGGTGATGCCGGAGATTCTTCGGAAGGAGAACAAGAGATTACGTCTGATGTCTATCCCTACCCTCGAAGCGGGAGTGTCACGTCGGTGGAGCTGTGGGATGTGAAAGATCGCGAACATCCCAAGCGCGTGCGCGTGTCCGATGTTGAAGGATGGTTTGTCACAGCGCGCAAAATCGAGTCCGACGTGTATTTTGTTGTGGAGAGTTCTGTGTATGAATACCTAGACGCAAAAAATCCTGTGCCGATGTTCCGCGATGAAACTGGAAAGGATATCAAAACGCTTACAACCTCATTCGAACCGGCTGTCGGATGCTCGTCTGTCCATTACTTTGAACCGATTCACACCGAGAGTTACATCACCCTCGTCTCGCTCCCCATGGATGACGACGATGGAGCCATTGAAAAAACCGTGGTCATGGGTCGCGGGGAAAACGTCTATGCCTCACTCCAGAACCTCTATGTCGCTGAATCCGATTATGGCTATCGCGATCGCGTTGGGATTATTCAGCCGCTCGAAAAGGTGTTGCCCGGGGATGTATTGCCGGAACCGGAAACAAAAACAGTGGTTCACAAGTTCGCGCTGGAAAAAGGAAAGACCACGTACGTTGGAAACGGAGAAGCACCCGGAACGATCTTGAATCAATTCTCGATGGATGAACATGAGGATTCTTTCCGCATCGCGACCACGAAAGGCCATGTTGCGCGCGGAGGTGGAAGTGCGACAAACAATGTGGCGCCGGGCGAACAGATCTACTCCGCGCGGTTTATGGGCGACCGGGCGTATCTTGTGACGTTCAAAAAAGTGGATCCGCTATTCGTCATTGATCTTGCCGATCCAAAAAGTCCAAAAGTGCTGGGCAAACTGAAAATCCCCGGCTACTCCGATTATCTCCATCCCTATGACGACACGCACATCATCGGTATTGGTAAAGAAACCATCGAAGCCGAAGAGGGCGACTTTGCGTGGTATCAAGGAGTGAAGATCGCGCTCTTTGACGTGACGGATCCGAGCAATCCTACACAAATGGATGTGGAAGTGATTGGCGATCGCGGAACCGATTCGCCGCTCCTCACCGACCACAAAGCTCTGCTCTTTGACCGCGGACGCAATCTGTTTGTCATCCCTATCTTACTTGCAGAAATTGACGAAAGCGTTCGCTCGCAAGAAACACGATCGAGCTTCCCGAGTTACGGAGACTATGTGTACCAAGGGGCATACGTGTATCGCCTCACGCTCGACGGCGGCTTTGAGTTGCGCGGTCGCATTACGCATGTGACGAATCAAGATGACTTTCTCAAGAGCGGATACTTCTATCCAAGCACGGGTGAATCCGTGACGCGCAGTCTCTTTATTGACGACGTGTTGTATACGTTATCCGAGCGGTTCGTGAAAGCCAACGCGCTTGAGGATTTAGGGGAATTAAAAACAGTCGAACTCTTCACGAAAGATGAGATTGGCAGTACGGGGAAGATTCTGTTTTAGAAAACAAGATCCGTTCTTGTGAAACGAGAACGGATCTTGTTTTTGAGGAATTGTGGTAACTATCTCTTCGGCTTCTCGTGTTGCTTGCCAATCCGGACACCGAGCCAGATGAGCACGCCAAGCGCTGCCGCCAGTAACCCAAGCCGCCAATAATCCCCAATACCTTGCCAGAAGCGGATCGTGCCAGAGACTAAGAGGACAACTGATCCATAGATCAAGCCGTAGGATGCCGCCGGGAATGCATGGAGATTCAAGCCGACAATGAGCGAGAGGATGAAAATTGCGAGCACGATAAAGAAACCGTTTCGCTCGTAGATGCGGAGCGCGCCAGTGTATTCGGTAAGACACGCATGGCCACCGGGAATCGCATACGTTGATCGGTCATTTTCATCGTAGACAATTTCAAGAGAAGACGAATCACAATATCCCGCTCCTTTCACGTTCTGAGCCACGGTTTCCCCTGCCGTCCATCTCCCTCCGCTTGCCGTGCACGTTTCTTGTGTTGCGATATCGTTCCAAGGTTTTACAACGGCTGCACACGATTTTGCCTGCGTCGGTTGTTTGAAAAATGTCGGAATGGCTACGTGGACGAGAAGATTCAGGAGCACAATAATGCTCATGACGATCGCAAGATTCGTTAAAATGCTTGAAGACGATCCTTCAAACGCAAAGAGTTTTCCAAGTTTCATAATACGAAAAAAGAATGATGCTCACAGTATACCACGTTTTCATTTCGAATGGTACTTTTTTGCGCGTTCTGAGAACGCGTAGATCTCAATCGGGTGACCGTTCTCGGCATGAGCGATGAACAGTT
>JACPGL010000017.1 GCA_016182525.1 Candidatus Kerfeldbacteria bacterium | reverse complement strand
TGGATGCCACGGTCTAGACCATGTTGGCCTTTAACCGTTATTCGGGATTCACTGGAGGATTGCTCCTGCAGTGGGCAGAGAGTGCGCTCTACCATGGAGTTGCTCTACCAGCTGAGCTACAACGGCGTGATATTCTTTAAGAGTTACATCTCCCCAATCTGCTTTTCGTAGTCTGCGAGTTTGGTGTTTTCTGGATTCACCGATTTCAACTTTTTCCATGCGGTATTGGCCGAGAACCGATCGTGCGCCGCAATGCTCACCGAAATCAAGTGATCCAAGTACTTGGGGTTATTCGGCTCGCGCTTCGTCGCCCGCTCAACCAACTGCCGCGCGCGCTTGGCATGACCCATCTTTTCGTACACGAGGCCAAGATCATCCAGCAGTTCAGCATTGTCCGGATCCAGTTTCAACGCGTGATCGAGCGACTTCTCCGCAAAGTCGTAATTCTCTTGCCGCAAATACAGCTCGCCCAAATCGTGATACGCATCGATATTCGTATGATCCAACGCAATCGCATCAATAAACTTTTTCTCGGCGGCCTGAAAATCCTCACCCTTCATCGATCCCTCCCCTTCTTCGAGAATCTTGCGCACCTGCTCCGGAGAGACGTTTGTGGGGACATTCACCGTACCAACGTTCGCCCGCTCGCGATACTCTTTCTCTTTTTCGATGAGTTTGCGATAGAACGACCGGAATGCATTCGCCACGAACCCAAACACCGGAGAAAAAATCTTTCGCATTCGCCCTTGCACCTCCGTGACCGTGCGTTGGATGCGCTGCTCGGCAATATCGCGCTTGACGCGATCGTGTCGAGCCAGCGGGATCTTTGAGACATCGATGGATTTCAGGAGAACAAACTTCCGTCCCACCACAACAGCGATCACGATCAGGCTCGCAAAGATAAGAACTGCAGGAATAATGTAGAACCACATACGGGTGGAAAAACGATTAGACGACGAGACGTGTCATCTGTGTCACTTCGATCTTCTCTCCGAGTTTTGCAACCGCTTGGTTGATGAGGTCTTCGATGGTCAGCTTGTCATCTTTGAAGAACGGCTGTTTCACCAAACACACGTCGGAGTAAAATTTTTGAAGTTTTCCTTCAAGGATTTTCTCCATGATCGCTTCCGATTTCCCCTCTTTTGCAAGTTGGGCGCGATACACGTCTTTCTCTCGTTCTTTCACGTCTTCAGGAACATCATTCGGCGTAATATATTCCGGAGCTAATGCCGCAACTTGCATGGCGATGTCTTTGGCAAGAGCTTGAAACTCCGAGTTGCGCGCAACGAAGTCGGTTTCGCAATTCACAACAACGAGTGCGGCGATTTTCCCGGTGGCGTGGACATACCATCCGATCCACCCTTCTTTTGCCGTGCGGTCGGCTTTTTTTTCTGCGGTTTTCATTCCTTTCTTGCGCAGGAGTTCGATCGCTTTGTCGCGATCGCCATTCGCCTCTTGCAAGGCCTCTTTCACATCCATCACACCGGCGCCGGTTTGCTCGCGAAGGTCTTTAATACTTTCAGCAGTTATCGTCATACGTTTTTTATTTTGCTTCGTCTTTAGAAACTTCTTTTGATGGAGCTGCTTCTGCGACTTTCGGCGCTGTTTTCGGAGGTTCTTTTGGTGCTGCCTGGGCTTCGCGAATCATCGACGTGACAATCTCCGTAATAATCGTTGTGGATTTGACAGCGTCGTCGTTGCCCGGGATCACGTAGTGAATCCCTTCAGGAGACGTGTTGGAGTCGACAAGCGCGATGATGGGCAAGCCGACACGTCGCGCTTCGCGAATCGCCGTGTCTTCGGCTTTTGCTCCGACGACAAACACGGCATCGGGCAATCGTGTGAGGTTCGCCGCTCCGCCGACCAAGTGTTCGAGCCGGTCGATCTCGCGCGCAAATTCGAGCTGTTCTTTCTTCGTGTACTTCTTCAAGTCACCAGAAGCTTGCTTGGCTTTTAAATCTTTGAGCTTCTGGATCGTCTGCGATACAATCTTGAAGTTCGTGAATAATCCGCCGATCCAATGCTCGTTGATGTACGGCATGCCGACGGACGATGCGTTCGTCTTCACCGCCTCTTTGACGTGGTTTTTGGTGCCCACGTACAAGATCATGCCTCCGCGTTTCACCACATCGTGGATATACGCCTGTGCCTCGTGGAGTTTTTCCACGTTCTTCGCGAGATCGAGAATGTACACCCCATTCCTCGACGTGAAGATA
>JACPGL010000016.1 GCA_016182525.1 Candidatus Kerfeldbacteria bacterium | reverse complement strand
GCAGCGCGCGCGGCAGCGACCCCGCCACATCGCCAAGACCTCCGGCTTTAGAAAACGGAGCAACTTCGGCAGAAAGAGATACAATAGTGAGAGGGCGATTCATAGGCGTTTGCGAAGGGCGGATGATGCGCTGGCAGCGATGGCAAGCGCGAGTGCATCAGCCGCGTCGTCAGGATAGGGGACGCTCGGGAGATGAAGAATCATTTGAACCATCCGCTGCATCTGGCGTTTGTCCGCCTTGCCATAGGAAGTGACGGCACGCTTTACTTCAAGTGGAGTATATTCGCTCATTAGCAGGTGCATCCGCGCGATTTCTAATAGGAGGACTCCTCGTGCTTGGCCAACGATCATGGCCGTCTTGGCATTGCTTTGGAAAAAGAGTTTTTCAACCGCGACTTCATTGGGTCGAACACGTGCGAGAATATCATGAAAGGCGGTGGCAAGGCGGAGAAGTCGGGCAGAGTCAGGGGCGGTTTTCGGAGTCTCGATCACCGTGTGGCTCACGTGCTGAAGGTGGCCGGATTCTTGGCGTATCACCCCAATGCCGGTGCGGGCAATGCCGGGGTCGACTCCGAGGATCGTTATTGAACAGCTATGCCGAGACATAATTTGTTGACACCGCGGTGACATCCTCAAGGGTCTCAAGTGCGGAAATGAGTTTTTCGATGCGTTCGTGTTCGGCAGGATCGGCGATCTCCACTGGGGTGGTGGGGTTCATTTCGACGTCGGATGAGGTGATGGGCACTGTATGGGCTTCAAGCACTTTTTTGATGGCGTCGAGTAAAGAGGGAGGGCAGAGAATCGTGATTCCTTCCTCTTCTTCTTGAATATCCGTTGCTCCGGCGTCGATGAGCTCAAGCTCAATGTTTTCCCACTCTTGCGGTTTGTGTTCGCGCGCAATTCGGATCACGCCGGCTTTTGCGAACATCCATGCCACGCTATTTGCGCTCCCAATTTTTCCTCCGTGCAAAGAGAGAATATGCCGAATATCGGCAACCGTGCGATTTTTGTTGCCCGTGAGTGTCTCGATGAAGATCGCAACGCCGCTTGGGCCATACCCTTCGTACACCACTTCGACGATTTCTGCTCCACCAAGTTCGCCGGTTCCGCGTTTGATGGCGCGGTCAATATTGTCTTTCGGAAAATTCACGGCTTTGGCTCGGTCGATCGCCAATCGCAGCTTGAAGTTCATCTCTGGATCGCCGCCTCCGGTGCGCGCGGCAAGCGTAATGGCATTGCCGAGCTTGGTAAATATCGACCCGCGTTTCTTATCCGTGACCGCTTTTTGACGCTTGATTTGCGCCCATTTACTGTGTCCAGACATACAAAAAAAGAATAGAGTGAGCAGGATGAGTATACTTAAAAATCACTCGTTCGTCAATTGATTTTTTTGGCGTACATGCGGTACAATAAGATCCATGATATTCACTTTTCGAGATCTTTTCAAAGATCATCCGTGGCGTATTTCGGCCGCGCTTTTTTGTGTAGCATTTGGTGTCTTTTTGTCGATTCAGCTCATCCCTGGCATCCCGGATCCGGACTCCTTTTACCACATTGCGATGGCGCAAGAGATTCGTGACCATGGAGTGGTAAAGGATTTTTATTGGCTCGGCGATTTTACCGTGCTCGGCGGAACGTATGCGGATCAGCATTTTTTGTATCACGTTTTTCTCATTCCGTTTGTCACGTTTCTCCCGCCGTTTGTCGGAGCAAAGCTTGCCACAGCCATCCTCGCAAGTCTCTCGATTGTCGTGGTGTATCTTCTTTTTCGAGCATTGGAGGTGCGATGGGCAGCGTGGGTTGCGGCACTCTTGCTTCTCGTGAACCCGTATACCTTTCGGATGGGGCTGATTAAGGCGCCGAGTTTAGGGGTGATCGGCGTTTTTCTCCTCTTGCTTTTTGCCGCGCGCCGGCGGTTTGCCGCGCTCTTTGTCGCAAGTGCTTGTTTTGTGTGGGCGTACGGAGCATTTCCGCTCGCGTTCGGCGCCGTGGGGTTGTATGCGCTGACACAGGGAGTGGCATCGTGGAAAACGCATGGCCGGAGGAAAATATCACGGCGCTCGCGCCTGAAACGGCTCTGGAGAAATGAAGGGCGTCTCGTGATTTGTTCGTTCTTGGGCATCATCGCCGGGCTTGTTTCAAGCCCGTATTTCCCAAAAAACCTTCGATTTTACTGGATCCAAACAATTCAGATCGCGGTTGTGAATTTTCGAGGCACAATTGGCGTGGGCGGAGAGTGGTATCCGTATTGATTTGTGGAACTCGTGGCAAATACCGTGTTTGTGTCGATTCTCGCCGTGAT
>JACPGL010000015.1 GCA_016182525.1 Candidatus Kerfeldbacteria bacterium | reverse complement strand
TGAGTTCAAGAATTTTTTGGATCACGCCTCGCGCTTCATCAGCCGAGGTTTCGAAATGAAGATGCGCGATCTCGCCGACGCTGATCCGCGTATTCGCTTTCAACTTTTTACTGATCACCGTTTCCAGCTTTTTTCCTTTTTTGTCAATCTGTTCACGGATTGTTTCTCCTTCTTTACCGGCGCGCGGGTCCGTATTCTGGAGTTGATACTCGAGCCGATACGGATTGTTCAACTGGATAAACCGATAGGCGAGATCAAGAATGTTTTGCGGCGAGCGATAGTTTTCGACAAGAAGTACCTCGCGCGAATCCGGAAAATCTTTTTTGAATTCAAAGATGTTGCTGATTGACGCGCCGCGAAAGCGATAGAGCGACTGGTCATCATCTCCACACACCGTGACGTTGCGTTGCGGCGGGGCGAGAAGCTTAATGAGATCATACTGCGCCGTGTTTGTATCTTGAAATTCATCGACCAGGATGTACGGGAACTGGTTTTGTGTGCGCTCTAAGATTGTTGGCCGCTCGCGAAAGAGTTTAAGCGTTGCGGTGATGAGGTCGCCAAAATCCAGCGAACCATTCTCGCGCAAGATCTGTTCGTAGGTTGCATACGCGTGCGCAAGCTCTTTGAGGCGGCTCGCCTCGGTGATGATCGCATTTTCCTCCTTGGATTTTCCTCGCCGCACTGCGCGAAACTCTGCGGCGTCATGATCCAGACGTAAGCGATCGGCGTACTCCACGTATTGCGCCGGCGTGATGTCTTCATCTTTCAAACGCGAAAAATGCCGAAGCATGGCTTGGATAAACTTCATCGGGCTTCCAAGGGGCTTGTAGTACTCAAGCTCGAACCTGTCAAGATGTTCGCGAACCAACATCCACGCTTCGGTTTCGTTCACGAGCGCAAAATCGTTTGGCAAGCCGATGTCCAGCGCATTTTCGTGTAGGATTCGTTCACAAAAGGCATGAAATGTCGAAATCCAGAGCTCCGTGTAGCCAAGAGGCAGGAGCGTTTCTGTGCGCTCCTCCATTTCTGCTGCAGCTTTTTCCGTGAACGTAAGCGCAAGAATCTGATCTGATGTGGCGATTTTTTTGTCAATAAGATAGGCGATGCGTCGCGTGATGACCGTGGTTTTGCCTGTACCTGCGCCAGCAACAATTAAAAGCGGCCCGCCGGGAGAGGTCACCGCTTTGCGCTGCTCGTTGTTTAATCCTTCGAGAAGATCCATACCTCCATCATGCCAGAAAGGGAGGAAAAAGAACAGCCCCACTTCTCGTGAGGCCGTTCTTTCTACCGTTTTGGCTTTATTTCATGCCAAAGACAGCGTGCTCGAGTCGTTCGATACGGCGCTCGTGGGCAACACGATTACGAAGCATTCCCATCACCTCGGCATGGTTCTTGCGGGCTTCCTCGTGGTTTCTCCGAGCCTCATCACGGTTCTTTCGAGCTTCCTCGCGAACTTCCCCGATAAGAACCAAAACTTCAGAGTGGTTCTTATCCACCTTCTCTTCAACGCGTAGGAGGTGTCGAGCAAGAAGATCGATCGTCGAGGGCTCTTCTTTCTTCCGTTGTGTGCTCATTTCGACCTTTGGTTAAGAATAAGCTCCGTGAGTATAGCACGTTGCCGGACTGAAAAAAAGAGGCGGTACGCTTTTCAAACCTAGGCTTCGAACCAGCAGAAAATGACACGAAGTGTCATCCTGAGGTCGCCGCAGGCGATCGAAGGATCCCGAAGCGTCATCCTGAACACTTTGCTTTCGCTCAGTGCAGGCTCCCGTGAAGGATCTCGAGATCCTTCGGCCTTCGGCCTCAGGATGACAAGGCATAGACTTGACATTCTTACACTTTTGCTCTACCATAAAGGGCAAATGAACACACTGTATGTCTGATTCTCGAGAGGGAAACCGCCCGCTATTTCGGGCGTTGTCACTGGTTGGAAACCTCGGCATTGAAATTGCACTCCCCCTAGTCGTCCTCGCTGTTCTCGGACGAATCTTGGATCGCAAATTCGATACGTCCCCATGGTTTCTTCTCGGCGGAATTTTGCTCTCTCTTGTTGTCTCCAGCTTTATTGTGCTAAAGCACATCATTCCTCTTGTCTCTGACCTCTCTCACGATCAAAGCGATACGAAATCAAAGAAAAGCGATTTGAACACTGACTCCAAAACAGACCACCGATCATCGTAAGTATGGACATTTCTCTTGCCGCCGAACCCATCCTCGAAATTGGACACATTGAGATCACAAATAGCTTGATCACGAGTCTCTTGGTCACCGTGCTTTTGCTGTGTTTTGTTTTTTTTCTGAACAAAAAAGGCTTGAAGCAAGTGCCGCGCGGCGTCCAAAACGTTGTTGAGATTATCTTTGAAGGGTTGTTCAACCTGATGAAGGGCGTCACTGGCGACGAAAAACGCGCACGGCGATTTTTCCCTCTTGTCGCGACGTTTTTCATTGTGATCATCCTTTCCAACTACTTCGGTTTACTTCCCTTTGTCGGGTCGATTGGATTTCACGAAGTGCACGAAGGGAAAGAGCTCTTTGTTCCGCTTTTTCGATCGGCAAATAGTGATTTGAATACCACGCTTGCGCTGGCGCTCGTTTCGGTTATTTCAACGCATGTCCTTGGGGTTACAGCACTTGGGTTTTGGAAACACACTGGCAAATTCGTCAACTTCAAACTCCTCTTGAAAAGCCCGATCATGTTTGCGGTCGGGATTCTGGAAATTTTTGGCGAGATTTCAAAAGTCGTTTCGTTTTCGTTTCGGTTGTTCGGCAATATCTTCGCGGGAGAGGTGCTCCTCGTTGTGATGGGAACGCTCGTTGCCTTTGTCGCGCCGGTTCCATTTTATCTTCTCGAACTCTTTGTCGGATTCATTCAGGCACTCGTGTTTGCCATGCTCACTCTTGTCTTTCTCACGATGGCGACCGAGGAGTCGCATCATTAACGGTAGCGACGTGCCCATATTTTGGGCACATCCTTACCCTTAAACTCTTAATCCAATCTTATGGATGCAGAAGCCATGAAGAATCTTGCGTCAGCGATCGCAATCGCGATTGGGGGTTTTTTCCCAGCATTTGCAATCGGCCGCATCGTTTCGTCTGCAGTGGAATCGATCGGTCGCAACCCCGAAGCCGCCGGGAAAATCCAGGCTCCGATGATTATCGGCGTCGCGTTTGCTGAAGCTGTCGCAATTTACGCGCTCGTTGTCGCGCTCGTTGTCAAGTTCGTGTAGTTCGAACGATTGACCCTGGACATGCCGGTTAGGCAGCCCAGGGAACTATCCTTCTAACGATACACTATGACGGAACTCCTCGAAAAATTTGGAATCAATTTCTTTGTGCTCATTGCTCAAGCGGTCAACTTCTTGATCGTTTTAGCCGTGCTGTACAGATTCGCCTACAAGCCGATCTTGAAAATGCTCAACGACCGCACAAAAAAAATTGAGCAGGGCCTAGAGCACGCGAAAAAAGCTGAACATGCGATGAACGAAGCCCTGAGCCAAAAAGATGCGGTTCTTGCTGAAGCGCGCAAAGAGTCGGGAAAATTGTTAGCGCAGGCCGAAGAAAAAAGCGCGGCCGAACATGCCAAGCGTATGGCCGAAAGCAAAACCGAAGCACAGGCGATGATCGCTAAAACGAAGGAAGAGCTGCAGCGCGAACATGAACACATGCTTGAAAGCGCAAAGCTTGAGCTTGCGGACATGGTGGTATTGGCAACCGAGAAACTGTTGAAAGAAAAAGTGACATCCGAACGAGATCACACGCTTGTCGCATCGATTCTTAAAGACGTGAGCAAATGAAGCGCTCTCCGAAAATGATTGCTGAAATGCTCTGGAATGCCGTTCGGGATGCGAAACCTGCCGAGCGATCTGCGATCTATCACGAATTTTTGCGCATCTTGAATCACCGCGGCGAGATGAAGCTCCTCCCGAAAATTCTGTTCCAGCTCGAGAAGCTCGAGGAGCGCGAAACAAAACGCGTGTCTGTGATTGTTCGCTCAGCGCACCCTGTGTCGCACGACGCGCTGCAACCGATCCTTGCCACCCTTTTCCCCGAACAAACTCCGGTCGTGCATCAAGAAACCGTTCCTGCGCTCATTGGTGGAATGCAAATCTCCACACGTGATCGCCGGTGGGATTTTTCTCTTCACGGTGCACTCCGTGACCTTCGTAAACATTTGATTCGCTAGATTTATGAACGCAAAAACGACTTCGCCAGATTCGATCGTTGTAGAACTGAAAACCGAAATCGGAACATTTGCCCGCGCGCTGAAAGAAGAAAAAATCGGCACGGTCATTGAATGTGCCGATGGAATCGTGCGTGCGCGCGGCCTTTCGGATGTCCGCGCATCTGAAATGGTGGAGTTTGAAAACGGCGTGCGCGGTGTGGCGTTTAATCTTGAAGAAGACTCGGTTGGGATTATGGTGCTTGGAGATTTTTCAACAATTACCGAGGACATGCATGTCAAAGGGCTGGGCACGATTTTGGAAGTGCCTGTTGGCGACGAGTTGATCGGCCGCGTGGTCAACCCTCTTGGTGAACCGAAAGATGGTAAAGCACCGGTGAAGACGAAAACTGCGTATCCGATGGAGCGCATTGCTCCGGGAGTCATGACGCGCAAATCGGTGCACCAACCTGTGCAAACCGGAATCAAAGCCATTGACGGCATGGTGCCGATCGGCCGTGGCCAGCGCGAACTGATCATCGGTGACCGCCAGACTGGAAAAACCGCGATCGCGATTGACACCATTTTGAATCAGAAAACCGAAAACATGGTGTGTATTTACGTCGCGATTGGCCAGAAAGAGAATAAAGTGGCGCACATTGTGAACCGGCTTGAGAAAATGGGCGCAATGAAATACACGATTGTCGTGTCTGCGACCGCGTCCGAGCCCGCTGCTCTTGCCTATCTTGCCCCGTATGCCGGATGCGCCATGGGTGAATACTTTATGGATCATGGCAAAGACGCGCTGATTGTGTACGATGACTTGTCCAAACACGCCGTTGCGTATCGCCAGATTTCATTACTTCTCCGCCGTCCTCCAGGCCGCGAAGCGTATCCCGGCGACGTGTTCTACCTCCATTCTCGTTTGCTTGAACGCGCGGCGAAATTGAACGACGAAAATAAAGGCGGATCACTCACTGCTCTCCCGATTATTGAAACGCAGGGCAACGACGTCTCGGCTTACATTCCGACAAACGTTATTTCGATCACCGATGGGCAAATTTATCTTGACCCAGGATTGTTTAATCGTGGCATTCGCCCAGCGATTAACGTTGGCTTGTCGGTGTCTCGTGTTGGTGGCGCAGCCCAAATCAAAGCCATGAAAAAGGTTGCGGGCACATTGCGTCTCGGACTCGCGCAGTTCCGCGAACTCGAAGCCTTTGCGCAGTTCGGATCAGATCTTGACGAATCCACTCGCAAACAACTTGAGCGCGGCAAACGGTTGGAAGAATTGCTCAAGCAAGATCAGTACGAGCCGCTCGCGGTTGAACATCAAGTGGTGCAAGTATACGGCGCTGTGAATGGGCATCTTGACGATATTGCCGTTGCGTCTGTTCAAGCGTTTAGCAAAGGGTTGATTGAATATGTGGATCAGAATGCTCACGATCTCTTTGAAACGATCGGACGCTCGTCAAGCGTACGATCGAAGGATCTCGAACACCCTATGGCTGTCAACGTCAAAGACATTCAACGCCGGTTACGCTCCATCAAGAATACCAAGAAAATTACGAAAACAATGGAGATGGTGTCGGCTGCAAAAATGCGTCGAGCGGTTTCCTCCACACTTGCCTCTCGTTCGTATGAGTCGCTTGTGAAAGAGATTGTCACTCGTCTTCGTTCAACGGTTTCGATCGCGCGCGACGAACCCCTTGCCCGATTTTTCAAACCTGCACCTGCCGATCCCCACACGACACTTCTCATGATCACGTCGAATCGAGGATTGTGCGGCGCGTTGAATGCGAATGTGGCCAAGAAAGCGCTGGAGATCGTGAAAGAAGTCGGTGATCCTCGCACCGATATTCTCGCGCTCGGCAAAAAGGGCGTGCAAATTGTGACCGAACGCGGAGTGAATGTTGAACTTGCCTATGACAAAAACGACACGGCGCGCGACGACAGTTCTATTCGAGAAATTTCCGAGTATCTGTACAGAAAATTCCTTGAAGGCAAAACTGATCGCGTGCTCATTATTTATCCGCACTTTGTTTCAGCCGTGAGCCAAACTGCCAAAGTGCAAGAGTTGTATCCATTCAAAAAAGACATTGTTCAATCAACAAACGGCATGGAGCTCGCCGAAGATATCCACATCTACGAACCGGGGAAACAAGAAATTCTGGACTATCTTGTTCCGCGGTTCGGCGAAGTGGCGATCTATCAAGCGCTTCTCGAAAGCAATGCATCGGAACACAGCGCTCGCCGCGTGGCGATGAAAAATGCCACGGACGCGGCAAGTGATATGGTGGATGAGCTCGTGCTTCAATGGAACAAAGCTCGCCAAGCATTGATTACAAAAGAAATCGCAGAAATTTCTGCAGGGAGCGCAGCGGTATCCTAAATTTGAATGTTATTTTTTGACTTATGGCAACGCATACAGGAAAAATTACGCAAATTATCGGACCAGTTGTGGACGTGTCCTTTGAAGACGGCGCATTACCGGAAATTTATCATGCGCTTGAAGTTGAACGGCCGGGCGGACGCTTGGTGTTGGAAGTACAGGGCCACGCCGGCGCAAAAAGCGTGCGCACGATCGCCATGGGTTCAACCGATGGTCTTCGCCGCGGCGAAAACGTGACCGCAACTGGCCAGCCGATTACTGTTCCTGTTGGCAAATCCACCCTCGGTCGCGTGTTTAACGTGACCGGTGACCCGATCGACGGCAAAGGCGACGTGAAAGGTGGCGAGCGCCGACCAATCCACCAACCTGCTCCGAAATTTTCTGACCAATCTACGCAAGCGGAAATTTTGGAAACAGGAATTAAAGTCATTGACCTTATCTGCCCATTCGTGAAAGGCGGAAAAGTTGGATTGTTCGGTGGCGCCGTCGTTGGCAAAACCGTCATCATTCAAGAGCTGATCAACAACAGCGCCATTGCGCACGGCGGATATTCAGTGTTTGCCGGAGTTGGCGAGCGCAGCCGTGAAGGAAACGACCTGATTAAAGAAATGAATGAAGCGGGCGTGATGAATAAGCTCTCCATGGTGTTCGGTCAAATGAACGAACCGCCAGGCGCACGCGCTCGAGTGGGTTTGACAGGCTTGACCATTGCCGAACATTTCCGTGAATCCGAAGGCCAAGATGTGCTGCTCTTTATTGATAACATTTTCCGGTTCACGCAGGCTGGTTCTGAAGTATCAGCATTACTTGGTCGTATCCCCTCTGCTGTGGGATACCAGCCGACACTTGCTCAAGAAATGGGCGCATTGCAAGAGCGCAGCACCTCCACGAAAAAAGGATCCATTACGTCGGTGCAAGCGGTGTATGTTCCTGCTGACGACTTGACCGATCCGGCTCCGGCAACAACCTTCTCTCATCTTGACTCGACCGTTGTGTTGAATCGCTCTTTGACGGAGCTAGGAATTTACCCAGCCGTCGATCCTCTTGATTCGAGCTCCACAATTTTAGATCCGCACATTGTCACTCCTGAACATTACAAGACTGCGCGAGATGTGCAACGCATTTTGCAGCGCTACAAAGATTTGCAAGACATCATCGCCATCTTGGGAATGGAAGAGTTGTCCGAAGAAGACAAATTGCTTGTGTCTCGCGCGCGCAAGATTCAGCGGTTCTTGTCGCAGCCATTTGCGGTGGCGGAAGTGTTTACCGGAACGCCGGGTAAATATGTGAAACTCGCCGACACGGTACGCGGATTTACGGAAATCATCGCTGGCAAACACGATGACAAGCCTGAGCAGGCGTTTTATATGAAAGGCGGAATTGAAGAAGTCATTGCATAATACGCTATGACCAACACTCTCCACTTAAAACTTATCACGCCAGTTGCAAAGGTGTTATCACGCCAGTTGCAAAGGTGTTTGAAGAAGACGTGACGAGCGTCACGATTCCCACGCGCGTCGGGCAGATTACGGTTCTCCCCCATCATACCGAACTTGTTTCCATCTTGGAACCGGGCGAATTGCTCGTGCGCACGAACGACAAAGAGCACCCATTGGCCGTGAGCGGAGGAATTGTGGAAGTGTTCAACGATACACTTGCGATTTTGGCGGACAGCGCAGAGCATGCAACGGATATTGACCTTGAACGTGCTGAAGCCCGCGCCAAGGAGCTTGCACGCGAACTCAAATCCGAGGTCACGATGGACATGACCACGTATTCTCTGCTTGAAAAACAGCTTGCTCACGAAACAGCGCGCCGCGACGTAGCGAAGAAGTGGAGAAAACTTAGCTAGGATTTTTAGGGCGTGAGACTTTTCAAGTGGACGATCCAGTTCTCTTACGGTTTTTGCGATTCGATTTTCGTTTGATAGAATTTTTGACTTCTATCTTCTCGGGCACGACCGGAAGCGGAGCTGTTATACGGTGAGCATGAGACGTTGCCTCAATCGCGCGTACTGCTGTGGTCACACGTATGGCGCGGGCGCCTTCGCTTACAGCGCGACCCCACGGGAGCATGGCCAAAATCTCAAACCAGTGATTTCGCAAAAAATCTTTTTTTGTTTTGGCTTGGAGATACTCAAAAAGTAAGTCAATGCCAAGCAGAATCGCAGCAACGAGATCAAAGACATGAGTTGCGGTTGACCAACCGGGAGGGATGTCAATGAAGAGCGAAGCGATAAAAACGATGAGACTTACAAAAACAACAAAGAGAATCACCTTTTGCCACCAGCGCAAGAAGTTTGGGTTTCGGTGAATCTCGCGAATTTTATCTGTGGTGTTCATTTAAGCATCTTCGTCTGATCAATCTTACCCGAGAGTTTGCCGTATTCGGTGTTCACGCGGTCTAACGCGCCCTTGGCATTCGTGATATGTGTGTTCAGTACGCCAAGATGGTCGCCGAAGCGCTTGGCATCGCCTTGAATGGCGTTGAGCATTTCGAGGATTTTCTTGGACGCCTCTTCAATACGTTTGCCCTCCATGCCGAGTAAAATCACGCGCAAAAAGTAATAAAAGCTGTTTGGTGAGACGGGAAACACTCGTTTTTCGTGCGCATACGAGTGCAGATCCGAATCGTCGTGAATGATTTCATAGTAAATGGACTCGGCTGGAATATACATAATGGCAAAGTCCACGGTTTGTTCATCCGGCACAATATACTTTCGGCTGATGTCTTGAATATGTTTGCGTACGTCCATCACGAAATCATGCCGAGCCGCGGCGCGCTCCTCTTCTATTTCTGCTTTCGCTAATCGTTTAAAATTTTCAAGCGGGAATTTGGCATCAATCGCAATCAATCCTTTATCCGTCCGTAAAATCGCATCCACAATATTGCCACTCTTGAATTTGAATTGAAGATCAAAATGTTCGCGCGAAAAATATTGCTCAAGCAGATCTTTCATTACTTGCTCCCCAATGTTGCCGCGGAGCGCATGTTGCGACCCATTTCTTTGACTTGGCCAAGCTCTTTATTCACGTCTCCAATGACGCGCGAGGCGTTATCCAGGCGGGCATTGAGCGACTCCGTGGTTTTATCAATCCGAGTTTGAATCCCTTGGATATTTTGGTTTAGAAGCGAAAAAGACTCCGCGTCTTGCGGCTTGGTGTTTTTCCGCATCTGAAAAATCACAGCCGCAAACCCGAGAACCAAAATCGCAATAATGACATATTCCATAGTCACCGTATTATACCACACTCTCACCGAAGCGAGAAAAACTTTCTCGCATTTTGAGTCGTTACTTCGGCAACTTCGTCAAACGTCAGACCTTTCAGTTCGGCGATTTTAAGCGCGACAAATTTCACATACCACGGTTCGTTACGTTTGCCGCGGTGCGGAACGGGCGTGAGATACGGGGAATCGGTTTCGATCATCATGCGGTCAAGAGGGATCTTTCGCACCGCATCGAGCAACACTTCGTCATGCGCAAAGGTAATAATGCCAGTGAACGAAATCATGTAGTCAAGATCAAGAAACATCTTGGCCGTTTCCCAATCCGACACGTAACAGTGCACAACTCCGCGTCGGGCAAGTTTCCCCTGCTCAACATTCTGTTTGATGATGGCATGGAGATCATGATAAGCAATAGAAGTTTCTGGAGTTTTTCCGACGCGACAATGCGTAATCACTGGCAGATTTCGTTCGGTCGCAATGTCAATATGATGCTGCAACACGTCGCGCTGCCGACGCTTCCAGTCGTCAAGATCCGCGCTTTCCGGGACATGATAGTAGTCAATCCCGGTCTCCCCCATTGCCACAACTTTTGGATGCTTGGCAAGTTCGGCAAAGGGCGCGGGATCAAACTCGTCATTCAAGACATGCGTTGGATGAAATCCAACCGCTGCCCAAACGCCATCATACTTCTCAGCAATCGCAATGGCTTTTTTTGAGGTCGGGAGTTGCGTGGACGGCGCAATAATTTGAGTGTCATTCTCAAGCGACCGGCGAATCACCTCATCGTAATCCTCGTTAAATCCAGAGAGATTGACGTGTCCGTGAGTATCTATGAGCATAGAGAGAAAGAAAGAACAGAAAAGTGCTGTGAAGGGGATTCCGCAGCGCGAGCGGCCATGGTGTTCGATCGTTCCGATCGAACGAGCGAGCGCGAGGCAAAGCGCGGCCGGCACGGTGGGCCGGCCGACGCGGCCCCTGAACAGCATTTTTCTGTTCTTTCTTTTATCATATCGTGACAATAGGATAGCTTTTTTTCAGGAGGTACGATTCCACGGCGGCGCCGGTGAATTTTTTGATGTGTTCGCCCAAGAAGTATGCGGCTTCTTTCAGTTCTACTTCTCCGACTGGCGGCAAGCCCTCGATGTAGAGAATTGCGTCAAACGTTTGCGGAGTAATTTTCGTTTTTTCGGATTCACGCCAATTGAATCGACGGCACAGCACTTCGTTTGATTCATCGACATACACAACCTCTCCTGTTTTTGGCGGATCATTTTCTTGGCTCCCGAGCGCAATGAATGTTTCTGTTCCGGTTGCTCGCATGAGTGTCACGTCGCCTTTCACCAATCGCGTGTCTTCTCCACCAACTGGAACGGTATATTTCAAAGACGTTAAATTATAGAGATCGACAATCGTATTGATCGTCGGGATTTGGCCGCCTTTGATCACGCGTTTGGTGATCGCCTCAACAGATGAACGATAGTCTGACCCAGCGCCAAAGGCTGAATACGCGCGACGCCAACACGCAACATTCGGGTGTTCAGATAGCTTTTGCACGCCAAATACTCCACGTGCTATTTCTTCCTCTTGACGAAGCACTGCCGCGACCTCTGGATGCACACTTTCGTTATCCGCACCTCGAACCACGAGCACAACAAGTTGAAGTTCGGGGAAAAGTTCAAGTACGCTTTCGGCAATTCGAATGTGCATAAAGGTTATTTTCGATCAAAAAGATTTTCGGGTTTTGTGATCTTTTCAAGATCGGCAAGAGCCGTGAGAATCGCTTCGGACGTATCAGGCATGAACGATTCAAGAATCGTTCCGATGTCGCGGAGACGCAGCACTGCCTCGGCAAGAACCTTTTCAACATCTTTCATCTTGCCTGCTTCGGCAAGTTTCCACGGTTCATGATCATTGATCTTGCGATTCGTTTCAGCGATCATTGCCCATACAGACTCGAGTACTTCGGAAAATTGAAGATTTTGAATCCCTTGTTCGAGTTCTCCAAGATTATACTCGCGCGTGATGCGTCGGTCTTTCACTGCACCGGCGGTATACCGCACAACCATGCTCGTAATGCGAGAGACAAGATTGCCAAGCCCGCCGGCTAAGTCGGCATTGTACTTCTCCACAAACCGACTGGCTTGAATATCACCATCTTGTCCAAATGGGAACTGCGTTAACAGCAAATACCGTGTGGCATCCACACCAAACTGCTCAATCATGTCCGTGGGATTGATCACATTCCCAAGCGTCTTGGACATTTTCTGACCATTGACCGTAAAAAACCCATGCGCAAAGATGCGCTTCGGCAGTTTCAGCCCGGCAGCAGCGAGAAGCGCTGGCCAATACACTGCATGGAACTTCAGAATATCTTTTGCCATGAGATGCAAATCCGCTGGCCACCATTTCTCAAATTCCTCATCGCGCAAACCGAATCCAGCAAACGAGGTGTAGTTTTGCAGCGCCTCAACCCACACGTACACGGTTTGCTTTTCATCCCACGGAACAGGAACGCCCCATGCCACACTCTCTCGCGATACCGAAAAGTCTTCGAGTCCCTGTTTGAACAATCCGAGCACTTCGCTTTTTCGTGATGCAGGTTCCACGAGCAGCTCACCAGTTTCAATGAGTTTGCGTACGTCGTCCAGATATTTTGTCAGGCGGAAAAAATAGTTCTTCTCTTCAAACGCTTGCGGTACAGTCCGATGATCCGGGCATTTTCCATCCACAAGTTCTTTTTCAGTCAAAAACTTTTCGCATCCAACGCAATACAATCCTTTATAATTCCCCTCATAGATATCTCCTTTTTCATACAGCGTTTGCATGAATCGCGAGACCGACGCATAGTGATCAGGATTCGTTGTGCGCGCAAACACGTCATAAGAGATGTTCAGGTTTGTCCAGATTTCTTCAAACTTTTCAGCTTGCTCGTCCACAAACGCTTGCGGTTCTAAACCGGCTTTCTCTGCAGCTTCGGTATTCTTTTTGCCATGTTCATCTGTGCCGGTCATGAATCGCACGTTCTCTGCGCCCAATTTTTTACGGTAGTGACGCGCCAACACATCAGCGGCAATTGTGGTGTACGCATGACCAATATGCGGCACGTCATTCACGTAGTAAATAGGAGTGGTGATGTAATATTTTTTCATGTGAAAAAGGGGCAATGCCCCGTTGATGGATAAAATTGCGCTGGCCTAAGGGCTTAGGGCTGTGGCGTTTCTTTTTCCAATTCGAGCTTATCCGCTTTCGCCCGCCGCTCCTGAAAAAAATCAGCGACAAAGATACTGATGATCGTTGTTGTTGGGACGGCAAGGATGATTCCTAAGAGTCCTGCGAGTTTTGCGCCAATAAGCATGACGACAATGACCACGACCGGATTCAAACCCACGGCCTTTTGCATGATCTTGGGCACGAGCACCTGATTTTCAAGTTGCTGAATGACGATATATAACACAAGGACAAGAAGTGCTTTCACGGGTGATTCGGCGAACGCAAGAAACGCTGCAGGGATGGCGCTAATGATCGGCCCGACGTACGGGACAAACTCGAACACTCCGGCAAACAACGCAAGCACTAAGGCATAATCCACGCCGAGCGCGAGCAATCCAATATACGTGACCACGCCGATGACCAAGCTCAAAATAAGTTGACCGCGAAACCACGCGCCCATCTTTCGCTGAATCTCATGAATCTTTTGCGCTAAGTAGGGCTGGTAGTGCGGAGGCGCAACCGATGCGATAAACTTTTTCATCCCGCGCTCTTCCACCGTTAAGTAAAACGTGAGCATAAGAAACCCAAGCAGCGAGAAAATACCGCCAAAGATTCCGGTGAGGCCGGTGAACAGACCGGATGTGAGCCGCGAAAGCGAGTCCGAAATGGAACTCAAGCCATCTTGAACGCTGTTTTGAATGCCAAGATTCGTGGATGTGCGTTGGAATCGCTCGATGGTTTCAAGAATATTTTGGTAATATGTTGGGAAGGTGGAAGCGATCTGCGTCACTTCAGCGACGATCGGAGGCACAAGCAGCGCAATCGAGAGAATCACGATTGTTGCGCCGGCAAGCAGAATCAACACAATCCCAAGGCCGCGTGGGATGCGGAAGCGCTGCATGCGATCCACCCACGGGTCAACGGCCGACGCGAACACAATCGCGATAAAAAGAATAGCCAAAACATCTCGAATGGCATACAAAAATCCCAGAACCAAAAGAAGAGCAACAACCTTTAAGATTGTAGACGACGAGATATTTACTGATCGAGTCGTTCCTTTATCTTCTTCCATAGTGTTGTGGGGATTCACTCCCCACACGGTGGATATGTGGGGAGTGAATCCCCACATAAAAATTATACCATTTTCGATGAGTCTTTACAAACTCTTGGCCATGATCTTTCGAAAGAGTGACGCATCGCGGTACGGACCGATGACCGCAAGATTCAGTCGACTCCGGCGAATCACATTTTGCGCAACCTCCAACACGTCTTTCACGGTAACGGCGTCAATCTCGCGCATGCGCTGCTCCGGCGTTTTCGCTTTGCCGAGCAACAACTCTTGCATGCCGATCCAGTTTGCGACCGCTTCAGAATCCTCCAAGTTCAACACCAACTTGCCGCGGAAATATTCTTTCGCGTGCTGAAGTTCTTCTTGCGTCACTCCCTCATTCCGCAGCAATTTCAGTTCATCAAGAATTTTCTCAAGAGCAAGAGCAATGCGGCCGCGATCTAAACCAGATTGAATGTAGAAGGTGCCGGTGTCTTCGTATGGATTGACGCTCGTTCGAATCATGTAACATAAGCCCAGCCGTTCGCGAATGCGAATGAACAATCGCGAACTCATGTTTCCGCCCAAAATCACGCTCATGAGATGAAGCGCGTGGATGCGTTTATCAAAATGCGAATAGGCCGGGAACCCAAGACCAATCTGCGTCTGTTCAGTTTTTCGATAAATGACCCGAACGTGCGGTGTGCCGCCTTTCATCACAAGAGGTTTCGGTGTTCGCTTTTTGGGCGAGCGTTTTCCGGATGTGAGGAAGTGAATCCCGATTCGTTTTTCGATCGCTTTCACATTCATTCGTCCTGCCACAATCACCACCATGTTCGCTTCAGTGTAATGCTTTTTGCGGTAGGCAACGATCTCGCGACGGCTGACGTTGCGGATATTTTTGCGCGGGCCAGCGATCAATTGGCCAAGAGGCGTTTCTTTGCCGTAGACCAGTTGCTCAAACACATCCTCAAGATACATGAGCGGATTATCTTCGTACATGTTGATTTCTTCCAAGATCACTCCGCGCTCGCGATCGATTTCTGCCGGGTCAAGAAGCGAGTTGTAGAGCATGTCTGAGAGCATGTCGAGGAGAAGATCAGATTTTTCAGCGCTCGCTTTAATGAAGTAGCCGGTGTAATCTTTGGAGGTGAATGCATTATATTCCGCACCGATCCCATCCAGCGTTTTTGAAATTTCAAGTGTCGTTGGGCGGCGTTTGGTGCCTTTGAACATGAGGTGTTCGAGGAAATGCGA
>JACPGL010000014.1 GCA_016182525.1 Candidatus Kerfeldbacteria bacterium | reverse complement strand
TCTCATTGTAAATATCGGGCATGATGTTGTTGAGAAGCCGCCGTTTATAATGCATCGTGACAGCACGCAAGTGGTACACATAAATTTCTATTCCGCGAAAATTGATGATGTCTATTTCCCACAGCACGAAGTGATTGGCGATATCGCAAATGCTCTCTGGCAAATTAAGGAAAAAATAGCCCCACGGGATCATTGGGATTTCGATTATTTTCTCCGCATCAAGAAACATCTTGATACACACATTCATACATATGATGATGACGCTCGCTTCCCTATTATTCCGCAACGTATCGTGGCAATAGTGCGAGATACTCTTCCCGACGACGGTATTCTCTGTCTTGATAATGGCATGTATAAAATTTGGTTTGCACGAAATTATACCGCCTATGGACCCAATACGATTCTACTCGACAACGCGCTCGCGACCATGGGTGCTGGTTTTCCTTCCATGCTTACCGTAAAACTTGTTTATCCAAGGAGAATGGTTGTGGCGATATGCGGTGATGGAGGTTTTATGATGAATTCACAGGAACTTGAAACCGCGGTGCGCTTGAAACTTCATCTTGTCGTTCTTGTAGTGAATGATAATGGCTTTGGAATGATACAATGGAAGCAAGACAATATGAAGTTTGAGAGATTTGGACTTTCGTACGGCAACCCAGATTTTAAGAAGTACGCGGAAAGTTACGGCGCGCGCGGATACAAAATAGAAAGCGCGGACGAACTTGCTCCGAGATTGGAGCAATGCCTCGCGGAAGGCGAAGGGGTTCATCTCATTGAGGTTCCTGTGGACTATTCTGAAAATGTTCGCGTGTTGAGCAAAGAGTTATTAGAAAAAACATGTAATTTGTAATATCTATGATTGTATCGAAAAATCCAGCAACAGAGGAAGTCATCGCAACATTCAAAGAAGATTCCGACAAAGAAGTACAAGCAAAACTTGCCCTTGCTGAAAAAGCATTTGAGATCGTGAGGCCGATGCCGTTTGAAGAGCGAGCGAAGCGTATGTATCAGGCGGCGGCTCTCTTGCGGGAACGAAGCCAAAAGTACGGTGAATTGATGACCAAAGAAATGGGCAAGCCGATCGCCGCGTCCATTGCCGAAGTGGAGAAGTGTGCATGGGTATGCGAATATTATGCTGAGCGCGCGAAAGAGATACTGCAAGACGAAACGATTGAGACGGATGCGCAAAAAAGTTACGTGCGATTTGACCCTCTTGGCGTCGTTCTTGCCGTTATGCCTTGGAATTTCCCATTCTGGCAGGTGATACGGTTTGCCGCGCCGGCTCTTATGGCCGGAAATGTGGGGATTCTGAAGCATGCGTCAAACGTCCCCCAAAGTGCGTTGGCGCTCCAAGAAGTATTTTTAGACGCAGGATTTCCGAATGGCGCGTTTCAAGCATTTTTAGTCGGGTCACACAAGGTAGAATCAATCATCCAGGACCATCGCGTAAAAGCGGTAACCCTCACTGGCAGTGAATACGCGGGAAGTCAGGTCGCAATGACAGCGGGTCGCGAAATCAAAAAAACAGTACTGGAACTTGGTGGGAGCGATCCATTTATCGTGCTTGCTGACGCCGATCTTCCGTATGCGTGCGAGATCGGAGCGAATGCGAGATTGCAGAATGCCGGGCAAAGTTGCATAGCCGCGAAACGATTTATTATCGTAAAAGAACGCTATGAAGAATTTATTGAACGTTACAAGGAAAAGTATGAGCGTTTTATCGTTGACGATCCAATGGATACGTCAACGAATGTGGGCCCGCTCGCGACCGAACAGGTTCTCAAAGATGTTATGCAACAAGTCGATGAGAGCGTGAAGAAAGGCGCGCGAGTGGTTGTAGGAGGAAAACGGAAAGAAGGAAAAGGGTATTTCTATGAGCCGACAATTCTTGCCGATGTGCAAAAAGGAATGCCCGTATATGACGATGAGGTGTTCGGTCCGGTTGCCGCAATCATCAAGGCAAAAGACGAGGAAGATGCGATCCGCATAGCCAATGACACGAGTTTCGGACTCGGGTCATCTTTGTGGACAGAGAATACGAAACACGCTGAAGAGATTGCTTCTCATATTGAGGCAGGGAACGTTTTTATAAACGGTATGGTCAAATCCGACCCGCGTCTTCCGTTTGGTGGAATGAAACGATCCGGCTACGGGCGCGAACTTTCCCATTATGGGATGAAAGAGTTTGTAAATATAAAGACTGTGTGGATAGGCGCCCCCACCATATTTCAAAAAGAATGAGCTAGAGCTCATCTCAAAAATAATCTTCCGGCCATTTTGACGCCGTTTGGCCTGCAACGGCTTCAGAACTCGTCGGAATACTATGGTATTCCTCCTCGTTCTTCAACCGTTTCGGCACAAACGGCATTCAAAATGCCTGGTAAGCTATTTTTGAGATGAGCTCTAATTAAATGTTGTATATGAAAGAAAAAATCAAAAAACTTATGTCTATCGTTGCACCAGTTTTCGGAACTGGCGCAGTGGGCGTCTGCCCGCTCTGCTGGGCGGCATCTGCTTCATTCCTTTCTTACATCGGTCTTGGAGTGCTCGTTCCCTTTTGGCGGAAAATCGCTATTGCTTTTCTGCTCCTAGGCGCCATTGGCTTCATTGTCGATTATCGCCGCCATCGCAACATTGTTCCTTTGATACTTCTGATTGCGGGGGGAACGACGCTTTACTTGGGACGATATCTATTTGTCATCCAGCCAGAATTTCATATCTTTTCCGGCGTTCAAGGATTTGCTGGTTGGCCAATATGGGGTTTGGGCGCACTTCTGATTATTGCGGCGGTTGTGTATAATCGCCTGTTATTCAAAAAACCAAAACAACTATGAAAAAATTTATAACCATTGCCGGCATTTGTTGTGCCTTGCCACTCATTATTGTGGCTATTATTGCATTGTCTGGTCAAAAATCATCCACGACGAAGCAATCCGAAAATGCGCCTGTCTCCGCAATTGTTGAAGGGACTCCTTCAGTCGAGGCCTTATTTCCTGATTTCAGTCTTACCGAAGTGAGCGGCGAGACCATTACGCGGGATTCCCTGAAAGGCAAGCCGACTATCGTTTGGTTCACCGCCACATGGTGCACTCCGTGCCAGATCGGCGCAAAAAAAGTTGCTCAACTGCAAAAAGAACTTGGCGACGACAAGCTTAATGTGCTTGTCGTCTTTGTTGATCCAAAGGAATCAGCGAGCGATCTGCGTAACTGGAGAAATCAGTTTGCTCATCCAGATTGGAAACTCGCTTTCGACAACGGTCTCGCTGAAAAAATCGGCATTCGCTATCTTGACTCAAAATACCTTCTCGGTAGTGATGGGGTGATACAAGATTTCAATACCAGCATTGCGGACGATCAGTATCTCGCCCTTATACGATCTGCAGTGAATGCAAGCAAATAAATTTTATGAAAAATATTCTTATTTTCAAAATGTGGCGCTATACACTTCCGGCGCTTGCCGCGCTCGCCACCATGATCGCTATTTTCTTTTGGCCAGCCTTGCCGCTCCGAGGCATCACCAACTGGTTCGTCATCTATGCCAACACACCGTACCTGACCTTTCTTTACCCAGCCATTGCAATCCTTTCGGGAGTTTATATGGGACTGTATACATACAACAAAAAGGTGGCACCATGTTGTTCAATCGAAACGATCAAAGGCGGTGCGGCCGGATCGTTTGTGGGTGTTTTCTTAGGAGCTTGCCCAGCTTGCATACCCGTGATCGCCATTCTCCTACCGCTCGCTTTCAATGTATTTCTGAGCCGTATTGCTCCGATCTTCTCTGTCGTTTCAATTGCCATTCTGCTTTTGGTTATTTACAAGATGAATGGGTTTAAGCGTTTTGCGTAACAGTACCTATGAAGAATATATATTTTGCAATCAAAACAGTGTTAAAAGGAAGAAGAAACTTTTTGATTTTCGTCATTACCGCAGTTGCTTTCTTGGTACTTTTTATCATTATCCCCGTTACCCTCATCCCCGGAAACACCATCTTCTTTCAGCTTTCTATTTTCACGGCACGAGAGTATTCACTTATGGTCTTCTTGGCGATCTTGACCGGATTACATTTTGCAATGCAAGTGTTTCATTGGAGGCAAGGACGGAATGCCCGCACTCAAGTAGTTACCCAAGGGGCAGCATCAGGGCTTTTTGGAGTCTTTGGCTCAGTTGTAGGTACTGCGGCTTGCGCATCTTGCCTCGCATCGCTTTTCGCGTTCATTGGATTAGGAACAGGCAGTGTATTCTTTGTGCTCAAAAATCAACTCTTCTTTTTGGGAGGTGTAATCCTACTAATGCTGATTGCAATATACTTTTCTGCAAAGAAAGTAAATAAGTTATGTAACTGTTAAGAACGAGACTGTAGAAATTTGTCATTGCGAGCCCCAAAGGGGCGAAGCAATCTGACGCGAAGCGTCATCCCGAACGAAGTGAGGGATCTCTCAGATTGCTTCGTCGCTACGCTCCTCGAGAGTGACCAAAAAAGTGAGTTTTTCTAAAGTCTCAGAGTAGGTTCGAGCGAAGTCGTAAAGATACTCATTCAGATGAACTGGTAGAAGCGAACGGCGTCTTTCTTCTCTTGGATCACTTCATCAACCCCCTTGTAGAGGATCAAGATGTGGCGTGCGCGATACGAGAACTCGCCTTCAGCCGGCGGCTCCTCGCCTTCTTTGGCTGTTGCAGGGACTTTTTCTTCGAGTTTGATCACGTGGAATCCGAATTGCGTTTTGACAATTTCGCTCACTTCACCAACCTCGAGCGATTCAACTGCGGTTTGAAACTCCTCAACCATTGTTCCGCGTTCAAAAAACCCAAGGTCGCCGCCGTCGGCCGCTGTTCCATCTTCTCCAAATTCCTTAGCAAGGTCTTCAAAACTCTTTTCGCCTTTTTGCGTCTCGGCGAGCACATCCTCAGCTCGGGTGCGCGATTCTTGCTGAATGGAATCACTGCTGGCAATCGCCTCAGTGACATTCTGACGAAGCACAAATGGCCGAATCACTTTCTCTCGAAACTGCTCCGGCGTCCATCCATACAGATCAGAAAGCGTTTGTCGAATCTCATCTTCGGACACTGCTCCATTGCCCGTAATCGTCTCCCACTCAGCATTGATCTCATCATCGGTCACGGTGACCTTTAGCTCTTTGGCAAGAAGTTCAACGACCGATTCATCGATCATCCGCTCTTTGACGCTTGTGAACAGTTCATCATCGGAGACATCGGCGACCACGGCATTTGCTTCGGCTTGCGCGACATAATACTTTTTGAGCGTGCGGAAGTCGTTCAAGTAATCGTCATACTGAATGATTTTGGTATCAACAACGGCGATCGGATACGGAACAACAGACGCGATCTGCAACGTGACATCATCTTTCCACCCAAAGCGATAGATCCCGACACCGACAACGATAATGCCGACAAGCGCAGCCGCAACAACAGCCACAAGAATGCCCAAGAAGGCGCCGAAGGCTTTCGACATGCCGCGGGAGGCCTGTTCGAGTTTCGTCGATTGCGTTTCGTCCATGCGCAGATGATCTTTTAAAATCGAATCGACGTCTACTTTTTCTTCTTCTCTGATCGGTTCCGTTTTTTCTGCTGTGCTTTTGACTGGTTCGGTTTGAGTATCCATTTTTTCTGATTCAGGCTTAGATAGAGCCCGCGTGCGGGCGACCGTTTTCCGTTTCGAAGGAGCTGCCTTCCTCATTCGAGAAGGCGCGCGCTTCTTTGGTTTTTCTTCTTGTGTTTGTTCTTCGGGCATACACTCTTGACGATAAAAAATTACGACTGTGATTCACGAAAGAAATAGTCCCACCACTTCCTCATGTTCGACTGATTCTTCTGTTCGGAAACGATGGTTCGATCGCCGGCAATTGTTCCTGTCTGTGTGCTTTCAATATTTGGGAGAACGACGACGGATTCGCCTTCGCGCTGCAAGCCGAGTCGCTCGCGCGCTTCCCGCTCTTTGAACGCATCGCTTTGGAAGTATTCGATCAGGCCAGAAAGTTCTTGTTGACGGGATTCGAGTTCAGCCGCTTGTTGTTCGAGTGCGGTGATTTCTTTATTGATTTCGTAGCGCCGCAAGAGTTCTTTCGTTACCGCCACGCCAAACAACACAACAATAATCGCTCCTCCAAGCACAACGAGCTTCGAATCGAAAAGTTTATTGAGAAGTGACACCTTTTCGGAATTCGGCATAGCGTAGGAGGGATTATACCAGAAATCACTAAATGCGGAAAGAGTGGCGACAAATACAAAAAAACCACGATCATTATCGTCAGTGGATGGGCCGGGGGCAGCGTGAGCGCTGCCCCCGGCGGTCGCCGCTCGGACTAGAAGTCCCAGTCCTCGAGCAGCTCTTCGGTTCTGACACGGGCTCTCGGGACGAAGTCCCAGTCCTCGCGGAGCTCTTCGGTCCCTATGAAGTGGACCTTCTTGATCATAACCCCTCCGGGTGTATCCTCCATCACCACGATAGAGGACATCGTCTTATATCATACCTCTTCTCTCATGTCAATACAATGGCTTGACAGTGTTCTTGACAGCGAAAAATGTTCATGGTAAAAGCTCTTGCACTGGAGGCTCTTTGAACCTCCTTTTGATTTGCATATCTGCCGCAGGGTGCGGTAGGAGTGTGCGAATCTAACGCGGAGAATAGGAATGCCCAAGCGCATCATGGACATGCTCCCGCCAATACTCGTCGCCTCATTCGTCCTCATCTCCGGCCTCCTCGTCATCGCCAACCCCACCACCAGTACGGCGGGTCCGATCCTCGGCTACCCCGACCCGCAGATCGAGATCGGCACGAAGCTCGGCGACGGCGTGCCCGAGACCCCTGTGGACTGCGAGCAGCTCGAGCTGTTCCCGCTCGGTACCCCCGGCCACGGCGACGTGACCGAGTTCCGTCCGTTCCAGCGCGTCGGCGTGCCCACGCTCGACGACCGCTACTGGTGGGCGTCGAACGAGCCGAACGAGCCCACGGCGAGTCCGCTCATCGGCTACTGACGCCAGCGGCAGGGCTGACCCTGCTACGCCATGCACTCGCAACCGCCCGGGAGAAGTTCACTCTTCTCCTGGGCACCGTCTTTTTTTGATATGTCTTGACATGTTTAATACTATGTGATACATAGTATATGTAACCTAGCATCGACATCATTTTTATCCTTATTTTAGCCACTATGCAATTTTCAAAAGAAATGATGAAAGGCGCGGCAGAAATGATTGTTCTGCAAGCTCTTTCGGACGAAGGCGAGGCGTATGGGTACGACCTCATGAAAGCAATTAAGCGATCGAGCGCGGAAATTTTTGAGTTTCGGGAAGGCACGCCCTATCCCCTGCTCTATCGGCTTGAAGATCGTGGATTCGTAACGAGCAAAAAAAAGCAGGCGCCAAGCGGCAAAACGCGCCGGTATTATCATCTCACCGACAAAGGCGATCAATACCTGAAGAAACGCGCCCGCGAGTGGAAACTCTTTGCCGAGGGCATGCGTACGGTGTTCAAACACGACGCGGCATAACATTCTTTGCCAAACACCAATGAAAAAAGACACCTTCTTACAAGAAATCGAGAAAGATCTTGGGAAAAGTGCGGAGGCAGCCCGGTTTCGAGAAGAAATCCGCGATCATGTCGATGATTCGTTGAGTGACCTCTCTCTGAAACAGACAGAAGATGATGTTACCCGCACGCTCGGAGATCCGAAAAAGTTGACCCGAATCTTCAATGGCTATATGTTGAAGCGTTTACTGGTGTGGGCATTCTTTCAATCCTTGTATACTGCCATTCTCTCAACCCCGCTCTACACCATTATTCTTTGGTCTCTCACCTCGATTGTAGACAGTTGGCAATACGCAAACGCATCACTTCTTCTCCGCAATCTCGGTTTTATTCTTGTGTCGCTCGCGTTGTTGTGGATAGTGTATCGAAAGACCGTGCCCGACATTTTTTTGGCTCTCGCGGGATGGAAGCGACATCTTTTCTGGATGCTGATCATTTTCAGCCCCCTTCTCTTGATTATATTAGGAGCGAGTGAATTTGCTGGCAGATCTAGCCCCATGCCGCACGCGATGATCATTGCAGGAGTGGGGGGAGAATTTTCTCTTCTTGGATTTGGCGTGATCTCTTTCGTCTCTTCGGTACGACACTTACGCAAGAAGGCGATACAGATACACCAACACAAGAAAAAGAGTCGCTCAACTGCACTGTTTGCGTTTCTTCTTTTGATCTACATTGCTTTCAGTCAGCTCTTCGCCTATCGTGTCGTCCTGTTTGACACTTTACCATTTCATACTTTCTATGAATCATTCCCACAAGAATTGTGGTTTATTTTCTTTCCACGCGGACTCTTGGAAAATATCGTGTTGAATTTCATCATTGCAGGGATGATCCTTGCCCCGTTGACCTTCTTTCCACCATTTGGCGTCTTCTGGCCGTATTGGGTTCTCGGCAGCGCGCTTGTATTTGTGGGATGTGTCTTGGTGGTTCAGACTGTTCAACATTTTCGGAAATCACGGTTTCATGATTTCCCGTGGTTGCGGTGTGTTGGATTCGTGTACATTATTTTGTTATTCGTGAGTCCGGTTCGAACTCCCGATCTTTCGACACCTCTTCCGATGACGAATGTCAGCGCGATTATTGAGAAACAACAGCTCGGACCATTTACGAATTTGATGCGCTACTTGAATCAAAGCGAAGGGCCGTATGCGCAATATGAAGTGTATGGTGGATCATCATTTCTTATCCGGCCGAATCGTGGAATGATTGCGTGGCGTATTGCGGATATCAGATCGGCGGACTCATTCGAGGTTGTTCGAGCGCCGGAAGAAACAAGCCATCTTCGCGCGGAAGACCAGGAGTATATCAATCGTCGTGAAGAGGAGTTCAATGGCATTGCGTGTACGTATTCGCATGATGATCCAGCGAAAGAAGAGAAGTTGCGACGCGATACACTCTGTAATACACTCCTGTACCACGGAAAGCCCTTTTTCCGTAATAATTCTCCGTGGTTTGGATGGTTAGACGGACTAATTCTTTCTGATGACGGGAAGTGGGCGATGATTCGGATATCCACAGGAGCGTACGACGCCGAGAATGTATATCTTGTCGATTTGCGGACTCTTGCCTCAACGAACTGATTGTCGTAATGATGAATTTTGAGTTCCGGGGGAAAACGAAAGGTCTACCCTTTTGCACTTGCCTGACTCCAAACCGCTTCAAAAAGCAGACGCATGAGCGTCGCGATTTTCTGGCTTTTGATGACGATCCCTATTGGTTCTGCGTGTTTCCAGAGCAGACCGACTTCGTCATCGTAAATGAATGTTTCGCTTGCGATCTCCCATCCTTCGGGCAAGACGCGTGTTTCGCGGCGCTGCTCTTTGTCCAAAGGATGCATACGGTCGTACCATGATTGCGGTGCGAGAAGCATCACCGAAAGATTCCGTTCGAGCCGTTGAGGAATGTACTGTTCAATGTCATAATTTTCCGGCGCGCCGAAAACTTCGTAGTGAGCTTTCGGGTGAATTTCTCGAATCGTTGACCCTGGTTTAGCCCGCAAACTTCGTTCCGCAATGGTGATCGCCGCGTCTTCTCCTTCAAACAACATCACTTCAGGGCGTTCTTCTTTGGCCGCGGTAAATGGCAAGAGGTTCGGGATGAGGTCTTCGATTTTCCATCGTAGGCGCGCAGCGCGTTTTTGATGATTCTCTGCTAGGTGGCGGAGAGTTTCAAGCGACTGAGGATGGATCCGCCGACCGCGCGGTGTCATCTCTTGATCCACAAGACCTGCTTCGACCAATCGTTGAAGCGCTCCATACGCATCCACGCGGTTCATCCCTGCGTGTTTCGCAATATCGGCAACAGAAGACGGCCCCATGGCAAGGGCCGCGATATAACATCTCACCGAATTTTTCGGAAGACCGAGTGACGTAAACAGCTCTATTGTCGTTTGACTTTCGAGCGGGTTATTCATATGACAGTATCATACTCTTTCCTGCTGAGTTGTCAAAGATCGTGTTACACAAAACAAAGAGAATCTTTAATATTGCTAACATTAAGTAAAGTATATAATTTATTCTGTATATACCTATCCTACAACTTCACATCTGAAATAGAGGCGCCGAGGGCAAACTCGCCGGCCGCGCAAGTCGTTATATGCCGGACGAGATCCGTTCTCATCAGGAGACGAGAACGGATCTGCCGGCGACTATCCTAACAACGAAAGAATCTGGACGGGTAACGACGGATGGCACGCGCCATCACCAGCAGAGGATGCTGCGAAGGGATTCCGCAGCGCGAGCGGCCATGGTGGCTCCGCCGTAGGCGGAGCCGAGCGAGCGCGAGGCAAAGCGCGACCGACCCGGTGGGGTCGGTCGACGCGGCCCGGAGCAGCGCCTCTGCTGGTGATTGATGCGATGCCTGCCCTTCGTGATAGGACCCGCAAACTATCTCAAAATCCCGTACTTCTTGCCGAGTTTGGTGAACGCGGCGACGAGGGTATCAATTTGCTCCTTGGTGTGGATCGCTGAGATTTGGACGCGGATGCGGGCTTTGCCCATGGGCACAACCGGGAAGCTAAAGCCAATAACGTAAATCCCTTCGTCCAGCATGTCGCGTGCCATGTCGCTTGCGGCTTTGCCATCGCCGATCATGACCGGCACAATCGGATGAACCGATTTTGGCACAGTGAATCCTGCGCTGGTCATCTTCTCGCGGAAGTATCGCGTATTCTCCCAAAGTTTCTCGCGCAGTTCAGGATGCTCTTGAATAAAATCCAGAACAAAGAGCGTGGTCGCTGTGACGACAGGAGGGAGTGAATTGGTAAACAGTACTGTTCGCGCGCGTTGATGAAGAAGATCAACAAACTCCTTGGGGCCGGCGATGCACCCTCCACTTGCGCCGCCAAGCGCTTTGCCGAATGTTGTGGTAATCACATCAACACGATTCAGCACGCCGCAATGTTCAGCAGCTCCTCGCCCGCCTTGGCCCATGAACCCTGTGGCGTGCGAGTCATCCACCACAACATAGGCATTGTACTCTTCAGCGACATCGCAAATCTCAGCAATGGGCGCAACATCTCCATCCATGCTAAATACCCCATCCGTCACCACGCAACGCAACCGCTTGCCTTGCACCGCTTTCAACTTTTCCTCAAGATCCGCAACATCCATGTGCTTGAATACTTGCCGCTCGGCCTTGCACAATCGAACGCCGTCAATAATACTGGCGTGATTCAATTCATCGGAAATAATCACGTCATCTTCGCCGAGTAAGGTTGCAAACACAGCCTCGTTCGCATCCCAACACGAGCCAAACAAAATCGCCGCGTCTTTTTGTAAAAAGCTCGCAACCTTTTTCTCAAGCTCGATGTGAACCTGTTGCGTTCCGCAAATGAATCGCACCGATGACAATCCATATCCATACCGATCGAGTGCGTGTTTTGCCGCTTCAACCAGTTCATCCCGGCCGGCCAAACCAAGATAATTGTTCGCGCAAAAGTTGATCACCTCTCGCCCAT
>JACPGL010000013.1 GCA_016182525.1 Candidatus Kerfeldbacteria bacterium | reverse complement strand
CTCAAAGCTGATCGGATGATGCTTTGCTTCGAGTCTGGCTTTTGCGGCAGCGGCTTCCTCTCCGCTCATTTCTCCAGAGAGAATTCTCCGGATAACACCAGCTTCATCTTCTGTGATGATATGGAAGCACGTCCGGGGTCCATGGTGGTGATGTAGATCACTCATGACCTAACCTCCTCGGATGTGAAGTTCCCTAGCCACCTTCGTGACTCCCTGTATCGTACCACAAAAAGGCGGCCTGCGTCACGGAGATCATGATCCCCCCTCTACGTCTATCGAACCCCGAGGTGGGCAGTAATGGTTGGGAAGTTTTGGGAAAGGTCACCGTCGGTTTTTACAAGGGGAAGTTTGAACTTTTCGGCACCTTCCATAAAGAATGCGCTGAACTCACGAACCATCTCGGCGATTTTTGCATACGTTTCTGGGTTGTGTGTTTTTGCTACGGCCCAGTCGTATTCAGCCGTGCTTTGAGTGAAGGCGTTGGCGAGTCCACTTGTGTCACTTCGTACAAGCACAACCGAACGAATGAGATCGGTGCCGTATTCTTCGAGAAGTTCGTGGATGAGTTCGGGGAAGAGGTGACCTCCTTCAAGAAGAAACGTGTACCTTTCTTTAACCGTATCGGCAATGAGCGCTTTGATCGCAGGAACCGTGCCGCGCTGTTTTGTCTTGTAGTGGTCAATAATCGTGGCGATACTGTTGTTGGCGTAGACCTCGTCGTTCGTCGCGCCCAGACTTTTCACATGCGGCAAGCGCTCGGCAATCTCGTCAGGCGAAAGATATGCCCGTGCAACAGACATAAGCACGTCTGTCGAGATCCATGGAATACCAAACTCACGACACGCATATTGTGCAAAACTTGTTTTTCCACACCGTGGTGCACCGCCGACAAGGTAGATCATCGCGCTTTTTGGATATGCGTCTCTTTGGTTAAGAATTTTTGATGTATATTATCCAAGATTACTTGAGTGGCTTTGTTTTGAAAACCATAAAATAACTGCCGTCGGAGAGCTTCACCACACCCGGGTCGGCAGTAAGCGCGCCGGAATCAAAACGATCCCCAGTTTTCGTAAACGTCTTGCCGTCTTTGGATGTTGCCGTCTCTATGCCGCCGGTGAAAAGATAATACGTGCTATTTTCATAGACCACATCCGGGATCGAGGCTTGTGTCAACGCCACGCCTTCGTATGTGAAGGTCAACCCATCCGTTGATGTTGCCGAGAGCACCTTTTGATCATCCGTGCCAACGTACATGCGCCACGTGCTCCCAACCATGATCACCGATGGGTCGAAGATCGCAGGATACGTGAACCGTTTTCCAGGCTCCTCGGTGAAGTTCATCCCATCACTCGAAATAGCGGAATAGATTGTGTTGTTTTGCAACCCTTGCGTTCGCGTTGTGCTGATGTCAAAGTAGTACAAACGAATCCTGCCGTCATCAAGGAGATACGGACTCGGATCAACTGCCGCTTTACTGCCAAGCCCAGTGATGGAAATATTCGTTTTCTCGCTCCACGTTTTGCCGTTATCCGATGAGGTGATGAGCCCGATCTGTTCGGCGATTCCGTCGGTTGACACATCCACAAAATACACGTAAAGGATGCCGTCCTTCATGATCACATCGGGCACGCTCGCATGTTCGGCCAAGATTATTTTTGAATCCTCCCATGTGGTGAGCGAGGTTCCGGTGGCATACGATACCGTGTCGCGATACGGTCCTTCCCTCATTGTTGACCATTGAAATTCGTCGTTCTTTTTTTGCTTTGCTCCCTCGCCGAAAGCGCAATTTTCTTTGACCCAAATATCCGTTGGCTCGTCAAGGAGATAACGTTCGTTGTTTTTAATGGCGTAATGCGCTCTATCGGGGTTGTCTTTGTTTTCGATTGCGTCCGGGCACATATTGGCGGGCCAGAATGTGGCTGCTTGCCCGTTCTCTTGATTGGACGAAGGAGGAATCGGTTGATCGCTGCGCAGCCATCGGCCAAACCAATAATCTTTCGGCAGAGCGTTGCCAATCACACTGCCGATGATGATGAGAAGAATAATGACGATGACAAATTTCCCAATGGTGAATCCGATCACTTTCAAAGTTGGTCGGTCGGTTTTGAATTTTTGAAGAATAGAGTAGCCAAAAACAAGACCGCTGGAATACCATAAGAACGCTTCGATAATGCGACCCCACGTAAAAAAGAAATCCCCTTCATCAAGCGGAAGAGCCGGGAGAATATTTTTTCCCGTGAAAAGAGCATAGAGAGCGGCCACAAAGAAGATCGCATTAAAGATCGCGAGAGGAGCAAACCAGTACGCGTAGTTGAAGATGGCTTTCGTGTCGATAAAAGCCAAGAACAATCCAAATCCCGTGATAAAGAGATACACTTCAGAACTTTGGCTGGTCATTCCTTGGAAGATATTCCCGTTCACTGCCGCGACATCCACTTTCCATAACACGAGCCACGCCCAAAAAACCATGAGAAGTCCAATCGGCGTCCCAAGCGAGTGGAGTCTCAAGCGAATGTTCCCTTTCAGAGTCACAAGGAGAAGGCCGATGATTGTTGGCAGTAAAAAAATCCAGCCGGAAAACGGCGGTACGTTTCTCCCAAGAGAAAACAGATAAATCATTTTAAGAAACGAGGAGATCCAAATTGCGGCGATCACACCAAAAATCACACGAGAGCCAAGCGAAGTTCTTATTTTTTCTACAGATGTTTCGCTCATGAGATTCTTTTATTTCTATTCATCTCCTCTGCCTTCCCGCGTCTCTTCTTCAGTGTTGTTGATGAGATTGTTCTTCTCCCTCAAAACAGACTCCATCGGAAACCCGGGGTTTATCCCGAACGCGGCATCGTTATTTTTTATGGTATTATTTCTCACGATCACTTTCGCATCTTCTTTTTCGTTTTTTGAATCCTCCAAAAAATAGATCGCCCTTCTTAATTTTTCAAACTGATTATCTTCAATGGTCGGATACGTGTTTTGGTAGACGACGACTCCGACTCTTCCTGTTGCAGGATCCGGTTGGATGTCCGGATTTTCGACATGAAAATTGTTCCCCTTGATGATTGCTGAACCGCCTCCGTTATCTATCCCTTCGTGTCCGCAGTTGTAAATGTCATTGTTGAGTATCTCGGGGCTTATGGGTTTTGCATGGCCAATGCACAGACAACACTCAAGAGCATTTCGAATAGTGCTATTGGCGATGACGACGTCAGACGTTTCTTGAAGATTATTGTAACGCGCATATTCAATAATCACATACTCTAATCTGCCGCGGGTAATGTATAGCCCATCCCAGTCATACGGGGTCGGTTGTGCGCTGTCCGATGTAAACGTAATCTTTTTGTCTTGTGTTCCAATGGCATTGATTGTACCTTTTATGATGATCTGCGTACTTTTTGTTTCAGTTCTATCTGGGTCTTTCGGGAATGGTGGGTCGTGTGGATGATCTTTTCCGCCGCCTTGGTCATCGCTCATCGCGGCAACGTTGACAATGGTTCCGGGCAAGATGGTGAGAGTTCTGCCTTTACTGACATTGATATCGCCGCTCACATGAATGTTTCCTGACCATATTTGGTCTCGGCGTATTTTGCCGGAAATGTTCTGATCGCGAATTTCAATTGGGCTTCCGAACGTTTTTTGAACACGGATCACGACGAAGATCATCGCAATCACGATGAGCAAAGGAGCTATAAAAATGATCTTTCGCATAACGGGTTGGTGATGAGGTTATCTAACCATTGTGTGCCATATTATTTTACGGCGTAATTTCGCGCTGCAAAATCATACTGCGCAATGAATATGTTTTTCAGTGGGATGAGGGAATTCAATTCGTAGAACACCAGCATCGCCTCGCGGTATTCATTTTCATCAACGCTTCGGTACGAAAGCGGCGCTCGCCCGTGCGCCATGAGCAACGCATTGGCCATCAGGCGTGACGTCCGTTTGTTTCCATCTTCAAAGGGTTGAATGTAACTGATCCCGATGAGCGCCACGAGCGCTTTTGCATACGGCGTTTTCATTTTCGCAACGGCATGCACAAGATCATCAACCGCATCGTTGATTTGATGAATGTTGTCGAGCGGCTGGTAGATTGAACCGAGCACACCCATGGGACGCTTTCGGAATCCTCTCCCGACGCCTAAATTTTTCACGAGGAGCGAGTGAAGATGGTCGAGATTTGCGCGCGTCAATGTTTTGAACACCGCACGGTTTGCATGAACAAACGCAAACGCATCTTTGTGATTCAAGATCATCTGTGCCTCTTCTGGTGCGTGACCCGGAGCTTCTTTGTGTTCGAGGATGAGTCTCTCGGTATCAAGAAGGGTATACGTGTTCCCTTCAATCCGTGATGACTTCCATGAAAGTTCAATAACGAGTCGTTCAAGCTCCTTTTTTTGAATGGCTTGCGGGAGATCGGTTGTGCGTCGGCGGTACTCGCGCGTGGCTTCGTCGAGTGTGCGAAGTTCGTGATCAAAAAAAAGATCGGAGGGCAGGCCAGGCACGAGCTCGCCATTATAGTGACGCATGCCGTAGCGCTGATCCGGCTCGATGGCGCAATAGCGATGGGCGTCAATATCAGCTTCAAGTCGGCCTTTCACGCTGACACGATATTTAGTAGATGGCCCCGCACCTTCGCTGGCAAGAAAGCCGAGCTTCACCATCTGTGAGAGTGTTCGTTTGATGGTAACGAGCGACAACTCTACCCCTCTTTTTGCAGACTCCACGTGAATAGCAGAGGACGATAAAAGCCCCTTTTCGAGGAGGAGAAGGAGGATATTCTGCTGTTTTTCGCTTATTTTCTGCATATTAATGCTCTATCGTATCATTTCAACACTTTTATCGTATCATATTGATACGATTTTATCAAGTACTCAGTCTTATGTGGTTTGAGTCTGTAGAAATTCGTCACTCGCGAGCCCCGAAGGGGCGAAGCAATCTATCGTTTCTCTAACAAACAAGAGATTGCTTCGTCGCTTCGCTCCTCGCAATGACAGAATAAAGTAAGTTTTTCTACAGTCTCAAGTGATCGGTCGATGGACTACCAAAGCCATAACAGAAGCCTATGGTTACGTCGTTGAGCCGTCAAGCCAGCGAAGAAGGGATGGGAGTCGAGCGAGAAGAGCATGAAGATCTGGGAGCGTTGCCAACTGGTGCGCCAACATATTCGCCCACTCACTGCGCATCTCTTCCGAAGCTTGAACGGCGTGAAAAAGATCAGCAGAGGAGGGCATTGGGAATCCTTTGAACTCGCATTTCTCTTGAAAGATTCTGCGGACATGTTCCTGATCGAACCCGTCGGTGTTGTGCTCGAGAAGGTAGGTGATGTCATAAAGATCGCGCGGACGAGTTCGCTCGAAAAGAGCGCGAAGTTTCTCCGCGAGGAGTTCGCTCGAAGAGTACGTGAGGATCGTCGTGGTGGCTGGCAGATCATCGGGGTAAGGGTGGAAGATGGCGCGAGGGGTTGGCGTGTCCACCACACGCTCGGCATTCGTGAGATCCATCAAAACCCGTGCGTAATCATGGCGTCCAAGCGGTCCGCGGTAGTAGATGCGCCCTTCATAGGTGGGCTGACCTTGTCGATTCTTCCGCAGATTCACAACGACCCGTTCAGGAGGGATATCAATCCCCGAAAGCTCCGTCGCCGAGAAAGCCATAGATTGAAGCACCGTCCGAACCTCTTCTTCTCCGTAGGGTGCGGCAGGCAGGAGCGAGAAGTCGAGATCTTCGGAGAACCGATACGTTTCCAAAACGCACTTCTTGAGACACGTCCCACCCTTGAAGATCCAAAGCGGACGGACGTCCTCGAGAGAACCGAGGGCGGCGAGAAGCCAGCCAAGGACGTAATCTTTCTCGACGATTTCCGGGCGGAGTTGCCACTCCGCGGCTCGGTCAAGAATATCAATCTTGCGGATCATATCGTCGAGTCGTGACCAATGGGGACATTGACGCACACGCCCCAACGGCGGTAGAGGGTTCCCGTGCGTTTGACAGCCGGGTCGAGGCGAATGGTGCCGGTCGTGAGGTGATCCCGCGCCGCAGACAGGATGCCGACTTCTTCTGGCCAGAGGGTTTCCGTAAGGAACCCCAAACGCTTCCAAGCCGCTCCATTGCCATAGGTCTTCATCGTATCAAGGAGTTTGGAAAAATCTTTCTTCGAGTTCTCACTGTACGTCCGAAGAACCTCGGCCAAGTGGCGGATGCCGCCCAGAAGCTCTGGATGTCGCAAGGCATCGACGATCGTTCGTTCGGGCGAGGAAACGGGAACGCGCTCCGACCCTCGCCAGATGAAGGTCGCATCCGCGATTCGGTCCTTCGGAACTTTGAAAATCCGGAACTCGTGATCCAGGATCGTGCGGGAGGAGGACCGAGCCGATGATCCGGTGACGACGAGAGTGGATCGAAAAAGCTGTTCGGTTAAGCCCCAGTGCTCGGCCGCACTCCACCCCCCGATGTAGCAGGGAGAGAAAAGTTCGCACGCGAGGATCCATGGGTCTTCGGCCACAGCCAGCGTGCCAGGTTCGACCTCGAGTGGGAGGATAAGATAGAGCCCGCGGGCTGCCCGCCGGAGCCAACCATGACGAGCAAGGCCCGCAAGCGTGATAGAAGTTGTTTTTCGCGGGAGTTCAAAGGCTTCCGCCGCCAGTGCCACGGTGACAAGGCCCCCATGGGAGGCCCGAGAGAGACAGGCGATGCGCTCTCGTGCTGGCGTGGGCATGGGATCCGTGGCTATTCTCGGTGGAGCCGAGACTTTTCTTAGTGCCATAGTTAGGCGTTTAGTAGTATTTCTACACTAGAAGTATAGCACATGGCCGAGACTCGTCAAGTCGAGACTCGCCGAACATTTTTGGTCAACGGGCAAAAATCTCGACTAAAAGGTGTCCGAATATGAGACTGTAGAAAAACTCACTTTTTTGGTCATTCTTGAGGAGCGTAGCGACGAAGCAATCTCTTATTTGTTGAAGAAACGATAGATTGCTTTGCCACTTCGGGGCTCGCAATGACGAATTTCTACAGTCTCAATTTATATCGGAAGAACAGAATATAAGAAGCAAGATACGTCGTCATATCCAGCATCCGGATTGGAATGGTAGGAATTTCGAGGATTTCTAATCCAAATTTGTACCATAAACTCCGTCCTGATATCTGCCTCACTGACTGTCAAGTTTAACTTTTCGCTTTTCTGCCAGTCTTGAGTTGAGTGGAGGAGACGATATTCGAGTTTTTCCCCCTTAGGATCTGTCGCGCTGACAGTATATTCCAGCTCATCTCCGGGTCTTACGATTCCTGCCTGACAAACATAGCCACTGCCTCGCGATACATTTTTTCCTTCAATAACAGAATCGATGGACGGGAAAAAACTCTTAGGATCTCCAAATGATCGCCTGTGGTTAGAGATCAACTTTCGGATATATGTACATATGCCCAGAGTAAGTGCTTCTTCGTGTGGATCTAGAGACCGCCGGTGTGCGTCTGGGTTTCTGTAAGCTTTTAAGCGGCGAAGAAAGACATTAATTTCTCTGCGGTCGTTTAGTATAAACGAAAATTCATCCCAATTGTCATCGATGATTTGAATCAAATCCGAAAATTCTGAATAGGAGAGCAAACGTTTGTCTGTCCCAGCACTACTTCGAAGATCTTGTTCTTTCTTGAGTCTTCTGTTCCACTCTTTTAATCGGTCTCTATTAATTACCGATCCCTTGAGCCAATCATGCCCATGCTTTCTCTTCAAAACATCCTCAATAAAAATTCTAAGAGAGATCTCTAAGTCTGCTAGTTGTTCGGCGGCGTTCATACACATTGTTAATCCAAGTTAGAGTCCCGTGGATTGTTTCGCGGTGAGTTATCCGCAAGAGCTTGGTGAGAATATCAAAATTACCGGGCTTGGCGGAAGGGGAGAGATTCGAACTCTCGAGACCCTTGCGGGCCTAATGGTTTTCGGGACCATCCCAATCGGCCTCTCTGGCACCCTTCCAACTATGGTATACTACCTATAAGCTGACTATTGGTCAATATATATATGAAAGACGACGTTCAATTGCGATTTCGGGTGGAGGATGCGGGCGAGATGATCGCGAAAATTTCGGCAATGGCCGAGATCGATCCGCTTCCCGACACGACCGAAACCGACATCTACTACAACGACCTTGCGCGCGGGGTGGGGCATGGCGAGGGCTCGCCGAATATCCTGCGCATTCGGGAGGCGGGCGGGCGATTCGAGCTCACGCTCAAACACGCGGAGACGTATACGCGCGAAGGGTGGCAAACGCCGTTCCGCGAGTTCCAGTCCGTGACCGTGGGCATCACCGATAAAGCCGCGATGGACGAAATCTTGCGCACGTTGCAGTTTACGCCCGTGCACGCGTACCGCAAAACCAAAAAGAGCTGGAAGGCGGGCGCGTGCGTCATTGAACTCCATAGTTTTGTGTTTGGCACATGGCTCGAAGTCAAAGGCCCGCGTGATGCGCTTGGAGGATGCGTTGCGGCGCTGGGGTTGGCAATGGACGCCACCGACCGCAAAGGGTATCCTGACTATTACGAGGCGTATTGCAAAGAGAGAGGAATATCAGTAGGTCAGATGGTATGAAAAGGCGGACAGTAAGAACGAAACTTCCAAAGGATTTTGTGAAAGCGCTTCGGGGGCTTGGAAAAGAGGTCTGGCGTGAGTTTGGTGGTGCAGAGAAATATATTCGGAAGGAGCGATCGGCTTGGACGAGGAAATCGTCTTAAGATCTTACAGCTTGCCCTGTGATTTGGCCATGAAGTTCACGAGGCGGTAGAGCATGCGCGCGCCGACTGATGCATCCCATTCTTCGCCGGGGTGCGGTGCGACTTCGGAGAGGTCAAAGCCGATGATCGTCTTGCCGCGGCTGACGAGCGTTTCGATGACAAAGCAAATTTCCTCAAAGGCGAATCCTCCGGGCACCGGTGTGCCAGTGTGCGGGCAGAGCGACGGATCGAGCGCGTCAATATCAAAACTGATGTACACGTTGTCCGACAGCGGGTCGGTGATTTTTTTGGATTGCTGTTTCCAGGTTTGGCCGGCGAACCCGTTGCGTTTGAGATCGCGATCCGGGAACGCAACGATGCGGCCGCGCGAGGCCGCGATGCGATCAGCCTCCTCTTGGCAGTAGTCGCGGATGCCGGCAAGCACGATCCGATCCACTTGTGTGAGCTGCGACGCGTTATACATGATTGACGCGTGCGAGTATGTGAACCCTTCATACGCCTCACGTGAATCCGCATGCGCGTCGATGTGTAAAATCGAAAAATGAGGATGCACGCGCGCGAGCGCTTTCATGAATCCAAGCGGCACACTGTGTTCGCCACCCAGCACGCACACGCTCTTGCCCGCATTCAAGAGGCGTGACGTTTCTTTTTCTACCCACGTATTCAGTTCGGTGCCGGCGCGGTTAATCTCCGCGTACAATTTTTTCACATTCGCATCGGACGGACTGCCGCCTTTTTCCAAATTCTGAATGCACCGTTTGGCCTTTGGTCGAAGTCGCGCATTGGCCGCAGCCCATTTTTTGGAAATCGGCAGCATTGCGAGCCCGAGCTTCCACGCATCCGGCGCATCGGCATCATACACATCCACTTGCACCGACGCATCGAGTATGGCTTGAGGTCCGCGCGCCGTTCCATCGCGATATGATGTGGTCACTTCCCACGGAACTGGCACGATCACCACCTTCGCCTCATCAACCGAATACGGCAATCCATACATGTTGCCATTGTCGAGCCCGATGTCGCTGGGGTTAAATTTTTTCGTCATAGTCACGTGTTACGCTTCGGCGTTCAACATCTTTGCAAAGTTCCTTGCAGAACGTTTTTTCCAGAGTCCGTGTTCATACGCGGTCGCGGCCAAGAGCGGCAAGGCCAACGTTGCTTCGGCATACACCATCTGTTCATACACCGTGCTCACTTTGCCCCACGAGCTTGCTTCTTTTAGTGTGGAGGACGAGCACGCGCCGTCGCGCACATCGGCCACCGTGATCTGCACCGCATATTTGTGCACCGGCGCGTCAAAGCCAAGAACCTCTGCGCACACCACCGTATCTTGCGCAAAGTTTTTCGGTACGCCGCCGCCGATCATCAAGAGACCAGTATTCTTACTCGCCATTTTGATTTTCGTGAGCTCCAAGAAATCTTTCACCGAGTCAATGGAGAGATGGCGCTCCGGATTGTTCCACTGATGCATGACAAGCCCGAATCCGGCCGACGAATCGGAAAATGCTGGGCAGAAAATCGGCACGTTGTGGCGATACGCGGTCTCGACAAGCGACTCTTTTTTCTTGGAGTGCTTCGTGAGATATTTGCCCATTTCCCAGATAAACTCGCGGGAAGAATACGGCCGCGGCTCCAATGAATCGGCGATTTTTCGGATCGCCACGTCACACGCTTGCAACTCCTCCTCGTCAATAAAGGTGTCGTAGATGCGGTCGATGTACAAGCTGCGGAGCAAGCCGTCGTCGATGAACGGCGTGCCTTTGTAGTGCTTGAACCCGAGCGCTTCGAAAAAATCCATGTCCACGATGGACGCGCCGGTCGCGACAATCGCGTCTATCATATTGTGCTTGACCATGTCGACATAGACCTGCATGCACCCGGCCGCGCTCGTTGAGCCGGCAAGCGTGAGCCACGTGGAAGAGCTTTTGTCGCCGAGCATCTTCTCGTAGATTTCGGTTGCTCGTGCAAGGTCGCGCGCCGAGAAGGACATCTTCTTATACGCGTCCATAAGTTGCGCCGCTTTCAGTTTGGTGATATCAATGTGTTGGATCGTCTCTTTCAAGAGCGATCGCTTGGTGATTTTTGTCATACGAAAAATAAAGACTCAAGCGCTCGTATCATATCACGCTTTTCGGGGGTTGATAAGAGCGCATTAGAGCAGACTTTGCTGCTTTGGTTGAAGGCGTTCGAGTTCGCCGGGTTTGAAGATCTTGACCGTGCCGTACACGCCGTCGTAGCCCGGTTCGATCGCCAAATCGCCCGCGCGCATTTTTTCGATCGCGGTGGCGAGTATGTCGCCGCCAATGTCGCGGATCTCGGCCACTGGCATGTCGAGCAAGAGATGAAACTCATCGCCGCCTTTTTTAATCAGATCGAAATACGCGTTCTGTACAGTCTGCGTTTGCCAACCTTTGCCGTATACTTCGGATAATATTTCCGGGAGCGGGACAAGATAGCGATGGCTCGGGACGTTTGCCGGAGTGTGGCCGGCAGGAAACGCGGCTAACTTCTCGACTTGCGAAAGCACACCAACGGTCACCGGCAATTTGCACTTGGGGCACAATCCTTTTTCTTTTTTCGTTTGATCGGGATGCATCCGCACGCCGCACTTTCGATGGCCGTCGTAGTGATACATGCCTTCTTCCGGGTAGAACTCAATGGTTTCAAGAAATGTTTTCGCGTCGTGGTTTTTGAGCGCGTCAAAAATCGCAAAGTAGCTTGGCTTCGCAAGTTCAAAGATGTTTGCCTCGCGGCCAATTTTTGGCCCGGAGTGCGCATCCGAATTCGAAATCACAAACCGTGTTTGCATGTCCTTCATTCGCCAGTTCATGGGTGGGTCGCTCGATAAACCGGTTTCCACCGCATAAATCCGATCCGCGAGCTCCTCATAACACTCTTCAATCGAATCAAATCCAGACTTCGATCCAAAAATGGCAAACCACGGTGTCCACGCGTGGGCAGGAATGACAAGCGCGTGTTCGGACACATCGAACCCGATCGCGGCCACGTCTTTTGCATCCATCCCTAAAATCGGCCGACCATCCGAAGCGAGTTTTGCACCGCGGGCGGTCAATCGCGCGTTGAACGCTTCAACATCTTCAAGAGACGGGAACGCGAGCAAGATATGAAGCCGTCGCACCTTGCCGCCTTTCGAATAAATACAACTCACCTCGGACGTGAGCATAAAAAAGAATGGCCGATCCACAACCGACATCGGAATATCTGCCGTGTTCAAAAATTCCTTCTTGATGGTATACAACCCCTCGCCTGCCGGTTCAAACTTCTCACGAATTTCGGCAAACCACTTGGGATGCGTGAAATCCGACGTCCCCAAAATCTCCAGCCCCTTGATATGCGCCCAGCGCGTCAGCTCCTCAAGCCCCAAATACTTCGACGTTGCGCGGGAATATTTGGTGTGGAGATGGAAGTCGGTGATGTAGCGCATACGCGGGGGAGCGCGAGCTACGATTCTGTGCCGGGTTCAAGTTCTTCAAACAAGCCCGTCTCGTCATTCTTGTGCACGTTGTGCCAGAAGAAATTCCTGCCGTTCATAGCAAGATACACGCCAGCCGGAAGCGCTTGTGAAAAGGCGAGAGCACTTCCTAAGTTGAACAGCCCATCCGAGCTGCCGTAAGCGTAGGGGAACATGGCGCCCGTGAGCACAATCGTTTTGTCGCGAATGGATGACGCAAGCACTTCTGCCGTTTCGACCATCGTACTTGTCCCGTGCGTGATCACAATGTTCTTTTCGGGCGTGTTTTCGCAGTGCTCTAAAATAATCTCGCGGTCTTGATCGGTCATCTCCAAGCTGTCAATCATCATGAGCACGCGAATGTCCACGTCCACTTTGTTGCGGCCAAGTCGGAGCATTTCGTAGATGTGCGTTTCTCTGAAATGCAGCTGCTCGGTGATCTCGTTGTATTCTTTGTCGAACGTCCCTCCGGTCACAAAAATTTTCACTTTCATAAGGTGTGCGTTTTATAAATTGTTTTAATAAGTGCGCGATCGGCTTTTGTCATTTTTATCTTTCGTCGTTCCATGGAGCGCTTCATGATTTTTTCGGTGACGGCAAGGGGGATCTGTTCGTGCGTGTTGTTGTAGGTGGAGGTAAACGGCGGGATGTTCTCGCGAATGATTCCTTCACAATGCGCACCCGTGCCGATGATTTTGCCGGTCATGATGGAGGTATTGATGGATGTTTTGACATGATCGCCCATGAT
>JACPGL010000012.1 GCA_016182525.1 Candidatus Kerfeldbacteria bacterium | reverse complement strand
TGCGTAGGAGTGAAACCGCAGCCGTAAGAACGCATAGAGCACACTGCGGTCGGGTGATTCAAAGCTCAAGAAAATCTCTTTGCCACCCGACGCGTCGTATTCGCGCACCACAAGCTCGGCGTTTTGTACATCCACAGTTCGTCCACGCGCTTCACGGCAACGCAAACACACGCACTTCAACCCGCGTGCGTTCATCTCTTGCTGCACTTTTTGCCGAAAGTTTGTGATTTGACTGCCGCCTTGGATCACTTCTTTTGGGAAATCGCGAAACAGCCGCGCGATACGGCAGTACTCGGGCACGGTCGTTTTGATTCGGATGAGCAACTCGTCCAACGTCGCGTCGTCATACGGCACAAAGCGGCCGTCTTTGAACCACTGGTACAGCTCCGCGTGCTCATTCACAAGACACGGATAGATTTTGATTTGATCGGGCTTTAACTCTGGCCGCGCAAAAATTTCGCGGTGCATTGCCAAGTCCATCTCGGGTGTAGAGCCGGGGAGCCCGGGCATCATGTGATACGTGATTTTGAATCCCGCATCTTTAAAAAGTTGCGTGGCATGCATGGACGCTTCAATGCCGTGGCCGCGTTTGACAAGTTCAAGCACGCGGTTGTCCGTATGTTGCACGCCGATCTCGGTTCGGGTTGCGCCGTACCGACGCCAGCGAACAACCTCCTCCTCATCCACCCAGTCCGGCCGAGTTTCGAGCGTTATGCCAACGACGCGGTGCTTTGCCGTTTCGTTCATGTGCTTCGCTTCTTCAAGATCGGCGGCGTCGCATCCATTGAATCCATCAAAGCAACGGCGAATAAACTCCTCTTGATACGGCCGCGGATGTGCAGACCATGTGCCGCCCATCACGATGAGTTCGCATTTTTCCGTGTTGTGTCCGTTGCGTTCAAGTTGGAGCAGCCGATTTGACACCATTTTATACGGGTCAAATTCATTCGCGATTGCGCGCATGACCGCCGGCTGTTTTGACAAATAACTTTTCGGCATGCGAACTTCGGTTGGGCAGAACACGCATCGACCCGGGCAGCCCATGGGTTTGGTGTGGACGCCGATTGGCACAATGCCCGACATGCTCCGGATACTGCGAATTCGAAGCACTTTTTCAAGCGCCGCATTCTTGGGCATTGCGCCGCGCTCGACAAGCTGCACGTATTCCGCTAGGATAGAACTGTTTTGCGGCATCGCAGTTCCGGTCTCCCTCGCAATCTCCCGTTTCAGCACATCTAAATCGTCGCGGGTTTTGACGCGCGTTGCCGCTCGAGTCACAAAAGTGGTAAGAAGAGGTGTCATGAAAACATCAATTGCTGATTCGATTATCCGTCAAACCGCCGAAGATTACAATACCATCGCGGATCACTTTTCGATCACGCGCGCGAATCCGTGGCCAGAGTTTCGATTTGCCACACCGTATCTCCGAGCCGGCGCGCACGTTCTCGATGTCGGTTGCGGCAATGGGCGGCTCATCTCGTTTCTTGAACAATCCGGCGTTTCGGGTATGAGCTATACCGGCGTGGATGTATCGGAGAAGCTGCTTGCCCATGCAAAAAATCTTCACAAGGATAGCACGCTCGCGCCGCAGTTTCAAGTCGCGAGCCACACGGGCTTGCCATTCGCCGACCGCACGTTTGATCTGGTTTTTTCGATCGCCAGTCTGTATCATGTGCCATCAGACACGTATCGTCAGCAAGCAGTTCAGGAATGTGCTCGTGTTTTGAAACCCGGTGGCGTGCTCGTTATCATCACATGGAATTTTTGGCAGCCATCATTTTGGCCGCTGCTTCTTACCAATGCTCTTGCAAAAGCAAAGGGCCGATCGTCACTCGACTGGCGCGATTTTTACCGCCCGTGGAAAAACCCGCAAGGCAAAACAATCGCCAACCGTTACTGTCATGCCTTCACAAAACGCGAACTGAAACATCTTGCTACGTGCGCTAGATTTCATGTCGAGAAATGTGAATCCGTGTTTCGTGAAAAAAAGATTCCGCTCTGGAAAGCGCGAAATCTCATCCTCATTGCAAAAACATCTCGAAAAGAAAAATCGGTCAATTGCAAAGAATGAGGAAATTCGTTATAATAGGGTCACAATTCTTATGAAACTGTCCATGAAACACATTATTTTTCGGCGAGCGATCATCATCGTAAGCTCGCTTCTCTTTATTGTGGCTGCGTCCACGGCAGCGGCCAAGAGCGACGATGGCACGTATACGGTCAAAGCCGATGAGGTGGTCGAGCGTAACGTTACCAAAGCGGCGCAAACCGTTGAGATTGATGGAACCGTGAAGGGCGACCTGATCGTGGCCGCGCAAAATGTTCGCGTGAACGGAACGATCGAAGGGGATCTGATCGCCGCGGCGAACAACATTCATGTGTCCGGTAATGTGCTTGGCAACGTCCGCGTGGCAGGGAATCTGATTCAGCTCGATGGAACCGTTGGCAAGAACGTGAATGTCTTTGGCTCAACCGTGATCTTTGACGACACGTCAACCGTCGGATGGAGCGTGTTTGCTGCTGGTGCGAGTGTAACCTTTGACGGGACAGTGAACGGCCATGTTGATGCAAATGGGGAAACGATCACGCTCAATGGAAAGGTCGTGGGAGACCTAAAAACGAAAACCGGGAGTGAAGGTCGTGTGAGTATTCAGGAGTCAGCAAATGTGGGCGGTGACGTTCTTTACTCCGGCTCAAAGCCATCGGTGGATGAGAGCGCAACGATCGCCGGAGATGTTCGCATGACCACGTCACCTCTTCCGATGAAAGATACCAATCGTCTTGCAGGACTGGCTGCATCGTTCTTTGCGTTATTTCAAACCGTGAGCCTGGTTGCAACCATGATTGTTGCCCTTCTCGCGATCGGCCTGTTTCGAAAAACCACGCTTTCCATTATCACCAGCGCGCTTGAACGCCCGGGTCAGAGTTTTGGCTGGGGTGCAGCAGTGTTCTTTCTCACGCCCATTCTTGTTGTGCTTTTGGCCGTGACGCTCGTCGGCATTCCGCTTGCGGCCATTCTTGGGGTGTTGTACGGCGTAAAACTGTATCTTGCCAAAGTTGCGCTTGGCATTCTTGTTGGATATGTGCTCCTGACGCGTGTGGCAAAACGTGAGCAGACTGATCTCAACCTCTACCTCTCTGCCGCGGTCGGCGTCCTTGTTCTTGGGCTTGTTTTCTTAATCCCTATCCTCGGCGCTCTTGTGATCTTTGTTGGTGTCTTGTGGATGCTCGGCGCGATGCTCATGGCCCTAAAGGGCGTATTCATGAAATCGAAGGCATAGCCTATGACACCAACGAAACCAGCGGTGTTGTGTATTCTCGATGGATGGGGATTGGGGGAGCCGTCAGAGCACAACGGAATTCATTGTGCTGAAACGCCGGTCATGGATCGGTTGTGGGCAAGCGCGCCACATGCTGCGATTGGTGCAGCTGGAGAGTGGATTGGCTTGGAGAAGGGCCACCAAGGCGCAACCGAGATCGGCCACTATATCATGGGCGCGGGCCGCAACGTGAAATTGCCGCAAGCCATGGTCAAAGAGTCGGTGCTTTCGGGTGACATTAAAAAGAATGCGGTGTACCGGGAGGTGATGCAGGCTATGAAAGCGCGGGGCGGTAAGCTCCATCTGTTTGGTTTGCTTTCAAACTCCGGCGTGCACAGTTACGACATCGCGTGTCACATGATTCTGGAGATGGCGCGTGACGAAGGCGTAAAGGATGTCGTTGTGCACGTGTGTACGGATGGACGCGACACGAACCCGCAAGAAGCCGAGGTGTATCTTGAGAGGTTGCAGGAGGCGATGAAAATTGCCGGAGTGGGCCGCATCGGCACGCTCATGGGTCGCTATTGGGGCATGGATCGGGATCACCGCTGGGAGCGTGTGGAGCGCGCGTATCGTATGCTCACTCAAGGCGAGGCGGAATTTCGCGCAGCGTCAGCCGAAGAAGCCGTTGCCATGGGGTATGCGCGCAGTGAAACCGATGAGTTCATCCAGCCGACCGTCATTGAAACCGAGGGTAAGTCTTCGAACGTAGAAGAAGGAGACGCATTTTTCAATTTCAACTTCCGCGCTGATCGTGAAATCGAGATCACGCAAGCCTTTGTCGAAGACGAATTCGAAGGATTTGCGCGCGCAGTGAAACCCTCTATCGACTATATTGCTATGATGCCGTACTACGAGGGCTTGAGTTGCAAAACCGCATTTGATTATATCCCGGTGCCAAACGCCCTTCCGGAAATTCTCTCGAAGAATGGAATCCGCCAACTTCGGATCTCGGAAACTGAAAAATGGATCTACTTAACCAAGATTTTTAACTGCATGCGCGAGGATGCGTGGCCAGGCGAAGAGCGCATACTCATCCCGTCCGACAAAATCGCCACGTATGATTTACAGCCAAAAATGCAAGCCATGAAGATCGCAGAACGCGCAGCTCAATGCATACGTGAAGGAACGCATGAGGTGATCATTGTGAACATCGCCAACGCCGACATGCTTGGGCACACGGGTATTCGCCAGGCGATCCTCGAAGGAGTCGCCGAAGCGGATCGAGCGGTCGGGGTGCTCGAAAAAGCAACCCTAGAAACCGACGGCATTCTCCTCATTACCGCTGATCATGGCCACGCCGAGCTCATCTATGATGTGAAACAAAATAAACCGCATAAAGCGCACACCGACGCGCTCATCCCGTTTATCGCCGTTGGCCGCTCTGCTCCATCGTTCAGCGTTCGCAAAGGCGGCGCGCTTAAAGAATTGCGGCAACGATGTGTGCACTCCTGAACATCCCTGTTCCGCCTGACATGGACAGCACCAACCTTCTTGTGGCAAACTAGAGCTCATCTCAAAAATAATCTTCCGGCCATTTTGACGCCGTTTGGCCTGCAACGGCTTCAGAACTCGTCGGAATACTATGGTATTCCTCCTCGTTCTTCAACCGTTTCGGCACAAACGGCATTCAAAATGCCTATAAAGCTATTTTTGAGATGAGCTCTAAAAGCGTATGATTATCCAATCCGACATTCTTGCTGGAGTTCCAAACCTCATTCATGGATCGGGTGTGGTGAAGGCGTGTCCATTAGTGTTTAAGTATGGAGATGATTTCGATGCTGTTGTTGCCCACCGTCGGGAACTCATGAACGAGCTCGGTATTCGATTGGAGGATTGCGTGTTTATGGAACAGGTGCATGGAGCGCGGGTTCGGCGTCTCGGAAAAAACGCGCGTGGCAGCGGGATCGAAGAGCCTGATTCGGAACTGAAGGCCATTGATGCCATGATGACGGATGAGCCGAATGTTTTCTTAGTGGCAAAATCTGCGGATTGCGTGCCGGTCTTTTTGTATGATCCGAAACAGAGCGTTGTTGCTCTTGTCCACGCCGGGTGGAGTGGTACCATACAGGAAATTGCTCTTAAAACCATTCGCCGCATGAGCCGAGATTATAAAACTAATCCCGCGGATCTTTTTGCTTATTGCGGGCCGGCGATTGGTCGCCGTTGTTACAGTATTGATCACGATCTTGAACGTATTCGCCAGTTCCAGCAGCGGTTTGGAGAAAGCGTACTCTCGATTGAGCACGAGCAGCTTCATCTTGACTTGCGTCGGTGCAACCGTTTGCTCTTAGAAGAAGCCGGAGTTGAGCCGGAGTCCATTGAAATGAGCGATCTCTGCACCCACTGCGATGAGCACCTCCCATCGTATCAGCGCGAAAAACGCGAGCGCCGAACAGCCATTCTGAACATTATCGGCCTCCGACCATGATTGGCATTGTGGATTCAGGAATCGGAGGGTTTGGCGTGTATCGTGAAGTGAAGCGCTTGCTTCCGCGCGCGCGCATTGTGTATGTGGCTGATCAAGCGCATTTTCCCTATGGTGAAAAAACGGAGGCGGAAATCGAGCAGTATCTTTGTGGAATCATCGACATTGCGGTGCGCAACGGAGCGATGATGGTCATCGTGGCGTGCAATTCCGCGTCGGTTGCTGCGCTTGAGTACGCGCGAAAGAAGTTCAATATTCCAATCGTCGGCACGATACCCGCGATTAAGCCCGCGGTGACCACCTCTCATTCGCAGCATATTGGGGTGATTGGAACACCAGCCACCATCACAAGCGCGTATTACCAAAATTTGATCCATGAATTTGGAGCGGAGAGTACGATCATTCCCCTTGCGTGCCCCGGGTTGGCGGATACAATTGAGCGACTTGAAGATCCGCGCGAGCGGCTTGAAACCTGTCTTGCTCCTCTCCGCGAACCTCGAGTGGACACTCTTGTCCTCGCGTGCACGCACTATCCGCTCATTCGTGACGAGATCCAAGAGGTGATGGGGAAAGACGTTACACTCCTCGACGTGAGTGAGGCGGTAGCGCGCCAGGCCAAGCATGTATTTGAAGCGCAGACGTTAGATACCGACGAGGAGGTCGGGTCTGATCTTTTCGTAACCACCGGCGATGCGCGGCATTTCAAAAAACAAATCCACGAATACGGCATTGACCAATGCGCGGTAAACGGATATTCTATGGAAGCGGTTCATCCCTAAGAGTACATGTTTTATGCGCCCAACACTTTCTGTTGAAGAACTTCGAACGATCTATACTGCAAATATTGAGCGGGCAACTCCCGACACTCTAAAAGCCAAGCCGATTCTTGATCTTGGGAGTGAGAGCGAGATCACCCTGACTATCACCAAAAAAGAAGTCGAGGAATGGGGATTGGAACAATGGCTTGCAAATTATACAAAGGAAGCAAAAGTGTCAACTGGCGGGATTCGCGGGCCCCAGAATGTTTTGTACTACTGGGATACGCGTTTTCCGATCAACCAAATCGGCGTCATGCTCGCTACGCTTGGCAAAGCGCTGGTGTTAAAAGAAAAACTGTCCGGCGAGATTCATAAGTTGGCTGCCGGCGAAGTGCGATACAACACCAAAGCGTACGTTGAACTCATCTCCCGCGTCCAAGCTGCACAGGGGATTGTGACGCATCTACCGATTGATCGCAACACGACGGCTATATGGATGGTGTCATTCTTAATTTTCATGCGCGATTTTGCTGGCGGCGAATTTGTCACCTCCAGTCATGCCATTTCAAGTAAAACCGCAACGAAAGATCTCGATCAAGAGGGAAGTCAGTTCTTACCCGAAATGTCGCTTGCATTTGTTGCAAAGATTGAACAGATTCTCGAGCACGCAAAAACGAATCCAAAGGGATATACCATTCCGCTCGCGCCGCGCTACGGCCCGAAGATCGTTGAAGATATTGACGGGATTGGTTTGTACATTTCGTATCTTCGAAACAGCGTGGCGAATGACTATTTTCTAAACATCATTACGGCGGAAGGCAAAAAAGGCTGGAAGATGATGTTTGATATGATCGGCGGATGTATGGCCGGGGTGATGAAACCCATTACCACCGCACTCGGGATTGAGCATGTCTATGACTGGCATCGTTCAGACGAAGATCCGTTCTTCCACGGCATCGGAAAAGACATGCGCGTGAATCCGAAGACCGGCACGAAGGAATTTTTTGACGCGTCGTGTGATGCCACGCTGCCCGAAGTGATGGAAACCATGCGCTACGAAGAATCGCTTGCCGATAAACCGGTCGGGTATGTTGTGGCCAATGCTGATCCTGACGGTGATCGGTTGGTTGTTGGGCAAGTGGAGTCTGCTGATCGCAAGCCGGTGGTGCAAGCGATGAGCCTCCATTCTATTGATCTTGGCAATGGGAACATTTTTGTCTACTACACTCCGAACCACGCTTTTTTCTTAGTCATGGATTTTTTCATGAAAGGCTTGAAAGCGACCGGCCGCTGGAATGACCATCCGCGTTTTATTCTGAAAACCACGCCCTCCGGTTCGTTTTGGGATAAGTGGGCCAATGCCGTCGGGGTGAAATCGGTCAATACACCGGTTGGATTTAAGAATTTGGCTGCGATGATTAAAAAGATCGAGCGGCAACTCCGCGAACATCCTGAGAAGAATGTTGTACTCGAAGATATTTATGGAAAGAAGATTAATCTTGGCGTTCAGCCACGCATAGTCTTTTGTGGAGAAGAAAGTGGCGGTATGATTGTCGGGCCCGAAGAAATGATTACGAGCCAAGGCGGGCGGAAGGCGCTGGCCATGCGTGAGAAAAGCGCAGGAGAAGCGTCGGTTATTTTTACCGCTCTTGCAGCGTGGCTCCACGGCCAAAACAAGCTCATGTCAGTGTATCTTCAAGAACTTTACGATACCTATGGATTGAAGCAGACAAAATATTGCCGTGAAGATATCATCTACTACAACGAAAGTGAATCCGATCCGGTGAAGTTGCTTGCGGATAAAACCGCAGGAGAGGTGACGCGCGATACGGTTGATCGGTTTTTTGTCAGCATTGCGCTTGCCCGACGCGAAAACATCATTTCCCAAGCCCAAGCGCGCGAAATTTTTGAAGAAGCGTTTCCTACGCTTGACTTTAGCGAGTTTGAAGACGTCATCTTTGTAGGCGACGGCACATTCATTCAGTTCCGCGATATGTTTGTAGAGACGCGAAAATCCGGCACCGACGCCAAGACCCGCGGCTACTCCTGTGGTGAAGATCTTGAACGCTGCCAGCGATCCATGGCGACTATCCTGCATTACAGCGGCACAATAACTCCGAAACATAAAGCGCTCATCCCGGATCGTCTCCGCGATCACGCCTTCGATATCATGCTCGACGTGTATAATTCATGGATGATGAAAGGGCTCTAGAGCTCTAGTGACTCACCATCACGCCGCCACTGAACGTCGATTGAAATGCCCAGAACCATTTCTGTAATGTGGCAGTTGACGTCGTGAAATCGTAGATGCGTGTGTTTGGTCGCCCGTACGCTGAACCAACGATGACTTCGGCCATCCCATCCTGATCGATGTCGTGAACAGTGAGATTCGTCCCTGCGCGGTGTGCCGAGTCGAAGACCATCTTTTCGCCGTGTAAGCGCAGTCCAAGGGTTGTGTCGTATTTGTATACTTTGAGTGAGGATCCATTCCCAGCTTGAGGAACAACGGCAATGTCTTGTGTTCCATCGCCGTTCACATCTCCTGATGCAAGGTTGAATGCGCCTCGGACGTTCGCAGCATACACGAGTTGATCAACAACGATCGTTGCTTCGTCATTATTCACGTTATAGATGCGGAGTTGAGATGCGCCGGCAAGGGGGATGGTCACCAGTTCCGCTTTGGAATCTCCATCGTAATCTGTCAGCAGCATAGAGATTCCACCTCGATAGGTTGAGGAATACGGTTGGAGCCACGTCACTTTTTCAAGTTCATTGTCGGTATTCACGCGATAGAGTTGCACGTTGGATGATCCTTTCCGCGGATGAATTGCGATTTCGGCTCGTCCATCGCCATTCGTATCACCAGCGGCAATGGATGATCCGCCTTTGAACCTCGGGCCAAAGACAAATGTCCAGTCAAGAAGTTCCCACACGTTCTCCGTGGTGTTCAAATTGTAGACGCGAAGGTTCGAGGATCCTGTCCGGGGGATAGCGATAAGTTCCATATCGCGATCTCCATTCACATCGGCAAGCGTATACTCGACGCCACCGCGATACGCCGCTCCAAATGGCTGAACATGATTCATATACGCACCATTGCGGTCAAAAAATCGGATATCAGCTCCTGACCATACGTCAATCGCTCCTGCGGCAATATCCAACCATCCATCGTTATCAACATCTCCTGTCATCACATCGGTTTGGACGCGAATCGGCCAGAAGGTGAACATGTTGAGCAGTTGATTCCCCTCGCTGTCCACAATACGGAGATTCGTGCTCGCCCGGCCTCCGGGCGTGAGCAAAAGTCCGATCGATGAATGGGAGGAGGTGGTGAACGATAACGGTGTCGAATAGTCACCATAGCCGATCGAGCTCAAGGTTGCTACTTTCCAATAATAGGTTATTCCCGGCGTAAGATCAGTGAGCGTGAGGGAAATTGTTGAATCTGCGGTTTGCGCTGTAACGGCTCCTTCCTCGTCGAGTTCGATGACATCAATGTTTGATGCGGAAACATCTGTGCCGTAGGATACGCGGTATCCCAGCGCCGTCGGGACAGTCGCCCATGAAACGGTTGCCTCATCCAACGCGAGCGTCTCGTCGGCTGCGCTTGGGCTCGTGAATGAATCGGGGAGCGCGGCAGGAGTTGTCACTTGAGCCGTATCGGAATAGATACTCGCACCTTCTGCCGAATGCGCGCGTACTTTGACGTAATAAAGTGTCCCAGGCGTAAGGCCTGAAAGCGTTGTCGAGGTTTCTTCGATGTCGGTCACTGTGGAATCATCAGCCGATTCGCTTGTTCCAGAGGAAACAGTGTAACTCGTCATCTCACCATCTGGAGCTGCCCATGATACAAGGATAGTCGTCGGGCTCGTCCCTGTGGCGGTGACGTCTGTTGGTGCGGCAGGGAGAGTTGTTGCCGAGACAGCACTGCTCAAGGCAAGATAGGTGGTTTGATCGCTATCAGCAATTCGGAAGTAGTAGGAATACGATGTCGCGGCGGAGAGGCTTGTATGCGTCCATGTCTTGCTTGTTGAATACGCCGGTGTTGTTGACGTCCCACCGGCTGCGGTGAGCCATGTTGTTCCGCTGTCGGTGGTAATTGCGTAGGTCGTCGTGGATGGATTTGTTGAATCGGTGATGGTGAGCGTTATGGTATGCACTCCGGCGTCACTGACCGCCGCCGCAGCTGCCATACTCACGCTTGTGCTGCGAATAAAGGTCGTGTTTTCATACGCGCCAATGTCGTTACGGCCTGATGCGCCATACGGTCGAGTGGCGCCGGTATAATCCGTTGTCAGGGTTGACCCCACTGCCGCGTCAATCGCCGGGGACGTATCTTGCAGAGTGAGATTTTCCGAACCTGATGTTGTGGTGGTAAAAAGGGGATCGCCCGTTGAAGAATTCGCATCCATTCCTTGAGCTGCTTGCCAATCGGCGAGAGTCGTGTAGCTCGTCTCCATCTTTGCGCTCGAACCATTTAAGTAGTAGAGATTATAGTTTGAGGAAGAGTTCCATGTTGGGCCGTTGCCATTAAACCCATTCACCCTTGCATCGGTTGCGGTATACACAATATTGTGCCGAAAAGTCATATCGGTAATCACCCCCCCAGAGGTCTCAACATACGAAACACCAGTACTTGAGTTATTATAGATCGTATTATGAGAAAAAGTCGTCCCCGTCATAGTAACAGCGGTGGCTTGAACAAAAAGACCGATCGTATTGCCGTACACAACATTATTTGTAACCGTCACGTTATTTGAGGCCGCCACGGCAATACCGGTATTATTCGACCCTGTATGCCCACTTGATATATTCCGATCAATGGTGACGGTATCGGAAGAATTTGCCCGAATCCCAGCGCCCGTCGCGTTTCGAGCTATATTTCCGCGAATCACCGTGCCGTCACAATCTTGAATGTTGATATCTTGTCTACCGTTCGTCACATCTCCCGAACCGGTGACGGTGGAATTCGTCACAGTGAATCCGGTTGAGTTATTTGTGCATTGGATGCCGACAGATCCGGCACCGGTCACCGTTGCGCTATCAATCGTCATCGTTGTGACACCGCCCGAAATCCCTGTTGTTCCAATTCCAACTGACGTCGGGTTTGTGATCGTGACACTACTGACGCTCACATTTGAGTTCCCGGAATCAATGCTTATTCCGTTACCCGACGAATCTGTCGATGTGACGCTCGAAATTGAAATTGTGGATGTATCACTCACTTGAAGCGCACTTCCGGTACTGGTGGACTTCGTTGAAAGACTTGAAAGCGTAATGTTGGATGATGTGCCCGTTGCCCTATGAACAAAAATGCCGTGGACACTGCCGCTCGCATCAATTCCGCTTAGCTCCAAATACCGTGTGTCCGAAATATCTACACCTGAACCAGAGCTGGTTGTGACTGCCAAACGGCTGCGCCCTGGCCACAGCATCACTCGCGTGGGGTTGGCTGCCGTTCCGACGAGGCTTGACATTCCAAGCGTTGCGCTTAATGTTCCCGTAACATAAACGGTATCTCCCGCTACAACATTTGTAAATTGTGCGACCGTTACATAGGGTGTGCTTTCTTGCCCATTTTGCGTGGAATTAGAGCCACCAAAATTAAAATAGAGTGTTGCGGCAGAGGCAGACGTTGCGAAGGCAAGGGAAAAACCCACGGTGAGAAGTGAGCCGAATACAAGAGAGAGTGATCGTTGTGTTTTCATATTCGATCCTTAAGAATTTTGTGTTTAGAATTTATTCTACGATCATTATAATAGCACATTTTTCTCTCTTCGGCAAGAAGTCGCCAGAGAGAGTTGACAGAGGCCAAATGTATTGATAGACTGATTGTAGGTGCTAAAACGTAATATTTCTTTATGATATCCCATAAAAGAAGCAAGCAGGTTCTATGGATCACCATCATCTGCGGATTTTTTGGGTTTGCGTTTTCGGCTTCTGCAGCCGAAATGTATGTGGATGCAGCCGCAGCCGACGGCGGAAATGGAACCGATGTTGCGCCCTACAATACCCTGAATCGGGCGCTCTTGGATATTGTGCCCGGCGAGGCGAATACGATCCACGCCACCGGCGTGTTCCACGAATACGTGAAAGTCGGACCGGAATACGGTGGCACGAGCGAGGAAACGCGCACAACACTTCAAGCATGGCAAGGCCGAGGCCGGCCGGTGAATGATGCGCGGGGGTCAGACATCCCTGGCGATATTATTGATCTCACCGGCGCGTATATTACGCTTCGGGGATTTGAAGTGATCGGTGCGAAACAAGCGGCAAACATTTGGTCGGGCGAAGGCGCTCATCACGTGATTGTTGAGGACAACATTTCCCACGGCGCGTATGGCGATAACTCAAAGGGAATCTGTTTCCGAAATTCCCGCGATGCGATTATCCGAAATAATACGACGTACAATAATGAGTACGTTGGAATTTATATTCCTGGCCAGGGGTCGGTGAATGTGGAGGTGTATAACAATACCTCGTATGAGAACGGGCGGTTTGGTATTCATGGGAAAGAATGGGCCGATAATCTCCATATCCACCACAATACGGTCTATAGCAACGGATACATGGGTGATCTGCAGAGTATAAGTGGTATTGGCTATGCTTCGTCCTCTCCTCGAATGGCAAGCGGAATTGTGATCGAAGACAATACGATCCGTGATGAACAGATCGGCGTGTATATTGAGAGAGGGAATGATCTCCGCATTTCTAACAATGTGATTGACACCGGAACGAGTTCGGGCGTCGAGATGCGCTATTCTGAATACGTGACCGTTGAAGAAAATGATATTCAGGGATTTGCGTTTGCGGGAGTAAGTAGCGAATGGGGCGAGAATATTCGCATTGAACACAATATCCTGCGTGGGAATGGCATGAGTGTGCGGAGTCTTTCGAGCTCATACGTTTATCTGACCCGCAATGAATTGTTGGAGAGCAGCCAAGCCGGCGTTTCCGTGAACGATGGCACGAATGTCGCGCTTGAAAATAATATCATTGCCGGAGGCCCAGCCGCCGCAGTCATGATGACGAACGTTGAGCTGTCTCAGATTCTTCACAATACGATTGTCAATAACAAGACAGGCTTGTTCTTCACCTCTCCACTCAAACCTCAATCCACGGCCACAGTGTTTAACAATATTTTTCATGACCTGACGAATATCTATGTGTTCGGGGAGAGCAACACCGACGGAGTTCGTCTTGGACATAACGCGTATTCGTCATATACAAAGTATGCCGTTGTCCAGGGTGTGCCTCGAACACGGAACGGATTTTGCCTCAAGGATGGCAAAGACTGTACCTCCTTAGATATCCGCAATCCACGCTTTGTGAACGAATCGACTGGCGACTTTCACCTACGATGGGATTCTCCACTGATTGGGCAGGGAGATACCACAAAAGCCACCCTTGTTGATATTGATGGCGAGGATCGTCTAGGCGACGGACGAGTGGACATTGGAGCTGATGAGGTTCGGCGTTTCTTGCCAACGCCAGGAATATCTGATTTTCAGCGGTAGGAGAAGCTATCCAAGACCGAGCACACGCTGGACGTCGGTAAGGGTTTGAGATGCGATCTCTCGTGCTTTTTTTGCTCCTTTGTAAAGAACAGTATCAATTTCGCTATCAGAAAGAGCTCTGGTGCGTTGCTGCATCGGTGCGAGAAAATCCACCACACGATCCGCAAGATCCTGTTTCAGTTCGCGGT
>JACPGL010000011.1 GCA_016182525.1 Candidatus Kerfeldbacteria bacterium | reverse complement strand
TTTCGACATGGTAGTATGTCCGACTTTGGAGATCTTTTCTCCTCGGTTTTGACCACACGATTTTGCCGGCAAGATTGAGAATCATTCGCTCAAATGGATTCGGAGAGAGTTTTGCGAGATAGCGTTTCTTTCGTTCTCGCATCTCTTTGCGCTTCTTATGGAGTTTGACAAGATATGCGGATAGGTTTACTCCTCGCACGAGGTAATCTCTCACAAAATCAAGAAACTGCTCTTCGGAATACGCCGGCCCACTGTAGACATAATAGACCCACGCATACGTTGCGGTGTGCCGAGCAAGTGCTTGAATAAAAGCCGGGTACCGCTCGCGAAGCTTATCAATCGTCATTGTCTGCACATCGCGTCGCCAACGACGATCACGATACGACTTCGCCATAATGCGCAAAAGATGCTCCTCTTGATCTTGGGCGAATGAATTGTGAATGGGTTTGGTGAAGACTGAATAGTATGATTGATATGCCGTGCCCGGGACGCGAGACCGTAAAATTTTCTCAAGATTCCCCTCAATAAATAGTGTTTGGTGAAAATCGAGAAGGACGATGACGATTCCGTGGAGATACATCATGGACTGACGCTCGATGAATTCGCTGAAGAGTGACCACAGCGTTACGTTTGACACTCTCGACAAATCTGCATTGAAGATAGATGTTTGGCTCCAGCGATTCATCTCCTCCCCACGAACGAGAATCATGTTGATATGACGATCAATAAAATGAAGATCGGCATACGCCCGCTCGGATACTGCCTCGTGGAATGCCTGCCAGTACTCCATGTCAGTGACATACTCGATATCGCTCCCGCGGCCGATAATGCCCAGGGGCAAAGGTGGCAGTTTCAAGACCTTGGGATATTGTGGCAGCGCGTGCGTCCAGATGCGGTTGCGCATGAAACTCGAGGCATAGTCTGCCGCAATGAACGACCAGTTGTATTTTTTATACGACATAGAGATTGCTTCGGTCGTGAGATCCTTCGGCCTATGGCCTAGAGGCATGACGCTTCGCGTCACCTCGCAATGACCGCTTATATCTTTTTTACAATTCCACGCGTGGCATCGACGTCGACACGATCGCCGTCTTTCAACACGCGCGTGGCGATTTTGGTGCCGATGACGCACGGGATTTTCATTTCGCGTGAAACAATGGCGGCGTGCGAGGTCACGCCTCCTTGTTCCGTGACAATCGCGGCAGCTTTTTTCATGGCCGGGATAATATCTGGATCAGTGGCAATGGAAACAAGCACATCTCCCGGCTTCATCTTGTTCATGTCTGATGCACGAACAATAACTTTCACCGTCCCACTCGCATGACCAACGCATCCGGTTTGTCCACGGAGTTCTGCCACATCTCCCAACTCTTTCAGTTCAATCATCTTCATGAGTTGTTTTGCGCGCGAACCGGTGTACACAACTTCCTGACCCTGCTCGACATAATACACACAGAATCGGGTGCGTCGTGCCATCTCCTTTTTATTGACGCGCTTTTTACCCGTGAGCATATCCACAGCTTCGTGAGTCAAGAGGAATCGCACTTCTTGAAGGGACAACCCAAGCCGTTTGCCGATCTCCTCAAAAATTGGCTGCATGCGCACAACGGCATAGATCTGCGCATAGCGGCGATAAATCTTGGTCACCATAAAATCGCCGAACGCGTCGAAAAGGATGCGCCACTTGCCCCTCATCTTTCGCTCCTTTATGAGTGCAGCACGCGCGCGCAGCGTTTTTTTGAATTCACCCTGCTCTTGCCGTAGAATCTTTTCAAGATCAGCATACGTTGCGACGAGCCGAACAAGTTCTTTGAGATACTGATCGAATGTCGTAAATCCATCTTTGCCAATCCACATGAACTTGACGTAGGAATACGAGAGATAGTGCTGTTGGATAGTATCGAGTACCCATGGTTTCAATTTATCTTTGAGTTCGAGCACGCGCACCTGAAGCGCAGCTTCATATTCTTTCGTATGCGTTTCATACCCGAGCTTGGCCGCATCTTGCTCCTTGAATTGTCGGAAAAGGTCGAAAAAGAGTGTGCGCGTTTCTTTGTCACGCTGAATGCGGATCCCAAGTTTCAAAAATTCCTCGCGTTCTTTTTGGATGAGTGATTTTTGCGTCGGCGACGTGAGAAGAACAAGCTCCTCGTTCACACGCTCTTCGGGAACGTCGATCGTGCGCAAATACGCTTTCAGTTTCTCCGTAAAATTCGAGTGGAACATGTCCGCGGCAACCGGAATCCATCCCCACTGATAATAGGCGGAGTGGAGACGATCATACTTCGTGTAGAGAGACGCGAGTAGGGCGTTCGAAAGCGTATCCAGATGATCTTCGGGGAGTTGACGCGCAAAATGCCACAGCTCATCCGCCGTCTCGATAATTTTTCGATTCACCTCGCGAGCAAATTCTGGCTCACGAGAAAAAAGACGGACGAGATGCTCACCAACTGCATAAGAATCCCGATCTCCGTAATAAAACCACAAGTGATATCCGCGAAAAATCGTGAGTACTTTTTGATAGGCACGCCCGCCCGGACGAGCGAATTCGTTTGGGAACGACGATAACCAAATTTGACTAAACGAGAGATCGATATCCGGAATATCTTCCGCAAGAATCCAAGGGTCATTTGTGTTGAGGTGTTTGAGGTTCATAGTTTCTTTTGAATAATTCCATGTGCTGCATCCACGTGCACCGTATCGCCGTCGTGAAGAATTTTCGTGGCGTGCCGTGTGCCAACAACGCATGGGATCTGTAATTCGCGCGAAACAATGGCGGCGTGACACGTGAGCCCACCGTCATCGGTCACAATCGCGGCGGCTTTTTTCATGGCCGGCACAAGCGCCGGATACGTGGTATGCGCTACCATAATATCACCCTGCTCCATTTTGTGTATCTCGCTTGGCTGATTGACGATTTTCACGCGTCCTGTGACATCGCCCGGACACGCGCACGTTCCTTTCAGTTCGGCGAGGTTCGTCACCTCAACTTTTTCGATGTTTTGCGCGGCAACATACGCGCGAGCCTCATCCCCAACGACAACATCGATGACACCGTTTTGGAGTCGAACGACGCTGGAACGGAATCGTTCGTTCAGCTCATCGGCTGTAAACGTCTTGAACTTCGCCACTTCCCACGGAGCAAGCGAATGCATTTGATTCATGGAGAAACCCGCCCGCCGGCCAAGCTCTCGGAAAATCTGATCAACGATGAAGCTTGTGTAGTAGAGCGCGTCTTTCCGAAATCCTTTGATCCACACAATTTCTGCGCCAATATCGTAGAGCTGTTTTTCACGGTCGGAAAATTGAAGCTCACGGAAGAGCGTTTCGCGCTCGTGGACAAGATGGTTCATTCCTTCAACGCGCCGTATCTGTTCTTGCGCTGGGTTCACCCCTTCACGCATCATGGTCGACCATTGCTCA
>JACPGL010000010.1 GCA_016182525.1 Candidatus Kerfeldbacteria bacterium | reverse complement strand
GACGAAAGCAGCGAGCTGTAATCAGCGAGCGAATTTCGAGGGTTCCCCGAAGTGAACGAGGAACATTTGCCCCGAACGTAGGGCGTGGTTCGAGAAGGTATTCCGGCTGGTCGTTCCACACATGATCCGAAGCGACACCTTTTCGGGCTCGCGGGTCTTGGGAGCAGTGCCTCTCGTGGTAACGAATGCGGGAGTATTATTTTTTCAGAGGGCCGGCAGGGACGAAGGAGGTAAGGGAGGGGGCGTCGGAAAGGCCGCCGACAATGGCTTTGATTCGGCGAAGGCCAGCGCCGACCGCCTCCTCTTTGGTGATTGTAAAATCCTTCAACAGCCCAGTGTGAGGAACATGCGGGCCGCCGCACACCTCTTTGGAATAGTCACCCATGATATAAATTTTCACGCGCTCGCCATAGCGCTCATCAAAAAGCCCAATCGCTCCACGTTGTTTCGCTTCTGGTACGGTCATCTCTTCCCAGTGCACCGGCAGGTCGCGCGTGATTTGTTCATTGACGATTTGCTCGACGCGCGTGATCTGCTCAGGCGTGAGCTTGGCATCCCAGTTGAAATCAAACCGGAGACGGTCTTTCGTAATGTTACTCCCCTTTTGGTTCACTTTTTCCCCAAGAACATCTTTGAGTGCTTGATGAAGAAGATGGGTCGCGGTATGGAGCATAATCGATTGCACCGAGTGATCCGCGAGTCCGCCGTGAAACTTTTGTTCGGCCCCTTTACGTGAGAGTTGCTGATGCGCTTCAAATTCTTTCCAAAAGGCTCGTTCATCCACACTGCGATGCTGTTTGGCAGCAAGTTCCTTCGTCATCTCAAGAGGAAATCCGTATGTGGAAAAAAGCAAAAACGCTTCCTTGCCGGAGATAACTTCGTCGATGTTTCGCGCGGCGATCAGCTCAAATTCTTTCAGCCCCTTCTCAAGTGTTTTTTGAAATTTCACCGACTCCTCAAGAAGAATGGTATAAATAGCTTTTTTCCGGCGTGGAATTTCAGGATACGTCTCCCCGTAGATGTTCACCACATCGTCAATGAGTTCGGGCAAGACCCGCGCATCAACGCCAAGAGCGCGTGCATGTTGGATAGCGCGCCGAATCAAACGCCGGAGGATATAGCCTCGATCGGTATTCGACGGCTGAACTTCATCCGCCATCATAAAAATGGCTGTTCGCGTGTGATCAACGACAATCCGTAGTGATCGCAGCGTTTCGGGACTCGCTGTCACGCTCATTTCCTGCTGGATGCGGGCGACGAGCGGTGCGAAAAGATCAGTTTCAAAGATACTCGTCTTTCCTTGCAGGATCATCGCCGCGCGCTCAAGACCCATACCCGTATCAACATTCTGTTGCGCAAGCGGGACAAATGATCCGTCATTTCGTTTTTCGTATTGCATGAACACGTCATTCCACACTTCGACAAAGCGCGTATCTTCGGTTGGATCGATTCCTTCCGGTGTTTCGCCTTCGCCCGCATACACAAACATTTCGGTATCAGGTCCGCACGGACCAGTTTCACCTGCCGGACCCCACCAGTTTTGCGATTTGCCCTTGAACTGAATGCGATGATGCGGAACACCCACTGACTCCCAAACATCAGCTGCCTCTTGATCGCGCGGCGCATCATCATCTCCAGCAAAAACCGTGACGTAGATCCGGCTTGGGTGAATGCCAAGCCAATGCGGGCTTGTTAAAAATTCCCAGCTCCACTGAATCGCTTCTTTCTTAAAGTAATCGCCGAGCGACCAATTCCCAAGCATCTCAAAAAAGGTGTCGTGGGTTGCATCTCCAACTTCATCAATATCTTGTGTGCGGACACATTTCTGAAAGTTGACAAGGCGCTTTCCGGCAGGATGTGGCTCGCCCATCAAAAACGGCACAAGTGGGTGCATGCCGGCAGTGGTAAAGAGAACCGTCGGGTCATGTTCAGGCACAAGCGGTGCAGATGGAATCTGCGCATGTCCTTTCTGCACAAAGAACTCAATATACTTTTTGCGAATTTCTTTGGATGTCATACTTCAGTTTAATCCGAGGAGCGTCGGGCTTTGCACGGATGGAATCTGCGCATGTCCTTTCTGCACAAAGAACTCAATATACTTTTTGCGAATTTCATTGGATGTCATACACGTAGATTACGGATTCGGAGTTGCTTTGTCAATAATGCCTCCACCGAGCACCTGTGATCCCTTGTACAGCACGATTGATTGGCCAGGAGTGATTGCTCGTTGTTTGTTCGCGAAAAAAATGCGAAGCGAGCGCGGCAGGATTTCAACTCGCCGGATTGTTTGATCCTGCTGACGATAGCGAATCTTCGCTTTCCAGCCTGTGCGCTTGCGTGGAGCCGTGCCGCTCACCCATGTGATGTCTTGTACGGCAACACCGGTTCCAAAGAGACGCGGGTGGTCGCTTCCCTCCACCACGGTCACGGTATTTGTGCGTGCGTTGCGTTCTGAAACATAGAGCGGCGCTCCACCGCCTACGTTCAAGCCGTGGCGCTGACCGATGGTGTACAATGCTTGCCCTTCATGTGAGCCTACCACCTCGCCCTTCGGGGAGATAACTTTTCCTTTGCGCGTGGGCACATACTGTTTCAAAAAATCCCGAAGCTCAACGTTGCCCACAAAACAAATCCCTTGACTGTCTTTGCGTTCTGCTGTCGGGAGATGTGCTCTTCGCGCAATGTCTCGAACATGCGTTTTTGTAAGATTCCCAATTGGGAAAAGCACATGCTGAAGCTCGTTCTGGCCGAGCGTATACAAAAAATACGACTGATCCTTGTTTGAATCTTTCCCCTTATGGAGTTCATATTTCCCCTGTCGCTTGCGTACGTGCGCATAGTGACCGGTTGCAATCATGTCAGCGCCATTCTGTAACGCAAAATTGAGAAATGCTCTGAACTTTATTTCCGTATTGCACAAAATATCAGGATTTGGCGTGCGGCCTGCTTTATACTCGTACAAAAAATTTTCAAAGACAAGCGCCTTATATTCTTTTTCAAAATCAAGGGTGAGGAGCGGGATGTCGAGATAGACGGCCACCCGCCGGGCATCGAATCGATCCGCGCGCCACGAGCACGCTTCTCCATTTGGCAGAGGATCCGACCAGTTTTTCATGAACGCGCCAATCACGCGATACCCTTGTTTTTTGAGAAGCAATGCCGAAACCGAGGAGTCCACTCCCCCGCTCATACCTACGATAACGGTTTTTCGTTGTGCATGCTTTGGCATAAGAGAAATAAGTCAGAAACAGAAAAGAATTTTTCTGAAACGCGGGAGATCGCTCCGCTGGAGCGTTTCAAAAAATTCTTTTCTGTTTCTGACTAATCAAAGCGAATCACCTGCCCGGGCTGCAGTCCTTTTTTTTCAGAGAGAGGGGTGGACTGTGGGGGTAAAGAAGGAGCGGATTCTTGCGTAGGTTTTTCAGGAGTTTGTGGCATCGGCTGGGTGGATGCCGATTCTTGGCTCGGTGCAGCTTCAGGACCAGGGTGGAGTTGCGTTTGTTGCCTTTGAGGCTGCGGCTCTCCGTGTGGTCGTGGTTGGGGCTGCTGGCTCTGTTGAGCCGGTTGTTGCACGTTTGGACGCTGACCTTCGCCGTTTCCCCCTCCACCGCCACCTCGCCCCTTCTTTTTTCGTCTCCGACGGCGCCTTTTGCCGCTGCCAGGCATTCCCCCCTCTTGTTGCTGCGGTCGCCCTTGAATCATCGGTGAACTCTGCGGCGATGGTTGCCGATTCTCCTGGCTCTGTTGCTGTGGCGCTTCAGCTCTCGGCATTGGTTGCGCCTGTGGCTGAATCGACTGATCTTGAGAGCGGGCAGAAGCTTGCTGTGCCGTTGGGTTCACTTTTATCCGTGGAGGCTGCTGGCCGCGATCCCTATCCCTATCCCTATCGTGATCTCGATCGCGGTCTCTCGGGCGCGGCTGATCAGGTCGGCGTCTTGGCCTGTCTTCTCCGACATTGATATTCTCCTGCTTTGCGGTTTCTTCATGAACTTCCTCGACACCGCTCCAGCGCAAGATGCGCTCTTCCACAATCTCTTTTGATTTTGAATATCGTTCACGCGAAATCGCAACGACCTTCTCCTTATTTCCTTCGCGTTGGTACATGGGCGGAAGCGTTGTTGCTGAAAACGCCGGAGAGGAAACTCCGTCGATCATGAGTTTCAAATAGATGTTGAATTTTTTGATGTTCACAAGATCGTTCTGTTCGAACACCGGCATGAATTCCGGTTCGAGGATTTCGGCATCGGCCGCTCCGATTCGGAAAACGATAAGCGTGCCGACGTTTCCAAAGACCGCGGCTTGCACCGCCTCGTCAAGCTGCTCAATATATTGGTGAGCCATGATCAGGTTCAAGCGATACTTTCGAGCTTCAGACAAAATATCGGCAAAACTTTCGGTTGCAAAGTTTTGAAACTCGTCAACATAGAGGTAAAAATCCTTTCGTTCTTCTTCGAGGATATCGACGCGGCTCATTGCGGCAATTTGGATTTTTGTAATCATCATGGCTCCAAGCAACGCAGAATTTTCCTCACCGATCCGGCCTTTCGAAAGGTTAATAAGCAAAATCTTTCGTGAATCCATGATGTCCCGCATATCCATCGAACTCTGCGGCTGCCCAACAATGTTTCGAATGATCGTACTCGACAAGAATTGACCAATTTTGTTCTGGATTGGCGCAATGGCCTCAGCGCGAAACTTTTCATTGTAATTTGCAAATTCATCCACCCAGAACGATCGCACAACCGGATCGGTAATTTTCTCGACCACCTTTTTTCGGAATTTCTTATCGACAAGAATACGCATCACACCCAAGAGCGTGCTGCCCGGGTATTCAAGAAGCGCATGAATGCTGTTCATCAAAATGTATTCCAAACGAGGCCCCCATGAATCAGCCCAGATTTTTTTGAACACACCGACAAGTCCATTTGCGACAAGATGTTTGTACTCTTCGTGAACACTTTCCAAGATGTTAAAGGCAATCGGAAATGCGGTATCGGCCGGGTTAAAGTAAATGACATCGTTCACGCGATACGACGGGATGAAATCCAAAATTTTTTCTACCGTATCGCCGTGCGGATCCACATAACAGACACCGTTGTCGTTCATAATATCTTGGATCACCATGTTTTCAAGCATGGTCGACTTTCCCATACCTGTTTTTCCGATCAAATACATGTGCCGGCGCCGATCATCTTGTTTAATGCCAAACCGAATACTCTTGCCGCGAAAGTCGGTTGTTGCAAAGATCGTGACTTGTTCGGGTTGTTTGTCTGCCATAGTTAGGCAACTGGTAAATTTGCAGGAGGGCCGCTCGCCTCTTCTGTCGGAAGTGTTGGAGGGGCTTCTTCTGCCGGTGAAGCAGTTTTGACGGCACTCCGCCGGGAATGCGGAACAGGTTGGCCAAGTTCAGTTGGGAGTGTGGCCGGCGGCTCGCCTTTCTTCGCCTCAACCTTTTTCACGAGAGGCGCTTTCACATCAATAAGTGGGAAGTGATAGAGTGAGGCAAGTTCTTCGATATTCAACACAATCCCATGACCTCCTTCTGCATGATCAATGCGATCGATGTAGTGATGAAGAATCTTTCGCTGTCTCCATGCCAGTCTTCGCTTTTGAAAAATTTGCCCACCGCTTGTTTTTGTTTTTTTTCGCGGCTTGAACCCATTGAGATTCATGTCATTGAATTGGAGGATTGCTCCGCCCATTGGCGCAACGCCTCGTCCCTTATGAAACACCTCTTTTTTTGCAAGATAGACGATGCGAAATTTCACCTTATACCCAATTTTTCCTGCTTTTTCTTCAATGGCGAGAACAGTCGTCTTCTGCCCTTCTGTTAAGTATTGCATTTGAGAAGGCGGGCCTTTTTCCTCATGTTTCCCACCGGCGGCTTCGGTCGGCATAAAGAGCTGGTCCCCCATAAATTCCAGGGACTTAAAGACGTATTTGCCCATTCTATCCTCTTTATGGACATCTGCGCCAATCAGCTCCTTCACTTTGTGATGGCTCTTCTCTTGCCATTCTTGTTCAATGGGTGTAAGCACGAGCTGCAACCAAAATTGCTCACCGGGTCCAAGATGACCCATCGATTCAAGGAGCGCGGCCATGGGATCTGCAAATTTCTTTTCTGAAATAGCTTGCTCAAAATGCTCATACGTTCGAATCGGGTACGCATCTGATTTGATGAACGTAAACTCCGTTCCCCATAAATCGTAGTCCTCGCTTGGGAAGGTGAGATGATGGAATTCCTTCGCATAATCTTCGACCTGCGTAATTTCCGCATCAGGATATTGCGAATAGATTGCGGATTCCACAACGTCTCGATACTCTTTGGCTGTGCGAATAATGTATTGAACGAATCCCTCGATACTAATGAGTTCAAGACTAAACGTTTCGTGAACCTTCGCCTCGATCCATTTTTTTCTGAAGTTCAGACTTTCTTCAATCCCCGCAAGTTGCGCAAAGATTTGTTCGATCGCTTTCAAGCTCTGTTCATTGTCCTTCGGCACATCAACGGCAAGATAGATGTATTCAATCTCGCTGCGATGTCTGTTCACACGGCCTTGGTGCCAACCCAAAAAGATCCCTACGACGGTTAGGCCAGAGAGAAAAATCCACCCACCGTGCAGAAAGAGAACCCAAAAGAGTTGAAACGGATTTGGGATTTGCCCGCCAACAAGAAGCCACGTAAGGTCGATTGAAATGTCCATTCTGTTTTACCTCCAAAATCAATGATGACGACGCACGGATTCAGGCAGACATCTTTTGAACTCCGTATCGGCCGTCAGCGAGTTTCTCGAAACGATCTCTATGCGTCAGTGCAAGATGGATCGTGTTTTTTTTAACCACGCGTTGCTCAAGCACTCTTTTGACGATTTCATCACGCGAGAGCGGCCCGCTTTTTAAGAGAATTTCACGAATCACATCAGAGACAACGCCCGGCTTGTATCCCCATTCTGTGAGAGCGTACATTCCGCGCCCAACAAGCACATACCGATCATTCAAAATCAACTCATTGTGAATCGTGGGAGGATACGCTTTGCGGGTATCAAACTGAACTCGGTTGATCTCATCCGTAATTTCCGTAAAGTGAAGCGGCTTGCGAGCTTTTTTCAGTACGAGATAAATTTTGTCATTCATGCGCTTCGGACGAATGCTTCCCCATGAACGAAGCCCATACTCCTCATACGGATTCCGATCAATCTCTTGGCTCATGCCAAGAGAGGAGAGAATCGCATCATCGGTAAACTGATGTTGGCGATCAACATAAAATGGACGTTGTTTGAAATGTTCAATGACTTTTTCACTCGGTAACGATTCGTTGATCTCTTGAATCAAAGCGCACAGTTCCTTTACCGTCAGCTCAATGTGCTCAACCGAAGCGATAGGCAGCCGCCACGAACGTCGAAGCGTCTCGGTCGGTTCAATAACGACAAACTTGTTTTGGAGAAGATGAGACAGGATAAAGACGAGCGAGCGTTTGGCAAGCAACGACTCGGCAGAGAATTTGAGGAGCTCATCAAGAAGCCTATCCTCGGCCATCGCCCCGCCATGCGCCTGGAGGGTGGTATGAATGACATGCTCGATCGATCGAAGCTGGTCATGAATCCCTTTAAGATTCCGAATCGCTTCAATACTTGAATTTTCAATTTGTCGGATGCGTTCGCGCGTGACATTGTACACAGCACCAATCACTTCGAGCGTTTCGCGTTCATGTCCATGCAGCCCGTGACGACGACGCAAAATGTCTTCTTCTTTGTCCGAAAGGTTTCGAAGAAGCTCTGAAATCACCTCTTCAGGGCTGAACTCCTGGATTTCGTGATCATGCTTTGAAGAAATGACACGGTCGAGAATGGAATCGCCTGTTGTTTCCGCCTGTTCTGTGGATTGAGTCATAGGAAAACATACCGAAAAGGTATGCCTCTATCAGACAATTTTTAAGGGAATACTGCAAATAATATAGCAGATATCCTATTATCTGTCAAGTAGTAAGCAAAAAACATAAATAAAAAAATAAGGGAATTTTCTCCTGACGCTCCAGCGGAGCGAGAGTCTTGCGGCAGGAAAAATTCTCTTATTTTTTTGTTTATGTTAGGCTTCTTTTCGGTGCCTGAGTTTCTCCCAGAACAAGAGGAGGGGTGAGGCGATGAAGATAGAGGAATAGGTGCCGAGCGTAATTCCGATCATGAGCGCGAGTACAAAATATCGGATAGATTCGCCTCCGAAGAGGAAAAGCACGAACAGCACAAGAATCGTCGTCACAGAGGTATTGAGAGAGCGCACAACCGTGCTCTCCATGCTGTGGCGGAGAATGGTTCGAAAACTCTCTCCGCTGTGCTTCTGGATTGTTTCACGAATGCGATCATACACGACAATTGTATCGTGTACTGAGAAGCCTAAAATGGTCAGCAGCGCTGTGACAAAAAGCGCTCCTACTTCGATGTTGTAAAAATATCCCAAGGCCGCAAACACGCCCGTGGTTCCAAGAATATCGTGAACAAGCGCAAGAATGGCGCATACGCCATACACCCACGATGGAACCGGCCCTTTTGACACCTGGCGAAACGCCCACGAAACATAAATAATGATTCCGAGCAGGACAAGGCCGATCGCCTGCAGCGACCGCTCTTGGAGCTCTTTGCCGATGGTTGGGCCAACAGATTCAAAGTGCTCTTCAGTAACCTCTCCATATTTTTCTTTGAGGCGATCAAGAATCTGCTGACGCGATGTGTTATCAATATCTTTCATGCGGAGGAACATGGTTTTTTCTCCGCTTTGCTGGACTTGCACATCTCCAAGGTTCAAATCTGAAAGCGAAGACACCACATCCTCCCCTTTTGGAAGATCACCCGTAAAACGCACTTCGAGCAAGCTGCCTCCGGTAAAATCAATACCAAGCTTCAATCCGCCTGCGCTAAGAAACCCAATCGACGCAAGCAAAATCAGCATCGACAGCGAAAACCACAGTTTGTACATGTGAAGAAATTTCATAGCATTTGGCCAGGTTTATGACGGCGCGGAACAAACCAACTCAAACTTCGGGTTTTCCGTTCGCGAACCGACAGTCGAAGAAGGGTACGCGAAATGGTGATAGCTGAAAACATGCTCACGAAGATTCCGACTGCAAGCGTAATGGCAAATCCTTTAATGAGGGACGTCCCGAACCAAATCAAGATTGCGCACGTGATTAAACTCGACACGTTTGAATCGCGGATCGAGAGCCACGCGCGGCGGAATCCATCTTCAATCGATGCAGGCAGCGACTTGCCGCTTCGAATCTCCTCCCGCATGCGCTCAAAAATCAACACGTTCGCATCCACGGCCATACCAACGGAAAGCACAAATCCTGCGATACCGGCAAGCGTCATCGTCACTGGCATGAGTTTGAAAATGGCAAGTGAGATGAGTGAGTAAATAGCGAGCGACACAACGGCGAGGAGCCCGGGGAAGCGGTAATAGATAATCATGAACAGCGCAACGAGAAGGAACCCAAGCACGCCTGCAAAAAAACTCTGCTCAAGCGCTTCGGCTCCAAGAGACGCGCCGATGTTTTGCTGGCTCACAAGCGTGATCGGAACAGGGAGAGCGCCGGCATTGAGGCTGCGCGCAAGTTCTTTGGCTTCATCAAGCGTGAAGCTGCCGGTAATCACCGCCTCGCCAGTCGTAATCTCTGATTGCACTGTTGGGACGCTAATCGGATACCCATCCAAGAAAATCGCCACCGGTTTGTTGAGGTTTCGTTTCGTGATCTCTGCGAAAAGCTGCTTCCCTTCGTCATTAAACGTTAAACTGATTTCTGGCTCTTGAACGCCTTGGCTTGAGAACACAACTTGCGCGCGCTTTAAGTGTTTGCCCGAAAGATCTGTCGGAACGTACGAAAACACGGCGAGAGGGTTGTTCGCGTCGCTATCAGGCGTTTCCACACTGAAGAGAATATGGCGCGCACGGACTTGCTCTTCCTCAACGCCTTGATCATTCGGCTGCGTTTTCTTTTCTTCAACTTTGATGATGTGATAGCCAAATTGCGATTTCACGATTTCCGGGTAGATCTCTCCCGAATTTGTAGCAAACGCAGCGTCTTCAAATTCCTTCACCATCTGTCCCCTGCCGAAAAAGCCAAGATCCCCGCCATTTTGCCCGCTGGGGTCATCGGAAAGCTCTTTCGCGAGCTCTGCAAAATCTTCTTCAGCTTTCGCTCGCTGAAAAGCCGCTTCAGCGTTTGTTTTGGCTTCGACATCTTGTGCAGCGATTTCCTCTGGGCTCGATTCTTCTTTTGGCGGTTCGCGAAAATCAAGCTGCGGCACTTTGCCCAACCGCTCAATCGCGTCATTGATATCGCTCACTCCTGGCAACTCCACAATGACTCGATCCTTGTCTCCGGTTGTATTTGTTTGAACGACGGGTTCTGAAACGCCAAAGGTGTTGACGCGCCGCTCCAACACATCTCGCACGGCTGCCAAGGCCTGCTCTTGATCTTCGGTCGGGATGCTGGACATGTCGGCTTCGTATACAAGATGCGCGCCGCCCTGCAAATCCAAGCCAAGATGCACCTTGAGTTCACGGTCAACATCCCCAAACTTGAGACTTGGCCCTTTTGGCCAGTCCACAAGAGCCGCGAGGCCTGCTAAGACCACGATCAGCCCAAAAACTATCCAGGTTCGTTTTCGCCCAGTGAGTTTCATGCAAAAAGTAGGTTATCCACAGGCTTGAATTTTAGCAAAAAGAAGCTCCAATGACAACATTATTCGTGACACTGTCAACCCAAAGTGATAATGTCCTAGTATACCAAAGTAGAAATGTCCTACCAGGATAATATACGGTATGCTGTACGGTTCATCCATAAACCATACAGCCTATGACATTGATCACGATGTCGACAAAAGAAACAGACCGTT
>JACPGL010000009.1 GCA_016182525.1 Candidatus Kerfeldbacteria bacterium | reverse complement strand
TGACACTCGAAGATGGATTCTCGCTCACGCTCGGAGCCAATGCAGCGGGAACTGAAGGAAACGGAACCCTGACCATCACGCCCGCCAGCGGAATGGCGCGAACAAATATGACCAAACCTCTGTGGTACGGATACGATATCAGCATTACCAATACCAGTGACGGAACGCCGATCACCGAGCTTGCCTCTGCTGCACAAATCACCATGCCGTATACCGACGAAATCCTTGAGCAACAGGGATTCTCGGAGAGCGATCTCACGGGTATGACCTACGATGATGCATTCGGTTCATGGAGTAGCGCCGACTATGTGCAAATTGATACGGTGAATAAAGTCATCTTGATCACTGTTTCCCACTTCTCGTCCTTTTCAGTCATGTCCAATGGTGGAACAACGTCAACAAGCACAGGCACAACGGCAGATAATAACCTGTATTTGACTGGCCGCACAAGCGCTGGCCCAAATGTACGCGTTGTTGATGAGACAGGCGAACAAATCGAAACCTTCATGGCGTACTCACCGACTCTGCGCGGCACATGGAAAGCAGTTGGTGGAGATGTGGATGGCGATGGCCTGCGTGATGTCATGACTGCGGCAGGAACCAGCCACGGATCACACGTTCGCGCGTTCATGGGCGATGGAACGCTTATTGACGACTTCTTTGCCTATGATGCCGGTTTTCGCGGCGGGGTGAATGTGGTGATGGCTGATGTGGACGGCGATGGACGAGACGACATTGTGACCGCTCCAGAACTCGGCACATCCGACCTGCGCGTCTATACCTACAACACGACAGATGAAGCATTCGAACTCCTTGCGCAGACGATGGTCTATGACGCGGGGTATCGCGGCGGGATGAGCCTTGTCGCGGCTGATGTGGACGGCAATGGCGTCGACGAAGTCGTGACAGGCCCAAGTATGGGTTCGGGAAATGTCCGTGTCTTCAGCTACAACGCGACCGACGAAACCCTGGATCTCGAAGGTTGGACCATGGCGTATGATGCATCGTTCCACGGAGGAGTGAATCTTGCCGCAGGTGATGTGGATGGAGACGGCAGCGATGAGATCGTGGCCGCGCCAGCAGTCGGGGCATCAAATGTCCGAGTGCTGAAGCTTTCCGGCGATACTTTCTCAACCGTTGCCTGGTTCTTCGCCTATGACACGGGGTACAAAAACGGCACGCAACTTGCCGTTGCAAACCTCGATGGCGTTGCCGGCGATGAGGTTGTCACCGCGCCGACACTCGGCACATCAAACGTTCGATCCTACACCTACGACAGCGCGAACGCTGAAATGGATCTCCTTGATTGGGGATTCAGCTATGGCCAAGAATACAAGAATGGTGTCAACCTTGTCGCGACTGACATGGACGGCGATTCCAAAGCCGAACTTGCGGTTGCGCCTCGCGAAGGCACGCCGAACGTTCGGATCTACGAATGGGAATCGGATTCACGAACGCTTGTGGATTGGTTCTGGGGATTTGCCCAAACCTTCACCGGTGGCGTCAACCTCGGCTTCTAACACTTCGGGGTCCCACCCTGCAAGAGAAAACCCCCGCACCCAGCGGGGGTTTTCTCGATCCCCTTCTCTGTGCTACAATACCCCCATGAAACAACGCATTCTTTCAGGCATTCAACCGTCGGGTGTGCTCCACATTGGGAATTATCTTGGAGCACTCAAACAATGGGTCGAACTTCAAGAGACGTATGACGCGCTCTTTTGTATTGTTGATCTCCATGCGATCACAGTCAAACAAGATCCGAAAGAACTCCGCGCAAAAATTCGCGAACTTGCCAAGCTCTATATTGCTTGCGGCATTGGCCCTAAAAAAAGCACGATCTTTGTCCAATCCCATGTGCCGGCGCACACTGAACTCGGATGGATCCTCAATACGATCACCAAGATTTCCGAGCTTGAGCGCATGACGCAATTTAAGGACAAGGCCGGAAAGAATCGCGCACATGTCAATGCCGGTCTCCTCTGCTACCCCACCCTCATGGCGGCCGATATTTTGTTGTACCAAACCGATCTTGTTCCAGTGGGAGAAGATCAAACACAACACTTAGAACTCACCCGCACCCTTGCCAAACGATTCAATACGCAGTTCGGCGAGGTTTTTCGGATCCCGGAAGGGTATTTCCCAAAAGCAGGCGCACGCATTATGGCGCTCGATGATCCCACTGTAAAAATGAGCAAGAGTGGCGCGCCAGCAAATTATCTTGCCCTTCTTGATGACGAAAAAACCATCCGAAAAAAGGTGGCTCGCGCTGTGACGGATTCGGGTTCGGAAATCAAAGCAGCTCATGACAAACCAGCCATGACAAATCTCCTCACGATCACTCATCTCTTATCAGGAGAATCGATCGCCGATATCGAACATCGCTACCGCGGCAAAGGGTACCGCGAACTGAAACAGGATCTTGCGGATCGTGTGGTGGATTTTCTCGCACCGATCCAGCAACGCACCAGAAATATTTCTGATAACGAAATTGAAACTCTCTTGCAAGAGGGAGCGAAGAGGGCGCGAGAGATCGCATCTCAAACCCTTACCGACGTCCAACGTGTGCTGGGGTTAGGATAGCCCTATTGGCGCTGAACATTCAATATTCCTGGAGTTGGCAAGAAACGCCGAACCTCGTCAGCCCCAATGTCCACTCGTCCGTCGCCTAAACGATCCTCGCCATCAATATCAACAAGGGTAGCTTT
>JACPGL010000008.1 GCA_016182525.1 Candidatus Kerfeldbacteria bacterium | reverse complement strand
GTTCGTGCGGCGGCTGGTGGGTGGAAAGTGACGCCTCCGATTCCTCGGCACGATCTTGTGTTTGAAGAAGATCTTGTCGAAGAGGTCGCGCGGGTCTATGGCTACAACAACATTCCGCTCACGCCGCTTGTTGGAATTTTAGAGCTGCAAGAGGTGGATCGAGAAAAAGCGTGCGAACGCGATGCCGTCCGCGCGTGCATTGATCTTGGGTTTACGGAAGTGTACACGAATTCGTTTTACGGAGACGCCGAGATTCAAAAAAATTCGCTTACCGAGAAACACGTCGAGCTTGAAAATTCGCAATCAGAAGAACTGAAATTTCTTCGCGCGAGTTTGTTGCCCGGGCTTCTTGCGTCCGTCCAAAAAAATGTGAAACAGCAGAATGCACTTCGGTTTGTTGAAGGAGGACACATCTTCCCTACGCCTGCGAGCGAGTATTCGGCAGTGGCCGGGGTGCTCACCGGCGAGAGAAAGCAGACATTCCTTGCGGCAAAAGGAGTGGTGGAGCGAATACTGAAAATACTCTCGATTGCTCCTGCATTTGCCGCTTCTCACGATGGTGTTGATGTGCTGATCCACGGCAAGCGCGAGGGCACGATTGGCCACGTTTCTGATCCTGTTCGCAAAGCCCATCATATCCCAGCCGATGTTGCGTTTTTCACACTGAATGTTCCTGCGCTTGCAAAGGCGCGTGGGAATGCTCGGTCGTTTATTCCTTTGCCGAATTTCCCGAGCGTCTTTCTTGATCTTGCGTTTGAAGTGCATGATTCGGTCGCGTATGAAGATCTGGAGCGAACAATCCGAAAATCCGGCGAGCCGCTTCTTGCTTCTCTTGAACTCTTTGACATTTACGAAGGCGATCAAATCGCCGAGCATCACCGCAGTCTTGCCTTTCATCTTGTCTATCAAGCGCGAGACCGCACGCTGACTCTTGACGAAGCGCAGGCGCAGCATGAACTGGTGATCAACGCTCTTCAAAAAACATTCAACGTCACACGTCGTGGCGAACATAAAAATTCATAAAGGAGGAGTATGGCAAAAATACAAAGTGAGTCAAAAGGATCGGTGATCGTTGTGCGGCATCTCGACGAGTTTTCGCTCGCGCGTACGTGCTCAATTATTTCCGGTGTGCTCTCGGGTTTTGCGGCAGCCGTGTATTTTGTGCTCTTATTGCTCACGGTTTTTGTGGGCGCAGGAGTGGGCGCAAACGGCCTCTATGCGTTCCTGGTCACCTTGACCGTTGGCGTCGTGTTCGTTATTCTGCTTGTGGGCTTGAACGGGTTTTTAGGATTCGCGCTTGGGTGGGTGGCCGCTCTTGTCTATAATAGTTATCTTGGACATATGGGCGGAATACGGTTACACATTGATCTTCACGACGTCAAAACCATTTCAAAACCGGCAAAATCAAGGAGGAAAAAGAGTGTTCAGAAGACTAGCTAATTTTCTTCTATGACAGATACGAGCGCACGAGAAAAAGCAAAAAAAGCCAGCGAATACACTTCGAAGCATATCACGGTGCTTGAAGGATTGGATCCGGTGCGCAAGCGGCCCGGCATGTACGTCGGGAACACGGCCGAAGAAGGCTTGCATCATTTGATTTGGGAAGTTGTCGACAACTCGGTCGATGAAGCGATGGCCGGATTTTGTTCGGCGATCGATCTGACCCTGAATGCGGATGGGTCAGTGACGGTTATTGATGATGGCCGTGGGATTCCTGTGGATCGGCATCCGGTGACCAAAGTCTCGACGCTCGAAACGGTCATGACCAAACTCCACGCTGGAGGCAAGTTCGGTCAAGGCGCGTATAAAGTGTCGGGTGGATTGCACGGTGTGGGTATTTCGGTGGTGAACGCGTTGTCGAAATTGGTTCGCGTGGAAGTGCATCGCGACGGCAAAATCTACATGCAAGAGTACGAGCGCGGCAAACCGAAACGAGCCGCTCGGCCGGTTGGCAAAACGCGGCGTACCGGGACAACTGTGACCTTTACACCGGACGACAAAATTTTTAGTGTTCTGGAATTTTCGTGGGAGAAAGTGTTGGCGCATCTTCGCCAGCAAGCGTATCTCACCAAGGGTGTTCGCGTTTTTGTGCGCGATCGTCGAACAAAGCCTGCGAAAGATTTTGGATTTTATTACGAAGGCGGGGTGGCATCCTACTGCAAGCACTTGAATCATAACAAAGAAGTGAAGAACGAAGTATTTTATGTGGAGAAAGAAGTTGACAAAATGAAAGTGGAGATTGCCGTGCAATACACCGATGACTACAACGATAACGTGGTCGGATTTGCAAACAACATTCATACTGTTGAAGGTGGGATGCACATCGTTGGATTCCGCTCGGCTCTTGTGCGCACGCTGAACAAGTACGCGCGCAAGAATACTTTTTTGAAAGAGAAAGATCAAAATTTGACGAGTGATGATGTGCGGGAAGGATTGACCGCGATTGTGAGCGTGAAGATTCCCGAGCCGCAATTTGAAGGGCAGACGAAAGCCAAGTTGGGCAATGCCGAAGTTCGGCCGGTGGTTGAAACCGTGACGTCGGATTATTTTGGAGCTTATTTAGATGAGCACCCAAACGACGCCAAGCAAATTTTAGGGAAAGTACTTCTTGCCCAGCAAGCGCGTGTGGCCGCTCGCGCCGCTCGCGATTCGGTTTTGCGCAAAGGCGCTTTGGATGGGATGATGCTGCCCGGCAAACTTGCCGATTGTTCCTCTCGCCGCATGGAGGAGTGTGAGCTGTATCTTGTCGAGGGCGACAGTGCCGGCGGTTGTTTTTCTGGCGACACCAAAGTTGCTCTTGCCGATGGGCGAAATCTTTCCTTTATCGATCTTGTACATGAGGCGCGAGCGGGCAAACAAAATTATTGTTATACCGTGAATGAAAAAGGACTCATCGAGATTGCTCCGATTCACTCTCCACGTCGAACACATCAATCTGTCCAAGTGTTGAACGTTATTTTGGATAGCGGGGAAGAAATCACCTGTACACCAGGTCATGAATTTCTTCTTGCCAATGGTTCCTACAAAAAGGCGAAGGATTTAACTCCTCGCGATTCCATCATGCCGCTCTATCGCAAACTTTCAAAGATCGAAGGCTGGATGACAATTGACGAAAGTGAATTGATCTATCAGCACGCAAGGAATTGTTGGGAGTTCACATCCGCCCTTTCTATAAAGAACCTTCATAGCGAAACATTCGCTGAAGCCGATCCAGCGAGATATTATAATCATCGAATCAAAGAAATACGTGAAGTGAAGGAAAAGATGGATGTGTATGATCTTGAAGTACTCGGGACTCACAACTTTGCGCTTGCAAGTGGGGTGTTCGTCCATAACAGCGCGAAATCCGGACGTGATCGAAATTTCCAAGCGATTTTACCGCTCCGTGGAAAAATTTTGAATGTCGAAAAAACGCGCGTCGATAAAATGCTTGCGAACAACGAACTCAAATCGCTCGTGCTTGCGCTCGGCACCAACATCGGCGACATGTTCGATCAATCCAAACTCCGCTACGGCAAAGTCGTGATCATGACTGATGCTGACGTTGACGGCTCGCACATCCGCACCCTCCTCTTGACACTGTTCTTCCGTCATTTCCCCAAACTCATCGACGCGGGTAACATTTACATTGCGCAGCCGCCGCTGTATCAAATCAAGAAAGGCAAAGAGGCGAAGTATGCGTACACCGAAGATCAAAAAATGGAAATCCTCAAACACCTTGGCGTAAAAAGCTTAGAGGTGAGCGAACCGGTAGAAGGTGAAGAGCAGCAAGAGCAATCCGCTGGCGAAGTGGACATTGGCGAAAAGATTCAGGGCGTGGTGATTCAGCGCTACAAAGGGTTGGGAGAAATGAATCCGGATCAGTTGTGGGAAACAACGATGAACCCCGTGAATCGAATGATGAAGCAAGTGACCGTTGAAGATGCGGAGAAGGCGAATGAAGTGTTCGATATTTTGATGGGCTCCGAGGTCGCGCCGCGCAAACGCTTTATCCAAACCCACGCCAAGGCGGTGAAGAATCTGGATATTTAGGCTTCATTTTTGGAGATGTTCATTCCCTGAAGGGTGTGGTATACTATTGGTACCATTGACATCTGACAAGAGTCTTGGTAGAGTTTCTCTTCTTAATAGGGAAAAGTATGGCAAGACAACATATCCATGAAATGAAGCTCCACGTTATGATCCTCAAAGAAGGGAAGCGCTTTGTTGCCTATGCGCCCAGTCTTGATCTGTCGACTTCAGGAAAAACGTTTGAAGAGGCAAAAAAGCGATTTGGGGAAATCGTTGATATTTTTGTGGAGGAGATTGTTGAATCAGGGACAGTGGATCAGGTATTGGATGAGTTAGGATGGGAAAGAATAAAGAATGAGTGGCGTCCTCCTGTCGTTGTTTCCCAAGAGCTCAAACAGATTCAGATACCCGCATAAAAGGGGATATGCCCGGGTTACGACCAATCCATTGGAGAAAATTTGAGAAGTTTTTGTTTTTTGTTGGTTGTCAGTTCTCCAGAGAAAAGGGAGATCATCGCGTTTACACCCGGCCAGGACTTTTGCGGCCAATTGTTGTTCCACGCGATACACAGCTCCCTGTTTTTATTATTCGAAACAACCTAAGGGTTTTGGGGATAAAAGTGGGGGACTATTTAGAAATCCTAGAGCGCATTTCGTAAGGATTTTCAAGAGAGGTTGCTGGTGGTCTATTCGGACAAGCTGTGATTCCCTTTCAGGAATACGATCGTGAGGACAAGCGTTGCGGCGAAGACAAACGCCACCGAAGTGAACCACGCTATTGCCCAGTCGAGACGGGTCCATTCTTCGAACATGGCCTTTTTCTCCCTCTCCAACCTTTCACGGCCATAGGAATGGCAGGCCACCATTCACACCGGACACTTCGACAATCTCCGAAGAGCTCGTCTCGGTATCTGGAACGCCCGTGAGTCGCGACTGATTCGTGCGAACGTTAGCGGATTTCGCTAGCGCTGGTGCATGAGATCTGTCACTTTTGGCTGGACTCCCTCCACCCTACCAAATCCAGAGACGGTTTACAAGATAGCACCTTGCATTTTTTTGGAGCTTCGTGTATAGTGTAATCGCCCCTCGGAGGGCTTTTTGAAATCCCATACTATGCAAGAAAATACAGAAAAAAGCGCGGCCGAAAGCCCGGCTGATAAGCTCAAAAGCGGAGCGCAAAAACTCTCGAACAACCCTGTGATCGCGTATTTTCAGGGTGCGCGACGCGAATTCCAGAAGGTCGTGTGGCCAACGCGCCAGCAAGCCGTGAACCATACGCTCATGGTCGTCGGCGTCTCTATTATCATCGCCGCATTCTTAGGCCTTGTCGACTACCTGTTGAACCTTGGTTTGGAAACAGTCCTCTAACCCCTATGCCTAAACAGACAGCTCAATACGGTCGTCGATGGTACGTGCTCCACACCTACTCCGGCTACGAAGAAAACGTTGCACGCAATTTGCGTCAGCGTATCGAATCCATGGACATGCAAGATAAAATCTTCAGCGTGCTCATCCCGACCGAGAAAAAAATCAAGATCAAGAACGGCAAACGCAAAGTCGTGACCGAGAAAATTTTCCCGGGATACGTTCTGGTGGAAATGGTCGTGACCGATGATTCGTGGTATGTGGTTCGCAACACGCCGAACGTGACCGGGTTTGTCGGAACCGGCACAACCCCAACGCCAATTTCGGAAGGCGAAGTCAAGTCGCTCAAGAAACGCATGGGCGTAGAAGAGCCGACCTACACGATCGACGTGGCATCAGGCGACGCCGTCCGCATCACCGATGGACCATTCAAAGAAATGGAAGGCAAAGTGTCGGAAGTGGATTCCGCGCGCGGCAAAGTTCGCGTTCTCGTCTCCATGTTCGGCCGCGAAACGCCTGTCGAACTCGATTCACTCCAGATTAAAAAGATCTAACTATGGCAAAAGCAATCAAAACCGTTGTCAAACTTCAAATCCCCGGAGGCAAAGCCAATCCTGCGCCGCCAGTCGGGCCGGCGCTTGGTCAGCACGGCGTGAACATCCAAGATTTTTGCGCGAAGTTTAATGAGAAGACCAAGGGCAAGATGGGCGACGTGGTGCCAGTTGAGATTACGATTTTTGAAGATCGTACGTTCACGTTTATTGTCAAGACGCCGCCCGCTGCCGAGCTGTTGAAAAAGGCGGCCGGGATTGCGAAAGGCGCAGCGAATCCGCTCACGGAAAAAGTCGGATCGGTCACCAAGCAACAAATCCGCGAAATCGCCGAGATCAAAATGCCGGACTTGAACGCCAACGACATTGATGCAGCCATGAAAATCATCGAAGGTACCGCGCGCCAAATGGGCGTTGAAGTGAAATAAGGAGGATTGCTGAAAGTTATGTACGGAGCGGGTGACAGGTGGGAAGGTTCCACCCGACGAGCTGCGAACGCGTGAGGCGGGTGCCTGCCTGCCGGCAGGCAGGGAAGGGTGCCCACCTGTCCCCGTGACATTCATTCACATTATTGTGGGAGGCCGCTGTCAACGGCCGTTTGACCACGAAAGGATCAGTATGTCAAAACGAGGAAAATCGTATCGCGCTGCCAAAGAAGCATTTGCGGCCAAGCCCGCGTATCCCGTGGACGAAGCCATTCAAAAAGTGAAAGAGACCGCCAAGACGAAATTCGACTCATCGGTCGAGCTTCATATTCGTCTCGGCATTGATGCGTCTAAATCCGATCAAATGGTTCGCGGGTCGGTCATGCTCCCGCACGGAACAGGCAAGTCTCTTCGCGTGATTGCATTCGTCTCGCCTGATCAAGAAAAAGATGCGCGCGATGCTGGCGCGGATCTTATTGGCGATCAAGAAATGATCAAGACGATTCAAACAACCAAGAAATGCGATTTTGATGTCGCGGTCGCCACTCCGCCAATGATGAAAGCGCTTGCTCCCGTTGCAAAAATCCTGGGTCAAAAAGGGTTGATGCCAAACCCTCGCACCGAAACCGTTGGCCCAAATGTGAAAGCCATGATCACGGCGCTGAAAACCGGCAAAATCACATTCAAATCGGACGACACCGGCAACTTGCACCAAATTGTTGGCAAAGTGTCGTTTGACAACGCCAAACTCAAAGCGAACATCGACACGTATGTTGACGCGGTGAAACGCGCAAAACCCGATGGCGTGAAAGGTGTGTATCTTAAAAAAGTGGTTCTGTGCACGACCATGGGGCCAAGTCTTGGCGTAATGCTCTAATATGACGACTCCCACTCATGTTCAACGAGTGGGTCATCGCGGTTCGGCAGGCCACGAGCCGGAAAATACGTTGCGGTCATTTGAAAACGCGATTGCGCTGGGATGTGACGCTGCGGAATGCGACGTGCGGCTCACGCGCGACCGCGTGCCGGTGGTGATTCACGATGCGACGGTGAATAGCGCAACGGGCGGCAATGGAGAGATCCGCGGCATGACTCTTGCGAATCTTCGCACATTTCGAATCGGCGATCAGCATATCCCGACGCTTGCCGAAGTGTTGGCGTGCGTAAAAGGCCGTATGCGCATTATTTTGGAGTTGAAAGAGAAGCGAATCACAAGAGATGTGCTCCGTGTGGTGACCCAAGCCGATATGCTTGGCGACACGGTGTTTTCAAGTTTTGCGCACCAAGACCTGTGGACAATTCGCGTTAAAAATCGCCACGCGCAGATTGGCCTGCTTTTTAGCCGGTTGACAAGGTCATTTTTTCGAGTACCCTTTATTGTAGGAAAGGCGAAAGTGTTTGGCGCGCGCGAGGTGCACGTCGACTACCACATTATTTCGCCGGAATTGATCCAGCGCGCGCATGATGCCCGCGTTCGCGTGTTCGCATGGACCGTGAATGAGCCTGAAGACATCGAGAAACTCAAAATCATGGGGATCGATGGCATCATGAGCGATTATCCTGAGAGAATTTAGTGCTTGGCTCCCAGCGGGGCCCGTCAGCTGGGCCCCTGTCACTCTTCTCCCGGTGGTCGAAAAGTGAAAGCTTTCCCATCTGCCACCCGCTGGATTCCATGCACTTTGTCCACAACCAAAATTCATGACTAACTTTGATACACAGTACCAACAAGCTATTCGAACGATTGTCGAAGAGGGAGTTGATGTACCGAATCCGTGGTCTGGGCGCACGGTGCGGTCGGTGCCGGGCATGACGTTGCGTTTGGATTTGGAAAAAGGGTTCCCGGTGTTGACACTGCGCAAAATTCCGATTCAGTTGTTTGTCGCCGAGCAGATTTGGTTCTTGATGGGCGCGCATGAGCCGAGCTGGCTGCAGCAGTTCACGCCAATCTGGGATGAGTTTGTCGAGGAGGATGGCACCATCGCCGCGGCGTATGGTTACCGTTGGCGTCACCACTTTGGCCGCGATCAAATTGATTTGATGCTCAAAGACTTGGCGGCCAACCCGATGTCACGGCACGGAGTGATTATCACGTGGGATCCGGCTGGCGATGGGTTGGGCCCCGACATGAAAAAGAATTTGCCCTGTCCGTACACGTTCACCGTGAATATCATCGGCGGGCGTTTGAATTTGCACAACATTATTCGCTCCAACGACATGATGCTCGGCTGCCCGCACGATACCGCTGGCTTTGCACTTCTTGCGATGATCTTTGCTCAAAAACTTGGCGTGCGGCCGGGCGTGTATACGCAATCGATAAGCCACGCGCATGTGTACGACAATCATCTTCCGCAAGCCGAGGAGTTAATCACTCGCACAAATGCTCATCCCGAACTTCAGTTGGTGCTACCCGAAAATAGTTATGAGCGCGCCGTCGCAGGAGATGTCGAACTCGTCCGCGAGATTACCGAGCGCATCACCTCCCACTACTACCCCGACCCCGCCATCAAAGGCATGAAGATTACGGTGAATATGTATTAGGTGAGATTTAGATAGTTTCCTCGCGTCACCAGAATCGCTCGCCTCCAGCGGGCGAGCGTTCTTCTCCCTCGGCGGTTTCACCTCGGCCCTCCGGGCCTCGGACCAAGCTGAAACCGCCTGCGGGACGTGCCGCTCCGGAAACTATCTAAATCTCACCTATAACCTTTTCATTCGTCATTGCGAGGTCGCTCACCGAGCGACCGAAGCAATCCCAAATACCATATGAAAATCATCATGCTCATGGCGATGACAGCGGACGGGCGGATCGCGAAAGCGCGCGACGAGCTTGTGAATTGGACATCGCGCGAAGACAAGAAGTATTTCATCGAACTGACGAAAGAGCACAGAGCCCTGATCATGGGCAAAACAACATACGATACGATCGGCAAACCGCTCCCGAGCCGCCTCAACATCGTGCTCACGCGCGAAAAACGCAAAGACATCCCCGGCTCGCTTGTCCACATTGCCGGCACGCCGCAAGAAGTGATTGCGTATCTCAAACGCGAGGGGTACACCTCCGCCGTTCTTGCAGGCGGCGCAAACGTGAACGGTCAATTTATCGAACGCGGACTCGTGAACGAAATCCATCTCACGGTTGAACCGATCCTCTTTGGCACCGGCATGAACATTATCGAAGGCGTGGACGTGGATGTGCATCTCGAACTTGTCAAGACTGAACAGCTCAATTCGAGCGGCGCACTGCTTTTGGTCTATAAGGTTCTCGCTTCATGAACATCTTTTTCAAGAATGCAACTCTCGCACGTGGAGAAGATTTTCGTATTGAGGTGAGTAATCTTCGCATCGAGGATGGGTTGATCGCGGACATCGGCACGACGATTCAACCGCGTGACGGCGATGAGATCATGGACGCGTCGCGTTTTTTCATCACTCCTGGTTTCGTGAATACCCATCTCCACCCATCGCACACCTTGAGTAAAGGAATCACCGATGGCATGACGTGGGCGGATGAGCGGCGACACCTTTATGTATTGAATCAACATAAGAGCGATGAGGATCGATTTTGGGCAAGCGCGCTCGCGTATGCCGAAGCGGTGACGAGCGGCACGACGACTGTTTCGGTGCTCACCGGTTCTTTGGATGGAGAGCGGCGAGCGGCGGATCTGATCGGCATCCGCGCGTCTCTTTCAAAAGCCTATTCGGATGTGTGGCGTGGTGTGGGTGTTGGTCCACGCGTTTCGAGTCTTCTTGATATCGAGAACGACTTTGTAAAGATGCGCGAGGGATACACGAGCGATCGGATTGAAGTGCATCTCGGGATTGCGCTGGAGGACGTTGCGTCGCCAGAATTATTTCTCCTCATCAAAAAATTAGCAGAACAATATCACGTGCGGATGAGCGTGCATACGGCCGAACATCGCCAGGGTGTTCGAGAGTTTCGAGAGCGCCACGGAACGCATCCGGTGTTGTATTACCGCCAAATTGGGTTGTTGGGTCCGCATCTCACGCTCATTCACATGACGCAGATTGATCGCGAGGATGTGTTGGCCACGCTTGCGGAATCCGGTACACGGATCGCACATTGCCCAGTGGCCAATGCAAAACTGGCCGATGGGATTCTGCCGCTACGTGAACTTCGCCGGCGGGGGATTGTGGTGGGTCTCGGCACCGATGCCTCGATCAACAACAACACGAATAACATGCTTTCGGAAATGCACTTTGCCGCGCTTCTCCATAATGTGCGTACGAATCAGCCGGATTTTTTGAAACCTCGCGATGTGTTGCGCATGGCAACGATTGATGCAGCGCGTGTGATTGGTGCCGAGAAGCGCATCGGCTCCTTAGAAAAAGGCAAGTGCGCCGACCTTGCTCTCTTTGATCTTCGCACGATTGGATTTACGCCGTCGTATGATCCGGTGTCGAATCTTGTGTATAACGCGCCGGATATTCGACCGCGACACACGCTCGTGAACGGCGAGTTTGTCGTGAAAGACTATAGACTCGTCACCTCCGATCTCTCGAAAATTATTGAAGAAGTGCGAACGCGCGCACAAAAAATTCATCAGGTCGCGACAACACTCCCTCGACTGCCGAAAACGAAGAAGATTTATCTTGCTGGTGCGTTTACGAACGCACAAAAAGAATCCATAATGGAATTCATGAGAAAAATCGCTGCGTCACTTCCTGAACACGGGCTTACGCCTTTACTGCCGTATTCAATGGCCGATCCGACCCGTGTCACTTCTGTTTCGCATGAAGATATTTATGAGTATGATGTTGATCTTATCTGTGAGGCGGATGCGATCGTTGCCTACATGAGCGAGCCGAGTCATGGCGTGGGGATGGAAATCATGCTCGCACGAATGCAGCAGAAGCCGGTGATTTTGGTCTACGAAAAAGGCCGCACGATCTCGCGAATGGTTCTCGGTGCGGTTCCGGCTGCCAACCGCATCGAGTTCGAAAGTGAAGAAGAGGCGATCGCGCGCATTGGAGAGAAGCTTCAAAAAGTGCTATAATCCTTAAGAAAACGAGATCCGTTCTCATTAAAACTGTGGATAACTGGATCCACTCTCACTCGAACTGTGGATAACGAGAACGGATCTGGTTATCCACAGCCTGTATGTCGGTATTAACACGAGACGAAATTAAGGCATATATTCAGAGCGGTAAACTCGCGTTTGAGCCGGCTCTTGACGCATTTCAAATGCAGCCCCATGCCGTGGATTTACGGCTTGGCTATGAGTTCCGGCTGCCCAAAACGTGGGCGCTCACAGAGCGCGGCCGAGAGGCATTGAGCGTCGACTACCTCAATCCCTTAAACGGCGACTTGTTCGAAGTGATCACGCTCACGCAAGGGCAATACTTTGAAGTGCTGCCCGGCGAGTTCGTGATCGTCACCACGCTCGAAAAAGTGCAGCTCTCGAATGATGTCATGTCCGTCTTGTATCCGCGCACGTCGTTTAACCGTCGCGGCTTGGCGGTTGATCTTTCCGGCATTATCGACGTTCGGTACAAAGGCCATCTCACCATCCCTGTTCGGAATAACACGCACACGCAAACCATTCGATTGTATCCAGGCGAACGCATGTGTCAAATTATTTTTCAAACACTCACGAACACCATCTCCGAAGAAGACGCGCTCATGCACGGGCTGACACAATCGAAATATCACGAATATGAGAACGGACAAAAACATTCAGCGCAGCCGGATAAAGATGTGGAGATGCGGCTCGTGCGCGAAGGTAAAATCGACGAACTGAAACGCGCGTACCCTGTTGTATGACGCAAGGACTTTTAACCATGATCGAAGGAATGGACGGAGCGGGCAAGGGGACGATCGTTGACACGATGGTCAAAGAACTTGAGGCGCGCGGAAAAAGCGTCTTCGACATTCGAAAGTTTGAAAAAGAACATCATCATCGTCCGTCGTTTACAGATGTCGAATCGTCAGCCATTTGCGTAGCAGCCGAGCCGACATTGAGCGGAATTGGCCAAGACATTCGCGAGCATCTTATTCGCAGCGAAACAGACTACGTTCCACTCTCGATTGCGCACGCCTATGCCGTTGACCGAGAGATTTTGTACCGAGAGTTGTTGGTGCCGGCGCGCCTTCGCGGCATCCATTGCATTGAAGAGCGAGGAGTGGTATCCTCCTTGGTGTTTCAAGCGATTTATGGATCACTTCCGCTCGCCGATATCGCCGCGCTCCCGGGCAACGCATTCGCGCTCTTGAACCCGCCGGACGTTCTCGTCATCGTGACAGTCGATCCCAAACGCGCAGTCGAGCGCTCCGTCTTGCGCGAAAAATCCGATCACGCACTCTTTGAACGCGAGGAATTCCAACGGCTCGTCCGCCAAGCCTATCTTGCCCCGGAGCTCCGCACCATGTTCGAAGAGCGCGGGACAAAAGTGTTCACCTTTGATACGGGCGGAGACATTTCCGAAACCCGCACATTCGCCAAGAGTCTTGCAAACGATATTCTCGCCGCTCGTTAATTTTCACCTCTATGGCACAGCAGTACGAAATCATCATTGGTCTGGAGACGCATGTTCAGATGAAGACCAAGACGAAAATGTTTTGCGGATGCAAAAACTCTACGACCCATTCAGAAGAAAAACGGCCGAATGTGAATGTGTGTCCGGTGTGCATGGGTCATCCGGGAACACTGCCGGTGTTGAACAACCAAGCGGTGAATTGGGGGATCCGCGCCGCGCTCGCGTTGGATTGCGCCGTACCGAACGAATCCAAGTTTGACCGCAAAAATTATTTTTATCCCGACTTGCCAAAAGGGTATCAGATTTCGCAGTACGATGAACCGATTGGTAAAGAGGGTAAATTGATTATTGCGGTGGGGGAGAAGCGCAAACGCGTCGGCATTGAGCGCTTGCACTTAGAAGAAGATGCGGCCAAGCTCCTCCACACGTCGCGAGGTGGAAGCGGTGTGGATTTTAACCGCGCCGGCGCTCCACTCATGGAAATTGTGACCAAGCCGGATGTGCGATCGCCCGAAGAAGCCAAAATGTATCTCACCGAGCTTAAACTCATCATGCAGTATTTAGGAGTGTCGGATGCCGATATGGAAAAGGGCCAGCTCCGCTGTGATGCCAATATCTCGCTGCGGCCGGTCGGTGAAGCAAAATATTATCCCAAAACGGAAATCAAGAACATGAACTCGTTCCGAAACATTGAGCGCGCATTGCAGTATGAAGTGAAACGGCAGACAGCGATGTGGGATGCCGGCACGCCGCCGTCCGTGCTTACGACGCGTCGATGGGATGATGTGAAAGGCGAAACCGTGGAGATGCGTACCAAAGAAGAAGCACACGACTATCGCTATTTCCCGGAACCGGATTTGCCGCCTCTTGTTTTTACCAAAGAACGCATCCAGGATCAGCGCGTGGCGTTGCCTGAACTTCCTGACACTAAACGCAAACGGTTCGTGGAAGAATATGGAATCGCGCTTTCGGATTCGGTGGTGTTAATAAGTGATGTACAGATCGCAGATTTTTTTGAGCGCGTGGTGACGGAAAGTATCGCAGATGTTGAAGCCGAAGATGCGAATACAAAACCGACCGATGAAGATTGTAAGCTGCTCACCAAGCTCGCCGTGGGCTGGATCACAACAGAGCTGTTTAAACTCTTCAAAGCGTATGACCTTTCGATTGAGACCATGAACGTCACCGCGGAAAATTTTGCCGAGCTTCTCCATCTTGTCTATCGCAAACACGTGAACTCAAGCGCAGCGCAAGAGCTGCTCGCATATATGGTGCAAAACGGCGGCGACCCTTCGATGCTCATTGACAAGCTGGATCTGCGCCAGATGGCGGATGTTGGCGAGATGGAGATGATCGTGGCCGCGGTGATTAAAAAACATGCCGGCCCGGCGAGCGACTACCGCAACGGCAAAGACGCCGCGCTCCAGTTTTTGGTGGGCATGGTGATGAAAGAAACAAAAGGCAAAGCTAATCCCCAAGTCGTTGCCGAACTTCTTAAAAGGAATTTGAGGCGAGAGTAAATTCGCATGCCCTATTTGGACAACACATTTAAGACATTAGATTATTGGGCAGAAGAGCTTGCTATACCATTGTATGTCATAAGCGACAACCAACAGCGTCCTTTCAGGGACAATTTTCTCTGCCTTCAACAAAGCAATACGTCGCGCTTGTATTTTATTCATCATCGATGGGAACAAGAAGCGCGAGCTGGTAAAAAATACTTCGAACAAAACCATCGTCTTTTGGGCTATTCCAAAAAAGTCCAGGCGATTGTTAAAAGATTTCAGCAAATACGTTTAGACCCAAAAAAGCGTTCGGATTTCATTGCGCTCACCAAAATGTTCCGCGCGTGGAATAACGTATACTTTGTTACCGAAGCCGTACGATTAGAAAAGTTCGAGGGCGCGAAAGATGAAAAAAGCGTTTCTGATTTTCGCAAAATAGCAAAACTGCGACTCACCATGAGAGAACTAGCGGAAAAAACCTTATTCCCCTATCATGAGCGCGCAGTAGCAACGATCGCCGCGGCACACAATCTCAAAGCTGGCGACCTTTTCCAATATACATTCACGGAGCTTGAGCATCTTCTTCACAGTAAAGAAAAAGTTGACCGTAAAATCATCGGTTTACGAAGTCGTGGATTTGCCTTCTGGAGAATAAACGGCGTAGCCAGGCTTGTTGTCGGGCAAGATTTTGTAAAAATAAAAAAATGGGTGGAAGCAAAATACCCAACCCGCGGGGTCAAAGAATTCAAGGGCAAGAGCGCTCATAGAGGGTTAGTGCGCGGTTCTGTACAACGCATTGTGCATAATAGCGCGGATATGCGTTCGCAAATACATCATTTCGGCAAGGGCAATATTCTGGTTACCGAAATGACCCGACCAGAAATTATGGCCATTTGCCACCGCGCACGCGCGATTATTACGGACGAGGGAGGGCTAACATGCCACGCGGCGATTATTGCGCGTGAATTGAACAAGCCTTGCATCGTGGGAACAAAAATTGCGACTCGGGTACTTCGGAACGGCGACACAGTGGAAGTGAATGCCAACACGGGTATGGTAAAAATCCTTAAAAAGGATTCACCAACCCAGCACACTGGTCAAAAAAGTGGTTTACCAAAATGAAAGGAAATTATCCACACCACGTGGCCATTTCGGCGCCTTGACGGGTTCGTAAACCAGTGCTACACTGTCGGAGATGAAAACGCCCGTCCACAACATGAGCGATCTTGGCATGGCAGCCCGTGGCTGCAGCGAGAGCGTTTTCTCTCTCATACACCCGCGTAAGCGGTCTTTTTTTATACTATGACAAAACTCGCCTTCAAGGGACGAGATATCATCTCGATTGACGAGCTGAATCGCCATGAAATTGAGTACGTACTCGAAAACGCGGCGGCGCTCGAGAAAACGCCGCGGCCAACGCTCTTGACCGGCCATATCCTTGCGAGCCTCTTTTTTGAACCCTCAACGCGCACCCAACTTTCGTTCGCTTCCGCAATGATGCGGCTTGGGGGGAGTGTCCTCGGCGTAGCAAATTCCGAATCCAGCTCTCGCGCCAAAGGGGAAACGGTGTATGATACGGCGAAGATGGCCGAACAGTATGCAGATATCATTGTGATTCGCCATCCGCATCAAGGGGCTGCTCGCGTCGCTGCCGAAGCCTCTGCAAAACCCGTGATCAACGCCGGCGATGGGGCGAATCAGCATCCGACGCAAACACTTCTTGATCTGTACAGCATCAAAAAAACGCAAGGGAAACTCGAAAAGCTGCATGTCGCCGTGGTCGGTGATTTGAAATACGGACGTGCGGTTCACTCTCTCACGACAGCGCTTGCAGATTTTTCGCCGCATCTTTCATTCGTCGCTCCAAAAGTGTTAGCTATTCCAAAAAAATATCTTACGTATCTCACCGAGCGCGGAATTCCATACAGCGAGCATGAGCAAATTGAGGATGTGATCAAAGATGTGGATGTTTTATACATGACGAGGATTCAAAAAGAGCGATTCGGTGATCCACTCGAGTATGAGAGGGTCAAGAATGTGTATGTCTTATCGCGCGAACATCTCCGAGGCGTAAAGAGGAACATGAAAATCCTCCATCCATTACCGCGCGTGAGTGAGATTGCGTGCGATGTGGATGAGACATCGCATGCCTACTACTTTCAACAAGCCGGGAATGGCGTCTTTGTGCGCCAAGCGCTTCTCGGACTCATTTTGGGAAAACTATGAAAGCATTCAAAGTTTACGCGATCAAAAATGGAACCGTGATTGATCATGTTCCGGCACGGAAAGGGATTCAGATCATTGAACGGTTAAAACTCTTAGACCACGAGAATATCGTGACGCTCGGGATCGGATTTTCCTCAAAACGTATGGGCTCAAAAGACGTTGTGAAGATCGAAGACAAAGAATTAACGTCGAACGAGGTCAATCAGGTTGCGATGATCGCACCAGAAGCAACGTTGAACATCATTCGGAATTATAAACTGAAGAAAAAGATCAAAATCCGCATTCCAAAGGTCCTGAAAAGCATTCTTCGGTGCCCAAACCCATCGTGCGTTACGAATCATGAGTCGGTGGAGTCTCGATTTCTGCGGGTGAATGGAAAAGATCGGCCGTACACATTCAAGTGCGTTTACTGTCAGCATGTGTTCATCCGATCTGAACTCTCGTTTGTATGATTGATCTTTCGACCGAATTCGCAGGATTGAAGCTTGCGAATCCCACCGTGCTCGCATCAGGAATTCTCGGTGTGACGCGTGACTCATTGAAGTATGTTGTTCACCAAGGCGCAGGAGCGTGCGTCATCAAGTCCATCAGCAAAGAAGAACGGAAAGGCCACGACGCGCCGAATATGCACGGGATTGAAGGTGGATTCATGAATGCGGTTGGGTATTCGAATGCGGGATGGAAAGCGTCGAAAGAGGAGTTTTCGGGTTTGAAAGAGGTTGGCGCGCCGGTCATTGCAAGCATCATCGGCAAAGATGCGCAAGAGTTTGCATTTATGGCCGAGCATTTTTTATCAGATGAGTTTGCCGCGGTTGAGGCTGTGTTATCGTGTCCGCACACTCCGGGTTACGGAACACTTGCCGGCCAAGGCACGCCAGAATCAACGGCAGAGATCACGCGCGAGATCCGCAAGCGCACGAAACTACCCCTTTTTATTAAAGTTTCTCCTGACAGTCAACCGATTGGCGAGATTGTGAAAGCAGCCGAAGCCGAAGGTGCTGATGGGATTACAGCCGTGAATACCATGGGCCCGGGGATTCAGCTTAATATTGAGGCGCGCGCGCCCGTCTTACACTTTGGTCGCGGCGGAGTATCTGGCCCGGCGCTTCGGCCAATTGCCGCGCGGTGCATTTCAGATATCTATCAATCGGTGAAGATTCCGATTATGGGCGTTGGTGGTGTCACAACTGGCCACGATGCGATTGAATTCATGATGCTTGGCGCGTCAGCCGTGCAAATTGGGACAGCGATCTACTACCGCGGTCTTGATGTGTTTCGGCACATCACTGATGAGATGAGTGAATGGATGGAGCGGGAAGGTTTTTCGTCAGTCAAAGAGCTTATTGGTATTGCTCATGTATGAAAGACTGGCTTTGTAAAAATGATCAGCCGCTCATGCTCCCGATTCAGCGAATCGAAGATGAAGCCGAAGGAGTCAAAACGTACTACTTTTCGCATCGCCTGAATTCGCGACCTGGGCAGTTTGTGATGATGTGGATTCCCCGCTTGAACGAAAAACCGTTTAGCATTGCGTATGACACCGGTGAGGAATTCGGCCTTGCGATTGCGGCGATTGGGCCATTCACCCAAAGGCTTGCGGCGATGAAGGTTGGTGATCGCGTTGGAATCCGCGGCCCATATGGAAAGCCCTTTACGATCGTTGACAATGCAAAGCATGTCGTGATGGTTGGTGGAGGATACGGCGTTGCGCCTCTTGCCACATTCGCAGAACAGCTCCGCACGAAAAGCAGTAAAATCCATTTCATCAACGGTGCGCGTTCAGAACATAAACTTCTTTTTCGTGACCGTCTTGCGAAGCTGGATGCAGAAACATACTATACAACAGACGACGGATCATTTGGTGAAAAGGGAAGAGTCACGGCACCGCTTGAACGCATCCTCAAAACCGGCTCTGTGGATTTTGTCTATACCTGCGGCCCAGAAATGATGGAGAAAGCGGTGTTTGATCTTGCAGAGAAGTATAATGTCCCTTCGCAAATCAGCATTGAACGCTATATGAAATGCGGATACGGGATTTGCGGAGCATGTTCAGTGGATGGCACAGGCCAGCCGGTGTGTTGTGATGGACCTGTTGTGACGAATGAACAGGCACGCACGATTCGAGAATTTGGGGTGCATCACCGTAAAGGATCGGGACGAAAGGAGATGTTTGCATGATTCGTACTTTCGTGAATTGTGTTGTCAATGGCAGAGAGACGAGTGTTGCGCTTGAAGATGGTGTGATTCGTCAGATTGGCGGAGCGGCAGCGGGAGAGAAGATTGATTGCAAAGGCGGCACGCTTCTGCCCGGCGTTATTGATAGCCATGTTCATTTTCGTGAGCCGGGCAACAGAGAGAAAGAAGATTTTGAAAGCGGCGGGCGAGCAGCGGCCAAGGGCGGGGTGACAACTGTGTTGGACATGCCGAACACCAACCCGCCGACAACGAGTGTTGATGCGCTCGAAGCAAAACGCAAACTTGCAAAAAAATCGGTTGTGAATGTTGGGTTGTATCTTGGAGCGACTGCAGACAACCTCGCAGAACTTCAGAAATCCTGCGGAGCGGTGGGAATTAAAATCACTATGGGCTCCACAACGGGCGGCCTTCTGCTCCATGACATTGCTGCGCTTGAACGTGTGTTTCGCGAAACGGATTTGCCGCTAGTTCTTCATGCGGAAAACGAAGCGCGGTTGCAGACGCGTGAAAAGCAGTTTGCGGATCGTCAGGATGTAAACGTTCACAGTGAGATTCGCGATGCCGAAACGGCAACTCTTGCCGTACGAACTGCGATTGATCTTGCTGAAAAGACACAACATCCGGCGCATCTGACGCATATTTCCACAGCCGAAGAAGTTGAACTTATTCGTACAGCAAAACGCAAAGGTATTCCGGTCACTTGTGATGTCACGCCGCACCATCTTTTTTTGACCACGGATGATTACGAGCGGCTCGGCACGCTCGCGCGCGTGAATCCACCACTTCGAGAGATAGCTGATCAAGAGGCGTTATGGAGCGGCTTGCGCGACGGGACGATTGACTGTATTGCGACTGATCACGCTCCACATCTCTTGAGCGAAAAGCAAAAACCGTATCGCGAAGCGCCATCGGGCATCCCCGGAGTCGAAACCAGCCTCCCGCTCATGCTCAACGCTGTGAGTGGCAAAAGCTTAGCTTTGGACAGTTTGATTGAACTCATGTCAACTCGACCCGCAGAAATTTTTCGACTCGGACGCAAAGGGAAGATTGAAGAAGGATGGGATGCTGATCTCGTGCTCGTTGATCTTGAAAAAATACAAGAGGTGCGCCGTGAGGATCTCGTCACCAAATGCGGCTGGAGCCCATTTGAAGGCATGCGCCTCACCGGCTGGCCAGTGATGACGATCATCGGCGGAAGAATCGAGTATGATTCCCGTCATTACGGGCAAACGAAGTGAATGAAGCAATCTTTAATTTACGTATCCAAAATCTATGACTGACAAAGAGTTTATCGAAAACCTCTTCAACATCGAAGCAATCAAATTCGGCTCATTCACACTCAAAAGCGGAATGCAGTCGCCGATCTACATTGATCTTCGCGTTCTCGTTTCGCATCCCAAAGTGCTCAAAGCCGTCGCTGAAAAAATGGAAAATGTTGCAAAAGATCTTTCGTATGACGTGATCGCTGGCATTCCGTACACCGCGCTTCCGATCGCCACGGTTGTTTCGGTTGATCTCGAAAAGCCGATGATTTTCACGCGCAAAGAGCGCAAAGGATATGGCACCGACAAACTCATCGAAGGCAAGTACGAAAAAGGCCAAACGTGTTTGATTATCGAAGACATGATCACCACCGGCGGAAGCATTCTTGATACCATCGCCATTTTTGAAAAAGAAGGATTAGCGGTAGAGGATGTGATCTTGCTTGTCGATCGCGAACAAGGCGGCAAAAAGCAGGTCGAAGAGAAAGGATATGCACTCCACGCACTCTACGGATTGAAAAGCGTTGTGAATGTTTTAGAAGAGCTCGGGAAGATCACTCCCGAAAAGAAGCAAGAAGTCTTCGCATTCTTAGAAGCCAATCAAGTCTAATATGAATTCACTTCTTCAAAAAACTCGAGAAATTATTGAGTCAAAGAAAACTCGACTGTGTGTTGCATTAGATTATACCTCGGCTGATGAGTTGTTGCGCATGGCGGAGCTGCTTGCACCGAAAGTCTGCATGTTGAAAACGCATATTGACATTGTTGAAGATTTTTCGCCGAGAGTGACCGAACAGTTGCAAGAGTTGGCACACAAACACAGCTTTCTTATTTTTGAAGATCGAAAATTCGCGGATATTGGCAAGACCGTTGAGTTGCAGTATGAAAAAGGGGTGTATCACATGTCCGAGTGGGCGGATATCGTGAACGCGCATACGGTTTCCGGGCCGGGGACGATTCAGGCACTGGCGGATGGTGCGGCGCGCGTTAACGAACCACGCGGGTTGTTGCTTCTTGCGCAAATGACCCCCGAAGGCAATTTAATCACAGAGGAGTACACAGCCAAATCTGTAGAGTACGCCAAGCAGTTTCCTGATTTTGTGATCGGCTTTATTGGAAACGGGGGAGACGTGTCCGAGCTCAAGAAACTTCGCGAGATGTGCGGGTCTGATTTTCTGATCTGCGCGCCGGGCGTGAAACTCGGCGGCGGAGGCGATGCCCGTGGCCAGCGCTACACCACTCCAAAAGATGTGATTGCTGCGGGTGCAGACGTGATCATTGTTGGAAGGGGCATTACAGAAGCAAAAGACCCAGTTACGGAGACAGAGAAATATTGTCAAGTTTAAGTATTTTTTTAGGAAAGCGGGTGGCAGCGGGAAAGCGGTCACACCGAGCGTAGCGGGAGCGAAGCGAGCCTGGAGCGAGGTGTGACAGGGCGCCCGCTGACAGGACCCGCGTTCAATAAGATAATTATTTTCTCTCACATGACAAAAGATCTTCTCTCCATCATGGATCTGTCGGCCGAAGAGATGAAGCAACTCTTCGATCTCACGGCTGATCTCAAAGCAAAGCAGAAGCGACGTGAACCTCATGCCATACTCGCTGGCAAAACGCTTGGCATGATTTTTGCCAAGCCATCCACTCGCACGCGCGTGTCGTTTCAAGTCGGCATCTATCAGCTAGGTGGAGTTGGGCTCTATCTTTCCGGAAACGATCTTCAGCTTGGAAGAGGGGAAACGATAGCGGACACAGCAAAAGTTCTCTCGCGCTATCTTGACGGCATCATGATCCGTACATTCAATCATCAAGACGTTGTTGATCTTGCAACAAACGGAACGATTCCAGTGATCAACGGCCTCACCGATCTCTTGCATCCCTGCCAAGTCTTGGCCGATATGTTTACGATTCAAGAAAAGCTCGGCGACTATCGCGGAAAGAAGATTGTCTTTGTCGGAGACGGCGCGAACAACATGGCCAATTCCTGGGTTGAAGGTGCAGCGCTCGGCGGTATGCATCTTGTGATTATGGCGCCAGAGGGCCACGAACCAGATTCGAAGATTCTCCAAGCAACCGAAAGCGCGCGCGAGAGCAGTGGTGGCACCTATACCTTTGCGGATTCAACGAGCTCGGACATGTTGAAAGACGCCAATGTCGTGTATACCGACGTTTGGGCAAGTATGGGGCCAGAGGCCGAAGCCGCCGCGCGCAAAGCCAAGATGCAACCATTCCAGCTCAACAGCGAATTTATGAGCAAATGCAAACCTGATACGCTCATCATGCACTGTCTCCCTGCTCACCGCGGCGACGAGATCACCGACGACGTTCTCGACAGCGCCAACTCCATCGTCTTTGATGAAGCCGAAAACCGCCTCCACGTCCAAAAAGCCATCATGGCGACACTGATGGAATAGTATACACACGGAGCAACTCATCCTCAAACTCCACAGGGAACTCGAGAACAGAACGAAGATACGAATCAAGTTGCTCTTGTTCATCTTTCGAAAAATACGTTTTGTACATCAACGCGTATCGCATATTTCGTTCCCAAAAAAACGGCATGACAAGATCGCGGTTCCGATCGTCCTCTGTGGTCTCATCACGAATCGCTAAGTAGCGAATGCCGGGAGCGTTCAAATCCATAAATATTTTCCGCGGCGCGCGTGAAAGATATCCGTTCATCGTGCGTTTTTCGTGAATCGTTTGAAAGGTGTTGAGATCAAATGTATCAAACGTCGAGAGGTCGCGTTCGTGCACATACACAGGTAGTTCAAAAACAGCAAAATCTCCATCCATCTTTTGGAGTTCCGTAAGCCATGGAGATGCCTGCGGTGGTTGGACAAGATCGAGCGGCATTCGAAAGTTATCAACAAAAAGCAGCACGCTCATCCCGACAACAATACCCCACGACTGTTTTCGAGAAATGCGAAAGCGCTCGGTGAAACGCACAAATCCCCATCCCGCCAGAATCGCGCCAATAGGAACAGCAAGGAGAAGTATTCTCGAAGGGACATGCAGTTGAGAATAATATGGGATGTATCGAAAGAGCACGTACGGTGCAAAAATATTTTCAATATTCGAACCCATTCCTAAAGCATAGTATTCCGTCCTCCCTCGAAGAGCTGCGCCAAACGAGAGCACAATCGTCAGAAAAAAGACGATCCACAAAAGCCTCACAAGAGGTGGGCGATCGGTTTGCGTGAAGCGCCACGAAGCAGCGGCAAGAGCGATAAGGAGAAGGAACGCATATCCGAGAAACGTATCATTCTCGCGCGAACGATCGGTGATTTCATTCTTTAGTTCGGTGCCGAAAAGACGGTGATCGGAAGCTGGCAGAATGTAACTTACGAGCGATGGAGAAAAGGCAAGGTATTCGCTGACTGACGGTGGCCGCATTTCCAATGCCCGCCCCCGTACGGTGATGAGCATAGGAAGTGCCGCAACGAGAGATATCGCGCCCGCAAGAATGAACGGCTTTATCAATTCTCGTAAGCGGCCTTGTGCAGTAACAAAGATCAGCAACACGAATATGAAGAGAAGGAGATAAAGTGTGATGCTCGGATCGTGATACAGCGCAGCAGCAAGAAGCGCGCCGATCCACACGCCACGCTTTTTCCATTGCTAGGGATTCGAGAAAAGCGCGATCGTATGATACAACACCCATGGAACATACCAAATAATCGTAAACGCATAATGTCCGGGAAGACGATTCAGGATGATTGGAGAAAATGTAAAGAGAAGCGCAGCGGCGAACGACGCTGCTCGATCGCGCGAGAGGAGAAAAACCGTTTTGTACATTCCAAGCGCCCCAATGACAAATGAAAGAAGCAAAAACGTGTTCATGATGAGAGGGATCGGGAGGTGAAGAAGCTGAAACGGCAGAGAGAGAATGCCCTGAAGCGGCATCAGCGTGTGCATGACGAGCACATTCGTGTACGGAAGAAATACCCAGTCGGTCAGGAATGGATTTGTATGGAGATCAAGGATCGCAAATCGGATCCACCAGTAATTCCAATAGAAAAGAAATTGATCGCCTGCTGTCGAAAGAAGTGTCCCGATCAGCGCCTTGTGAAAGGAAAACACAAGGGGGTAGGTGAGGAGAAAAAAGAGAACGACCGTGACCGCAATGAGGGCACATTCTGTGCTATGCTCTCGAAGAAATATTTTTGTTCTTTTCATTGTGTCTTCTGTGTTGAAAAAAATTTTTGTACGATCGTTTTTGCTTCTCCTGTGCGTTGAAACCATTGGATTGATGTGTCGCGTTTGAACCACGTCATCTGGCGTTTTGCGTATTGGCGTGTGTGGGTGACAATCTGTTGTGCCGCGTCATCGAGCGAAAGCGTGCCTTTAAGGTATGACCGAATTTCTGTATACCCGATTCCACTCATCGCTGGTGAGTCCCATCCATATTTTTTGGGAAGTCTTTTCGCTTCACGTACAAGGCCGAGACGTATCATTGACCGCACGCGTCGAGTCATGGCGCGAGTGAGTTCGGCATCCGGCACGGCGAGTCCAAGTTGAAGGATGTCGAATTCCGGTCGCCGTTTTTGCTGATTCTTCAAAAATGAATGGCCTGTAGAAAGCACATACTCCAGGGCGCGCACAACGCGACGTTTATTTTGAAGATCGAGAAGCGCTGCAGAGGCCGGATCTTTTCGTTTGAGTTCTTTGACAAGCGAGTCAAGCGTTCGTTTTTCAAGTCGTTTCCGTCGAGCCAAATCCGGAGCGCCTTTTGGCAAATCCCAGTTTTCAACAATCGAAGAAATGTACAGACCTGTCCCACCAACAAGAAACGGGATTTTTTTCGAGAATGAAGGATGTTTTCGCAGGCGAGTCGTTATGCGCTTGACGGCCTTTTGAAAGTCGGCAAGTGTCCATGTTTGGTCAGGGTTTTTGATGTCAATCAAAAAATGGTGTACTCCCTGTGACACGATCGCAGGAAATCCTGCCACACGCGTTTTTCGGCCTGTGACTTTTGCTGTTCCAATATCCATTCCGCGATACACTTGGCGCGAATCAGCCGAAAGAATGTATCCGTTGAACTTTTTGGCAAGCTGAATGGCAAGAGTGGATTTGCCCGATGCAGTCGGACCAAGAATCACAATCAATTTCGGGCGATTGGTGTTCATTGCATGAGTTCCCCTGTAAGATTCCACGTGGTTGAAGAGGTGATGCGCACATCAGCAAATGCACCGACGCGCTGCTCACCATCGGAGATGGCAGGAACCCGAACAGGTTTGTTGTGCTCGGTTCGGCCGTGGTAGAATCCAACCTTTTCTTTTTCGATGAGCACAGGGAGATTTTTGCCAACCAATCGCGCGTTGAACGCGGCAGAATGCTTGGCAAGAACTTTCGTTAATCGCTCCTCGCGGTCTTTTTTGACTTCGCGCGGAACGTCATCTTTGAAAAACCGTCCACTTGTCGTACCAGGGCGAGGGGAGTATTGCGCGGTAAATGCCATATCGAATTTGACTTCATCAAATAATGCAAGCGAATCTTGAAACTGCTCTTCGGTCTCTCCGCAAAATCCTACGATGCAGTCGGTGGTCAAAGATGTATCGGGCAACGCGGCGCGAATCATCCGAACTTTTTCAAGATACTGCTCGCGTGTATATTTACGCGCCATCCGCCGCAAGACCTCGTTGTTTCCCGACTGCACGGGCATGTGAATCGTTTTACAAATGTTGTCGTGCGTTGCAATCACTTCGACCAATTCCTCGGTAAAATCGGTCGGGTAGGGAGAGATAAACCGAATCCATGTACGCGGAGCCGCTTCAGCAACGAATCGCAAGAGATCAGCAAATGTTTGGATGTGCGCGTCTGGCTCCTCGGTATTTTTGTATGAGTTCACTGTTTGGCCAAGAAGGGTAATCTCCTTGAATCCGCGGCGGGCAAGATCTTCAACTTCCTCCATGATTTGTGACGCTGGATGATACGCCTCCGGCCCGCGCGTGTAGGGAACAGCACAGTAGGTGCAAAACTTGTTGCAGCCGGCTTGAATGGGCAAAAACGCTTGAAAGCTGGATGAGTATTTCGGTGGAATCTTAAAATACGCACTTCCCGGGATGATATCTTCATACTCATTCACGCGTTTCGAAATCATCTCGCCGAGCTTGTCCACTTCCTTAATTTGAAAGATCACGTCAAAGATCGATTTCATCTTTGGTCGATCTTCTGGAAGCACACATCCTGACAGCACCGTAAACAGCGGCCGTTCTTTTTTCCACTGATTCCAAATCTTGCCCTTGCCATAAATCCGATCCATCGCTTTTTGCCGAACGGAACACGACATCACAAGGATGAGATCAGCTTTCTCTTCTTGCTGGCCTTCAACATATCCTAATGTTTCGAGAACTGATTTTACCCGTTCTGCATCGGCGTAATTCATCGCGCAACCAAGGACGAAGGGATAGTACGTTTTTTGCTTTAGTGATCTCATGTCACAGGATAATCATAGTTTGAAATGCATGTGGGAGCGGCTGGACACATGTTTCACGCGGCACCAGAATCGATCGGCTCCAGCAGCCGATCGTTCTTTTCCCTCGGCAATTTCGCCTCAGCTCTTCGAGCTTCGGACCAAGCCGAAATTGCCTGCGGGATATGCCGCTTAGAAACATGTGTCCATCCTTCCCACTTCTCATCATTTTCTCTCTTTAATTTCTTCCAAAACTTTTTTTATAAAATCGTTCTTAACCATCTCGTGAGATTCTTTTGAGCCGCGAGAACGGATAGGAAGTGACCCGCTTTTTACTTCTTTGTCTCCAAGGACGATGAGATATGGCACTTTTTGCTTGACGGCTTTACGGATTTTGTTGCCCACGGTTTCGTTATTCTCATCAACGTCAACTCGGACTCCATGAGATTTGAACTCTTGCGAAAGGGTACGCGCAAAGTCAATGTGTTTTTCGGAAAGGGGTAAAAGCGCAATCTGGACAGGGGAAAGCCACACGGGAAATGCTCCGGCAAAATGTTCGAGCAGCACCATGAGATGCCGTTCCATCGATCCGAGCAGCGCGCGGTGAATCATGACCGGCCGCACCTCTTTACCGCGCTCGTCAACATAGGTCAAATCTAACCCTTCGGGCTGATTGAAGTCGATTTGGAATGTCGCAAGCTGCCACTTGCGGCCAATCGCATCAATGCCTGACAGATCGATCTTTGGCCCGTAAAACGCCGCGCCGCCAGTGTCAAGATCGAATGTCTTTATGCCGCGATCTTTCAACACCTTCTTGAGTGTGGCTTCGGCAGAAGCCCATCCTTCATCTGTCCCAAGATATTTTTCTGGAGTTTTTGGATCACGAACGGAGAGTATTGGAGTGAGTTTTATGTTGTACAGTTTGTACACAGCCTCGGCAATGTCGATCATGTTCATGACTTCGTTGTGGATTTGGTCGGGTCGGCAAAAGACGTGCGCATCGTCAATGGTAATCGAACGCACGCGCGACAACCCTTGCAACTGCCCGGGATTTTCGTCGCGGTACATTTTGGTAATTTCGGCGTATCGCAAGGGGAGGTCACGATAGCTCCGCGGCCGTGATGCATAAATCTGCGCATGATGCGGACAGTTCATCGGCTTCAACACAAACTCCGAATCGTGTTTGCCGCGAACATGGAAAATGTCATCTTTAAATTTGTCCCAGTGTCCCGATCGTTTATACAGCTCGGGTTTTGCCAAATGCGGAATATCCACGCGCAAATATCCATGCGGCTCTTGCAGTTCGTAGATGAGTTTGGTGAACTCCGACAAAATCACTGTTCCGCGAGGAGTAAAGAGCGGCAAGCCTGACCCGACGAGTTCCGAGAAAACAAACAAATCGAGCTCTTTGCCAATCTTTCGGTGATCGCGCTTTTCCGCTTCGGCCAACATGGTCATATGCGCTTTCAGCTCTTCCGGTGTTTCAAACGCTAAACCGTAAATGCGAGTGAGCATGGGCTTTTTTTCATCTCCACGCCAATACGCACCAGCAACTTTTGTGAGCTTTACGGCTTTGGGGTTAATCTCTTTGGTATTTTCAACATGTCCGCCGCGGCATAAATCGACAAAGTCTCCCATCGTATACAAGGTAATGTCCTTGCCTTCTTGCTCTAACTCGTCAATGATTTCAAGTTTGTACGGATGAGGCTTTTGCGACTCGCGCGCTTCTTTCACAGACACCTTCTCTCCTGTCATCCCGTGGCCATGCGCTAAAAACTTTCGCATTTCTTTTTCAATCGCAGCAAGGTCTTTATCCGTAATCGGCCGCGGTGGTTCAAAGTCTTGGTAAAAACCATGCTCGATGGCCGGGCCAATGGCAAGTTTTGTGCCCGGGAATAGTTTGAGCATACTGCGTGCCAGCACATGAGCGCATGTGTGGCGAATGTTTTCGACGTGTTGTGCGTTTTCCATACAAAAAACCAGCATGAACAATTAATGTCATCCTGGGACTCCGGCCAAGTGGCAAGAGCGGTTCCACCCATCTTCCTCGCGTTCTAAAAACGCGAGACGCTTTGTTGAATTTGCCTGCAGATTGGTCCATGTAGGATCCGTCGCCGGAGCAGAGGTGGTAACTCTGCCATTCACCACAGTGGATGTATTCTAGGCCGAACGCTGAGATTTGTCAACTTGGATGGCGGCGCCCAGGGCGAGCCTTTACAAAACGCCAAAAATCGGCTATGCTACGCCCGTTATGTTTGTCGAACGCTTCACTCACCAACCGAAAGAATCGCCCATCGGCACCTACAAGCTCGATGTCATTTCGCTCCCTGAAGAATGCGACTGGGAGAAATTTTTGCCTGCCGAGATTCGGTATCTTTTCACAAAGTATCCGGAGTATACACCGCGCGTCCGAAAGATTTTGGAATCGGGCAAAGCGATCGGTGTGCGCACGGTGTTGAAAACGCCCAAGAATGTGTTGGATGCCATTCATACGATTAGTGTCTACAGCCAACAGAACTACATTGTCACGTGGCTGCCAAAACTGTTACGCGAAAAGCATCACCCGATTTTTACTGACCAGGATCACGCGCGTGCAAAAGCACACGACCGAGATTTGAATAACGCTGTGGAGATGATTGTACGCGATCGATTGCGATTCAAAAAACTCGTGTTGATTGACGAGGAGAACAAAGGGATTTCGTTTGAAGAGCAAACGTTCATGACAGAGCTTTCGGAGCGGCTGTACCCGATCTCCATTGATTACTCGGTGTTTCGTGTCGTTGCAGATAACGCGCGCGAGCGGACGCAGATTGCGCAAACCATCGTGAAGGCGTTGTTGATTGTCGGGCCGATCGCACATGTCCTTGAAAAATTCGCAAGCGGCATAGGCAAGATTTTTGCCGCGTCGGCTGATGATCTGTTAGGTGAATCAGCCGAGATCATGGCGCTGCGCGGATCAGGATTTAGCTGGAGAGAGCTTGCCAAACGCGGCCGCGTTCTTGTGCCCGTCTTTGCCGTTGCAACATATGGTGCGTTTCAGGTAGAGCATTTTATTGAAGAAGATCGACTGATCACGGCCGGCGTGGTATTCGGGTTATCGGCTGTTGCGTTATCGCTCACCACCGCGATCCAATCCATTTTCATGTATCATCGAAACGTTCGCCGACTCATAGAAGAGAATAAACTCACTTCTCTTTCAACAAAAGCAGGTTGGAAGCTCGCGCTCATTCAAGACTTTACCAATCCGGCTCGGCTCGGGTTGTTGCTCGGCGCTTCTCTTGCCCCGTTTGCCGGTATTGCGGGCGCGCTGCTTGGCGTGATGCACAATGGATGGGTGCTTGCCGCGATCGGCTCCACCGAGTCTATTGTGGCCGGCATCACGGTAATTTCTGCTGACTATATCAATGAGTGGCGCTTCCGCCGCAAGCTGAAACGGATGATGTAAACAGGATAAAACAAGATCCGTTCTTGACTCGCGAGAACGGATCTTGTTTTATGTTATTGACGAAAACCGAAAAAATCAGTACATTTGAGGCGGCTTCTGGCGGATCGCCAGGCGCTGGTCCACTATTCTGTTTGCCTTGAACAAGGCGAACGAAAGGGGAAACGGATGTCTACGCGAATTCCGGTGGTGGAAACAGGCGGCCCGTTCGCCTATCCCGAATGGGAAGGCGTACATTGCTTGCGTCTCGTGGCAGGCAAGGGTCTGCCGCCGCGGATCGTTCCGAAGCATCTCTCCGGCCTTCCTCCCTCCATGCACGGGGTCTACGGCACGATGCTCTTCGAGGGCATCGGCGCCGACCGCTCCGTGGAGGATGGGGAGTATTACATTCTCGAAGGTTCGGCACACGCGGAGCGACTGGTGAGGAGTGCTGAGGAGCTGAGGCTGATCGCTTCCGGCGATCTCACGCCCGCGGATCTGCTCGACTGGATCGTTCAGTTGGCATCTCACAACCTCGGTGAGCTTGGGGACGGAGAGCCGCTCTACATTCGGCCCTACATGCTCCCGGCCTCGACCCGCGGTGGGGTCAACTTCACGCTGCAGCACTGGGTGCTTTTGATCCTCACCTGGATGCGGAGGAAGTACCTCTCGCACAGTGGTCGTGGCGCCACGATGTGGATCCCGCTCGAAGGGGATCGGAGCCGTCGGCCAGGTCGCGAGGTCGGCGCGCCTCACCTCAAGGGGGCCTTCAATTACGGCCCCTACGCGTCACGCAAGTCTATGGGAGCCCTGATCTATGAGGCGCAGGAGACGCTCCTCCTCTCTCATGCGGGGCATCTGGCGGAAACAACCGGGAGTAATCTCTGGTTCGTCCGCGAGGATGGGGCTCTCTGTACTCCCGACGAGGAGTGCGATGTCCTGCCTGGCATCACCGGGCGGATTGTTTGGGAAGCCGCGGAGGCACTCGGTCGGAGGGTGATCAGTGGGAAGTTCTGCATGGGGGAACTCCTCAAGGCAAAAGAGGTCTTCCTCGCGGGAACCTGGGCAGGGGTAACGCCGGTCGACCAGGTCAGGGTCGGTCAGTACAGCCCCACGTTCGTCAACGCTCCGTTCGTGGGCAATGCGCCCGGACCGGTGACAAGCCAGCTCATCGAGTTCTACGATGCGCTGAAGGTGCACGATCTGGCCAGGGTTCGGCAGCTCGTGCCCCGCTTCCCGATCAGCGAGGAGAGGTTGTACACGCGAATCCCATGAGTCGTGTGATGCGACCGGTACGGGATCGCCCGGTGGCGATACGGGGCTCGCCACTCGGGTAGGGGAGAAGGGGAGCTCGGGTTCGTGCGCGTGACGCGCTCAGCCCGGCTCCCCCCTCTTTTTTTGGTTTTTTTCTGAACGCGAGCGGAGGATGTAGAGATTGCTTCGTCGTTTCGCTTCTCGCGAGTGACTAAAATGTTCAGGTTATGACGCGTGTATCGGCAAGGTCACCAGAAGAGGATGCTGCGAAGGGATCCCGAGAGCAGCGAGCGGCCACGGTGTCCCGCACGAGATCCTTCGTCCGCCGTTGGCGGACTCAGGATGACACACGTCAGTCGACGGATGACAGTGCGGGACGAGCGAGCGCGAGGCAAAGCGCGACCGACCCGGTGGGGTCGGTCGACGCGGCCCGAAGCAGCGCCTCTCGCGGTGACTGAAGCGGATCTCTTGACTGCGCCTCCTGAAATGATACAATGAAAGGAGAAAAACAGCGCCGTCGCTATACCCTAGCGCCGTCGCATCTCGAAGAGCAAAAACGCTATCCCTCGAAATTCCTAGGTAAACAATGTAAAAACAGCGCCGTCGCGCTCGAGAGCCGTCGCTGTAGGCTCCGGATAACTTCCGGACAAAATCAGGAAAAGATCCTTTACACGATAGCTAAGCACACCAGACAGAGGAATCACGGCCGATTGCTCCGTCCAACTGCTTGGCTATCGCGTGGAGAACCTCTCCACAAAAACGCCAGCCCGCGTCCAGATGAGTCGGCTTGACATTTGATTCATGATGGGGACGCCCACCACTCCACATGGATTCGTTCGAGTGATCTGGGCGCGGGAAACGGCACACCTATGAAACACGTTGACGTTGGGTCCATCGTGACCCTCGACATTGGCGGGCATGGGATTCTCTACACCTACGAGATTGTTCACGAAGGGCAAGAAAATCCTGTGCTCGGCAAAATCAGTCCATCATCGCATCTCGCGTATGCATTGATGGGAAGGCGCACGGGTGAACGGCTTGTTCTGGAAATGCCATCCGAGCACCGAGTCACGGTGGTGATTCAAGAAATCCAGAACCGCTCGCATCACGAGAGCGCTATTCGATGATGTTGATTTCGATATGATCAACAAGCGATGGAGCGTTGGTGACCCAGAAGGGGAAAAACTCTACGTCAACCTTTTCGATTTCTTCAAAGTCGAGAAGATACGTGCGAATATCTTGCGCATCGCGGCCAGTGAATTGCACACGCGCGAACACGGGATGAGAAAGCTTGAGATGCGTTGTTGCATCGGCGGTGACTTTGAGTTCGGCAACTCCGCCTGCCACATCAATGTTTACAAGCTCGAATGACACCATATCGGGAGTGAAGGTCTCGAGCTCGACGTGGTCTTCGATTTTCTCTTCAAGATGCGAGCGCGCGACTTCCGCCAGCTCAACCGGATCAAACAGCACAGCTGTAAAACGCGCTTCGGTGGTGACAGGAATACTGTCTGTCTCCGCATCCGGTTTGACATCCACGTCTTCTGAAAGAATGACGCGGTTGATTGCTTTTTCCGAGACCGGATAGGCGCGCGCTTCTTCGATTGCTTGAGCTTCGAGCGCAGCAAACGCCTCTTCGGAAATGGCCTCGCGGTTTTTCACTTTTGCGGCAAGAATATCGTCTTCCGTTGCAATCATCACATCCTTGACGCCAAGAGACATGGGCTCTGAACTTTCGCCATAGATTTGGCTTTGCAAGCCCGGCCACAATGCGACAATAGTAAATTTTTCCGGGCCAATCCCGCCGGCCTCACCCGGCTGATCCGCTTCCACATCGACGGTCACCGACCCCCCAGCCGGTACCGTGACAAGATCTTGTGTCCGAAACAGCACGTTGGAAGTGTTGGAGAGCAAGCGCGTTGTCGGGGCAAGAGGTTGCGCCTTCGAGTAATTGTTGATGATCGTGACTTTGCCGGTGGCTTTGACTTCGCGTTTTTCGGTCGAGGTAAGATCGGTGTATGCCTCGGTGCGCGTCAGCGTTTTTTCCAAAAATTCTCCGCGAAGCGTCGGGAGCACATCGCTCTCATTCGGTCCGGTGCGAACGGAAACGTGAAACGTTGTGGAGACCGGCACATCTTTCGGCGTGATCGTGATCGTTGTTTTTGACAAAGAAAAATACAGGACGAACAACACCACAAGAACCGTAATTGCGGCGAATCCAAAAAAGATATTCCGATATGTCCGCTCCACGGAAGAAAGTGGTTTTTTTGTCGACGGTTTTTTCGCTTCTCGCGTTTTACGTCTTGTTTTGGGCATTTAATAGATCTGAAAGGCGTTTTTGCCGACCACGGATTCAAGTTGCTTCACGACTTCGGGGTTGGCATTGGTGCGCGTTTTGGTCGCGAGTATTTTTCCGCGGATCACCAACTGTACAGCGTGGTGGCCCGGATGGGTAGTAAAGATTTGCTGAAGCTCCTGAATGATGTTTTTTGAGGCATCATTTGGAATGACGACACGCAATGCATGCTCACCCGAGGACGTGCCTTGGAATAATTTTGTTCGATTGTTCACGACCGGAGTCGGAGGATTCTGCTTTGCTTTTTCCAGATCGATCACCGTGCCTTTGGATGCAATGAATTTGATTTCGTTATCGCGCGTTGAGACACGACCGTCGACTTGTACAACATTGCCCTCAGCCCACACCGCCGGTTCATCCAGATACACTTTCGGGAAAATGATCACTTCAATGGATGACGTTGCATCTTCGACTGTTGCGAAAATCATGAGCTCGCCGTTTTTTGTCGTGACGCGCTTGACAGCATGAATGATTCCCACAATCGACGTGTCAGATTTTTTTGGCGCCTCGCGAAGATCACGAATCTTGGGGAAGGGTTTAAAGATTTCTTCAAACTCGGTTAACGGATGGCCAGAGATGTACAAGCCGAGAAGCTCTTTTTCCCACGAAAGTTTTTGGGCGATGTGGACAAGGGCGACTTGCTTGAGCGTGAGCCGAGGCGCAGACCCAACCGCAACTCCTTGAAACAGATTCGCTTGGCCGCTCGAGACGGCAGCGTGCACGTCTTTCGCAAAACGCAGCAACGTATCCATATTGTACAAAATTTCGTTCGGTTCGGCCAGAGGGGACAGCGCGCCGGATTTTGCTAAGCTCTCGAGTGATTTTTTATTTAGGTCTTTCGAGTGAACGCGGCGCAAGAAATCTTCAAGATTCGCATATTTGCCATTTTTTTTGCGCTCTTGAATAATCACATCCACAATATTACTGCCCACATTTTTAATGGCTTTCATCCCAAAACGGATGCGCGGTTTGCCGGCTTCAACGCTCTCTTTCACAACCGTAAAGGTGGAATAGCTTTCGTTGATATCCGGTGGCAGCACGTCAATTCCCATGGCACGACATTCTTCAACTTCAATGGCAATGCGGTCCGTGTTGTCTTGATCAGAGGTGAGAAGCGCGGCCATGAATTGTGCTGGGTAGTTGGCTTTCAGGTATCCGGTTTGGTAGGCAATCATGGCATAGCACGCGGCGTGACTGCGGTTAAATCCGTAGCGCGCGAACGGTTCAGTAAAATCCCACAGCTTTTCAGCAATCACATGTGGCACGTTGTTTGCAATCGCGCCGCGAATAAATTTTTCTCGCTGCTCCAACAACAACTCTTTAATCTTTTTTCCGATCGCTTTACGCAAGAGGTCGGCTTCGCCAAGGGTAAAACCGGCAATGTCTCGCGCAATTTGCAGCACTTGCTCTTGATACACCGCAATGCCATGCGTTTTCCCCAAGATGGGTTCCAACTTGGGGTGGAGGTACGTGGTTTTTTTTGTTCCGTGCTTGCCGGCGATATAATCCGGAATAAGTTCCATGGGTCCGGGCCGATAGAGCGACACCATGGCAATAATATCTTCGAGTTCAGTAGGTTTGAGCTCGCGCAAATACCGCTTCATGCCCGAACTTTCTAACTGGAACACGCCCGTCGTATCCCCGCGCTTGAACAAACGAAATGTTTTGGCGTCGTCGAGCGGGATGTGATCCATGTCGATTTTCTCGCCCGCCGTTTTTTCGATAATCGCAATCGCGTTTTCAATGATCGTAAGATTTTTCAGCCCAAGAAAATCAATCTTCAAGAACCCTAAATCTTCAATCGGGTGCAATGAGTATTGCGTGATGATGGTTGGGTCGTCTGGCGCGGCATACTGAATCGGCATGTATTCAGTGAGTGTTTCTTTGGTGATGACGACTCCGCACGCATGCGTGGAGGTGTGGCGCGCAGACCCTTCGAGTTTTCGTGCTCCGTCAAGAAGCGTTTTTGCGTCCGGGTCGCTGTCGTACACGCTTTTCAACTCCGCGTTGCTCGTGAGCGCTTCGGAGAGCGATGTAAACATGGGGATCATTTTTGCGATCCGATCGCAAAAGCCATACGAAAGTCCAAGCACACGGCCGACATCTCGCACCGCCGCCCGCGCAGCCATGGTTCCAAACGTAATGATTTGCGCCACATGATCTTTGCCATACCGCTCTTCAACATACGCGAGCACTTCACTACGTCGCGCATCGGCAAAATCCAAGTCAATATCCGGCATGGAAATACGTTCCGGATTCAAAAATCGTTCGAACAGCAAGTTATATGTCAGCGGGTCAAGGTTGGTAATATTCAAGAGATACGAGACGAGACTGCCAGCAGCGCTGCCACGACCGGGCCCCACGACAATTCCATTCTTCTTTGCCCAGTTCACAAAATCTTGCACAATCAAAAAGTAGGAGGAGAAGCCGGCCTGCGTAATAATTGAAAGCTCGTATTCAAGTCGCGCGCGCACCGTCGGCGTCGCTCCTCCTCTCCCATAGCGAGTGACAAGTCCTTGCTCGCATAAGTCTCGTAAATATTCTTCAGCGGTTTTCGGATGCGGTGTGTCGAAGTGGGGGAGTATGGACTTGCCAAATTCAATCTCGACTTGGCACGCATCGGCAATGCGCGCTGTTTCGTCAATCGCTTCTTGGTGATCAGGGAACTGCGCACGAATATCGTGTTCAGACGTGATGGAACAGTTTGAATCGCCAAATGACATGCGATCCGTATCAGCTTTTTTCTTTTTCGTTTGAATGCAGAGCAGAATATCTTGCGATTCGGCGTCTTCAGGCCGAGCGTAGTGGCAGTCGTTTGTCGCCACCAACCGCACGCCCTTGGTTTTCGAAAGTTCAGCGAGCGCGTTGTTGACCACGGGCTGTTTGCCTTCGGCAAAATTCGGTTGCAGTTCAAAATAAAAATCGTCGCCGAAAATGGTGACGAACCGCTGAATGCCGCGCTTGATCGCTTCGGGTTGATTCGATAAAATCGCACGAGGGATGAGCCCGTTTAAGCATCCAGATAACGCAATGATGCCGTTGTGATACTGCGCCAGCACATCCATATCCATCCGCGGCTTATAGTAATACCCTTGCGTGTGCGCGATGGAAACGAGCTTGATGAGGTTATGGTAGCCCTCGGTTGTTTTGGCAAGGAGCGTCAGGTGGCTCGGCCGGTCATCAACGCGCGGTCGCTTATCCGTGAGGCGGTTCGGGGCAATGTACGCCTCCACGCCAATGATGGGTTTGATATTGTTTTTGTTCGCGAGCTGGTAGAACTCAATCGCGCCGTACATCGAGCCGTGGTCAGTGAGCGCGACGGCGTTCATGCCCAGTTCTTTGATACGCGAAATCATCTCCGGAATCTTGGTCAATCCGTCGAGGAGACTGTAATGACTATGGTTATGAAGGTGAACAAATGCCATAAGTAAGGGAAATCCCCACGGGTCCTGTCAGCGGGCGCCCTGTCACACCTCGCTCCATGCTCGCTTCGCTCGCGACTACGCTCGGTGTGACCGCTTTCCCGCTGCCACCCGTCGTTATTTCACTCTATACTTCATACTTCTTCTTCGGTCACATTCTCCTCTTTACGCTTGGAAGACGCGCGCCGTCGTTCGATGAATGACAGCACCTCTTTCATGCCTGCGCCCATTGTGGAAATCGTGGCAACCATGGATGTGGCTTTGTCGCGAATGAGGTCGAGCGTTTCGCCCATCTTGTGCATGGTCGAGTGCAGTTCAGCGAGCGTCGTGTTGGCCTGCTTCAAAATCTGCACGATGTAATACATGATCCAGACAAGAAACACCGTGAACAAAAGCACACTAAACGCAATGACCACATTCAAAAGGTCTTTACTCGTATCGAACATAGAGTGGACGTTTTAAGAATAAGCTGTCCAAAGCTAAGCTTTGGACATGTGCACAGACCGGCAGCACCCTTTTTTATACCACATTTCGCCAGATTATTCCAATGCTCGCTGTTGTGTGGTATCATATCTCCATGTCAAACGAACCCGGGCTCCTCCCCCCACTGGGTCGCAAGCGATTGAGTCTTGCGTACTGGTGGGTGACGCATAAATACCAACTCAAGCAAACGCGCACGCTACTCCTCCTGATCGTCGATGCGGGATTTTTGCTGTTCATCTTGTACATGTTCATTCAACTCATGATCGGGCGACAAGAGGTGGCGCGGATCCAAGCGCAAATTTTGGCAAGCGGAGTCAATTTTGACAGCTATCGCGCAGAGTTCGGAGCAAAGAAGGTTACCATCTCCGAGGCAAGTGTGGTGCGCGTGGATCAAAACACCGTTCAACTCATGGTCAAGCTCACAAACCCGAATATCTACTGGGGCGTATCGCCGGTGATTCTTGAAGTCAAGAGTGGAGAGGAATCTCTTGGGATGATTTCCGGATACATCTTGCCGAACGAAGAGAAATATCTTGCGGCCGACGTGGCCAATAAAGAGTTTACAGCGGGCGCAACAACTGTTGAAAAAGTGCAGTGGAGCTGGCAGCGAGTGGCAAATCGTGATACGTTTCCTGCGCCTCGCTTCACCACAAGCACGCCAACCATTGAAATCGTCGACGCATCACTTGCGCCGGAACCTGGCAAAAAGAAAAGCAGCGGAACGCGACAATTCCATCGCGTGACCGCAACCATCTCCAACGCATCGGTTGTCGGGTTTCAAAATGTTCAGGTGACCGGCGTGCTGTTTCGCGGCGATCAACCGGTCGCGGCAAAAACCACGACTCTTGCCACGCTGAAATCAGGGGAGGAGCGGGCAGTTGAAATCATTTGGCCAAGCGTGTATAGTGGGGTCTCGCGTGCTGTGCTGTATCCGAGCGTGGATGTGTTTGACGAAGAGAATGTGTTGCGCCCCTTGGATACCGACATCCCCGGAGAGTTTTAATGAGGGGACTCCTGTCTGTCGGCAGGCAGGCATTCCCCACATCTCCTATGCGCATCTTGGACCGCTTGTCCATTTTTCGGCGGCTTGACAGTATTCTCTTGCTCGCTGTGTTCCTCCTCGTCGCGTTTGGCGGCGCGGTTTTGTATAGCATTGGCACAAGCGGGGAGACGGTTGATCTGAGCCGGTTCACCACGCAGATGATTGCGGTCGGGCTTGGGTGCATCATAGTAGTGATTCTCACGCTGCTCGATTATCGGCTGTTCCGAAATTACGGCGTGGTGTTGTATGTTGCCGGCCTTGTGCTGCTCGGTGCCGTGCTTGTGTTTGGAACAACCATTCGCGGGACGACAGGATGGTTTTTTATTGGGCCGGTTCAGTTCCAGCCGGTGGAGCTGGTCAAGCCCATGATGATCTTGGCACTCGCGGCGTATTTTACGAATCACATGAACACCCACGATTCGTGGCGTACGATTGCCGGGAGTGCGGCCATGGCTCTTTCTACCGTTACGTTCGTGTTGTTGCAGCCGGATCTTGGGTCGTCGCTTGTCTTGCTCGCGATTTGGCTCGGCATGCTTTTTGCAACGCGCATTCGACGGTCACAAATAGTTGTCATTCTTGTCGCGCTCGTTGGAGTTGCCGTGCTCGGATTTTTGTTTTTTTTAAAACCGTATCAGCGCGATCGGATTTTAGTGTTTGTGGATCGGGATAATCCGAAGTACGCGCTTGAAGAAGGGTACAACATTATTCAGTCGATTGTTGCGGTGGGGTCGGGTCAATGGACTGGCCGAGGGTTGGGCTTAGGGCCGCAGAGTCACTTGAACTTTTTGCCCGAGCAAGAGAATGATTTTATTTTTGCTGTCATTGCGGAGGAATTGGGATTTGTTGGGGCGATGGTCGTGCTCGGACTTTTTTTGATTTTGCAGCTTCGGATGGTTCGCATTGCCAAACGCGCGCAAGACGACTTTGGGCTGTTTGTGGCGTGGGGGATTTGGGCGATGTTTGCTGTGCAAGTTGTGATTAACATTGGGATGAATGTTGGTTTGGCGCCGGTGACCGGGATCCCGCTGCCGTTTTTGAGTGCAGGAGGAAGCGCGTTGCTTGCCAATATGGCGTCTTTGGGGCTTCTCGAGAGTATCATCGCCCGCGAACGCAAATTGACCTTTTTCTAGGAAAATGAGATCCGTTCTCGTTATCCACAGTTTGGATGAGAGTGGATCCAGTTATCCACATTTGGAATGAGAACGGATCTCAAAATGAATGTACCCCGCCCGCCCCTTGGCGATTCTATGATTCTATACCAGGGACACGCGGCGAGGGGCACACCAGATATAGAAAAACTCAAGAATGAAGCTAGGGGGGATGGGCTGACGGGCGGGGCAGGCGAGATCCGGTGTGATGGATCTCATCCTGCCCGCGCCCGGTCGTCAGTGTGCCTCCAGACTATGCTGGAGGGATGAGGCAGAGTTCCGTCGCCTTTGGGTCGTTCGTCAGGCGGCTGAGTTCCGCGAGAGCTTGGTCTGCAAGCTCCCGGTTGGCAGACCCGCAGTCGCGAAGGACGCGCTCGATCCTTTCTACAACCTCTGTCTGGATGCGATTCTGCTCGAGGACATCCTCAAGTGGGCTGAAGGTCTGGTGTTGCAGCTCCCGCTCGCGCTGAGATTCAGCTTCCCCTCCGGTCTGGATAGCGAGAAGCGAAGCGTTCAGGCGGGCGTAGAGGATGCCGGTACGGAAGCGATCATCAATACTCGGCCCCTCTCGCCGAGACATGAATCCCAAGGCAAATCCCTCCCCGCAGGACCCGATGAAGGGCTGATCAGGCTCGCATCCATTGAGGGCTCGGTATCGGATCACATAGAGGTGCTGAACGACCCCGAGAAGCTCTTCGAGGAAGCTATGATACAACCTTTGGAGTCCGGCTTCTTGACCTACGGTTCGCCTGATGGCGCTAGCTCGCACGGCATGCCCGAGCATCGTTGCATCGAGCTTCTGCGGAAGCCTGATGACCGCTTGGAGATCCTCCATCCGGGAGAAGGTGGCCTCTCCCATCCGAGCGTTGGCGCGATCGAGGAGCTCGAGCAGAGCCCGGCGAATGAGCGGCCAGGCGTCGAGAATCGTTCGAGTCTGCGTTTCCATTCCCAACCTCCGTGCTGGGGGCTGACGACGGTTGCCGTCGATCGGCAACATGGAGCTAGTATATACGAATGGATGCATTTGTCGAGCAGATCTTTGTCATTCGCGAGGTCGGCTATGGCGACCGAAGCAATCCTATACAAAAAAACAAGGGGATGTGCGCGAACGCAAATTGACCTTTTTCTAGGAAAATGAGATCCGTTCTCGTTATCCACAGTTTGGATGAGAGTGGATCCAGTTATCCACATTTGGAATGAGAACGGATCTCAAAACGAATGTGTATCCACATACAAAAAAGGCAGGGGTAGGTGCGCGAACGCAGCCTACCCCATGTTGCCCTCCACACGCGAGATCGAATCTCGCGCGCTGCCACCCTTGATTGGTGGCGTTCCTTTCTAGTCGAAGCTTGGGTGCGGTGTGTCGAGGGGGAGCAATGCAAGCTTTCCCTCGGATCGACGAGCCAAGGCAAGCCTACTCACCCCTTCTCTGGAGAGATTCATTTGCTGCCTACTCACCGAGGGCGGGTAGAGCAGGGAGACGATCGGGCGTTCGCCCTCCACGACCGCTAGCTGCGGAACCCCGAGGCGCACGCATGCCTCAGCGATGTCAGCGGTCTGCATGGGCTGGGTTCGAACGTAGGTCGAAAAGAGGTAGGAGAGCACGAAGAGCGACCCTTCTGCGATCCACCTCCAGAGGACGAGGAGGTTATCCTCGCTGGCCATGGGAATTCGCGAGATGTCCCCTAGCACATTTAACGAGGTGTGAAGAATCTCCGCATCCGGAACCCCGCGGTTCGCGTCTGCGAACGCAGTCATCGCGAACCTCTCGCGAGCGTTCTCTTCACCAACTTGGGCGAGAGCTTCGTGGAAGTATACCAGGCTAGAGTACCGAGCGAGGCGCTCGAGTGAGCTCTTGATTACGGTTGCGAGCTCGTTCCCGTATCGGGTGAGCTCGTCGCGATTCGGAACTGGTCGCTGCTGACTCATCTCAAACCTCCAGTCATGTGACTCTGCAACCGCCACCCGGACGGGCAACGTGTTGGCAGTGTACGTCGGAATAGACGTTTGATCAAGGGGAAGAGTTACATCCTGCTCTTATATTAGCCAAAAATGGACGAACTTGACATCTTTGCGCAATATGATATTCTTGGTTTAGCACTCGGCACGTAAGAGTGCTAACGCGAAACGACCAAAACTATGGACGACCGCAAAAAACAACTCCTCAAATCCATTATCGAAGAATACGTCCGTGAAGCCGCACCCGTGGGGTCCAAGTTGCTCGTCTCGAAATACCATCTCGATTATTCGCCGGCAACCGCGCGCAACGAAATGATGGCGCTCGAAGACGAAGGCTACATCATGCACCCGCACACGTCCGCCGGTCGCGTGCCAACCGAAAAGGGCTACGAGTTTTACACCGCGCATTTTATCCAAGAAGGCACGCTCACGAAAACGCAAGAAGAAACCATGAAGCACGCCCTCTCGGCAACAAGCGACGCACCAGTCAAACAAGTTGCAAAATCGGTTGCCGATGTCACTGATGAAGCCGTCTTCGTGGGTTTTGGCGCGAGCGATTTTTATTACACCGGCCTCTCGAACTTGTTCCGAAAACCGGAATTTGGCGATGTGAATCTTGTCATTAACATGAGCGAGACGATTGATCATCTTGATACCGTTGTGGCCGATTTGTTCCTTCGCTTGCAAGGCCTTGAAGTGTTGATCGGGCACAACAATCCATTTGGTGGCGAGTGTTCAGTTGTTGTCGCGCCCTATACCTTTCGCACCACGCGCGGCATTTTGGGAATTTTAGGGCCGATGCGAATGGACTACAGCAAAAATTACCGAGCCTTAACCATAAGCTGTGAGCTTCTCGAACATGTCTAACAAACCACCGAAAGATGCAAAGCAGGAGAAGGAGACGCCTGCAAAAGAAACTGATCTTGAAAAATGTGCGCGCGAGTTGGAGGCTGCACGTACCGAAGCGCAAACGAATCTCGATGGATGGAAACGCGCCAAAGCCGACTACCAGAACCTCTTGAAAGACTCGGCGCGTGAGCGTCTGGAAACCGTAAAGTTCGCCACAGAAAATCTGCTCCACGAATTGTTACCGCTCGTTGATTACTTTAAATACGGATTGAAGGCCGTGCCCGAAGCCGAGAAAAATTCCGCATGGATGCAAGGCATGACGCACATCTATAATCAGTTCATGTCAGTCTTGAAAGATCACGGCGTTGAAGAGTTGAAAACAGTCGGCGAAAAATTTGACCCGGCGATGCATCAATCTGTTGAAGAAGTCAAAAGCGATACAAAGCCCGGAACGATTGTCGAAGAAGTCGCGTCCGGATTCCGCTTGAACGGCAAAGTGATTCAAGTGGCTAAGGTGAAGATATCTAAATAGTGGTCACTCGCGAGGAGCGCGTAGCCAACGAAGCAATCTTGAGATTGCTTCGGCTGCGCCTCGCGAATGACCATAACTCCAAACCTATGACAAAACTCATCCGATGGGATCCATTCCAAGGAATGGACTCACTCATGGCCGACATGTGGCCAAGCCGCGGCGGATTTGTTCCAGCCGTGGACGTGTACGAGCAAGGCGAGACGGTTGTGGTCGAAGCGCCTCTTGCCGGCATTGACCCGAACGACGTCAAAATCTCGATTGAAAATGATGTGTTGACGATTGAAGGCGAGACAACCAAAAAGTCCGAAGTGGACGACAAGAATTATTATCGTCAAGAGGTGCGCATGGGCAGCTTTCACCGCGCAGTGTCGCTTCCCGTTTCGGTTGAAGCTGGCGCCGCCAAAGCCGAGTTTGCCGACGGCGTGCTCAAGGTCACAGTTCCCAAATCCGAACACGCCAAACGAAAATCCATCCCTGTGGAAATCAAAAAGAAGGAGTAAGTCCTTCCCTATTCATTACATCTCATTATGACCAAAATTTTAGGAATTGACTTGGGCACAACCAACTCCGCAATGGCGATTGTCGAAGGTGGCGAGCCAAAAATTATCGAAAACGCTGAAGGCAACCGCACCACGCCCTCCATGGTTGCGATCTCCAAAACGAACGAACGCATTGTGGGTCAAGCGGCAAAGCG
>JACPGL010000007.1 GCA_016182525.1 Candidatus Kerfeldbacteria bacterium | reverse complement strand
TATCCCAGCCGGGGTTGCGTTTCATGAACACCGGCAAGCTCACGAGCTTTGAAAGCGACGCGATCGGCATCACCTCATCCGCATTCTTTTCGTACAAGACTTCACCGGATTCGCGGTCGACGACAATCGCTGAACGCGCGCTGATTTCGGGTTGCGCGCTCGTGCCCACTTTCACAGGGATGGGATAGGCCGGTTTGACAAACGGAAGAGCGGACTCTTGGCCCGTTGTTTCACCCTTTACGAATGCAAACGGTGAAGTATCGTGGCTCACGCGCGGCCACAGAAAAAACGCAAGGCCAATAATCACAAGCCCCGGCAAAACAAATTTCAGGAGTCGGAAACGCGACTCGTTATTCAGGTGTATCTTCATGGTCGGATTCTTTACGGAGAAGTTCGTCAATACTTTTGTTTTCATTGAGCGTTTCGTAGTTTGGCAGATCGGCCGCGCGCGAGATGCCTAAGAATTTAAGGAAATCAAGAGTGACGGAATAGAGCGGGACAAAATCCGTTTTTTCTTGACGTTCATCGACAAGCCCGCGAATCATCAAGTTGCGCAAGATCAAGCTGCAGTTCACGCCGCGGATCAGTTCAATCTCGGCTTTCGAGACCGGGCCGCGATAGGCAATAATCGCGAGTGTTTCAAGCGACGGCCGCGTTAACTCCCCGCTCGTTTCATCGCGCAAGAATGTTTGCACGAGATCAGCATGCTCTTGCGCAGTCACGAGCTGTACGTTTTTCTCATCTCTCGCGAGCGCGAAGCCCGCTCCCCGATCTTCGTACAGTTTTGCCAGCTCTTCAACACCGGCTCGTACATCTTCTTCCGCACGCTGAAGCAACGCCGACAGTTTTCGATACGAGATCGGCTTTTGCGCGACAAGTAATAGACTTTCAATTTCTGAATAGATCATACATGCGGTGGGGATTCACTCCCCACATGTGTGGAGTGAATCCCCACAATTGCGATATCACCAAAATCATGGTGCTGCCGTACGTGCACGATGCGTCGTTTCACAAGTTCAAGAAGCGCGAGGAACGTGACCACCACTTCAGCTTTGGTTTTGGCGCCGGCGAGCACGCCGTGAAAACTCACTTCGGCTTTGTTCGTGATGAGGTCGTAGAGGTGGCTCAACTTTTCTTGAAGCGAAATCGTGCGCTCAAGTCGTTGTTCAGGTAAATGGATGTATACTTCAAGTGAGGCCAGGACATACTGGAACGAATCGCGAAGCATCACACTTTGCAAATCCGGCGGCGGGGAGAACACCGGTTCAATCGGGATGTGCGAGACAGATCGGCTATACAAGAAGTGCCGCTCAGCAATCAGCGTCGCGAGCATGTGCGACGCATCGAGATATTCTTTGTAGATGCGGAGTTGCTCAGCGAGCGTTTCGCCGTCTTCGTCATCTTCTTTTGGGAGTTCTGGCAAGAGGAGACGCGATTTCATCAGGATGAGCTTGGTCGCGACCACCAAAAAGTCCGCAAGCTCTTCGGGGTAGCGTTGTTCAACGGTTTCGAGGTACTCTAAATACTGCTCGGTGACTTGCGACAGCGAGACGTTACTAATGTCCAGCTCTTGCGTTTCAATGAGCTTTAAGAGCAGGTCGAGTGGACCTTCGAATTGTTGGATTCGTATTTCGTACATCACTATATTCGGAGGGGAAAACCCAGAAGGGGTTTTCCCCTTCCCTGCCTGCCGGCAGGCAGGCGATACCTCCCGCAATCCGCAGGAGGCCTCAGGCACGAGCAAAGCTCGATGCCTTCGGCAAATTATTTACTCTTCTTCTTCGTCTTAGGACGTTTTGGTACGCCGGGAGCTTGCGCGCGTGCTCCAATGGCCGCAAATTTCGCTTCTTCAAGATCGGCAAGGTCTTTGACTTTCATGCGGAGCGATTCCACAAAACTACCGGCGCCGATCACCATCTTCCCGGTTTTCTTGAGCGCGTTATCAATCACGACTTCGGTTTTGTGGAGCGTACCAAACGGCGTAATCGCGCCCGGTTTGACCTTGAACTTACTTTTCATGATCCCCTCCTTGGCAATCTCAACCTTTTTTGCTTTGAGCACCTTTTTCACTTTTGCGAAATCGAGTTTGTAGTGCGCCGGAACAACCACAAGCACATATCGGCTGTCGGCTTTGATGAGGAGTGTTTTTGCGATATCCGAGAGTTTCGACTTCGTGGTATTGGCAAGATCAAACGCAGTGTACACAGTCTTATGCGCAATGATGTCGTATTTGATTTTGTTTTTCTCAAGATGATTGAGAATTCTTTTCGGGATGGACATAGGGATAAGATTAAGAATATGTTAGACCAATGATTGAACGCTATCCCGCACTGGCTTCTCGAAAACAGCGCTCCGTTCGGGGAAAATTTTCGTCGCTCTGCTCCGGGAACCCTCGAAATTCGCTTCGCTGCTTTCGTCTCCCTGTCGCTCGCTCCTCAATTTTCACACCCTCACTCCGCGATTGTTTTCTCAAAGCCAGTGCGGCGATACGTTCACTCTTGCTGCCACTGCCGTGACCGCAACTCTATGCTATATTTTCAACTTTTGTTGTTTTCCTAACAGTTCACGAGCGACTCTCTTTCCCATACGTGTCAATCGGATTTCCTGAATAAACCATTTCACAGCAGTTTTTCGACCGTACCCGATGATAAGCTCTTTTGAAATGAGTCGCTCTACACTTTTCGTCACGATCGTTTGAATATCCTCTTTGCTCGGTTGACTATCGTGATGTTCATAAAATGACTCGAGCTGACGTTTCGTCATTGCTCCTCTTGAATAACATTCCGTTAGGATGTACTTTTGGAGACTGGAGAGACGCATATGTGCACATCTTTTAACTGCTGCTCGTCCACGGTGCTCGGCGAATCCATCATGAGTTCGCGCACGTCGCCGGTTTTGGGGAATGGCATCACTTCGCGGATGTTGTCTTCGTTCATGAGCACCATCAAGAACCGATCCACGCCCGGCGCAATTCCGCCGTGGGGCGGCGCGCCATATTCAAACGCTTCGAGCATGTGATGGAAGTAGGATCGCTGTTCATCCGTGAATCCGATGAGTTCAAAAATTTTCTCTTGCGTCGTGCGATCGTAAATACGGATACTACCACCTCCCACCTCGACACCGTTCAACACCATATCGTGCTGGTAGGATTTGACCATGTGCGGATTGGTTTCGAGGAGTGGTACATCTTCTTCTTTAGGACGCGTGAACATGTGGTGCATGGGTGCGTAATGACCATCGTGCTTATCTTCTTCAAAGAGTGGAAAGTCGACAACGAATGCAAAGGCGCAGAGATTCGGGTCTTTTAACCCGAGCCGGCGGCCAAGTTCGTTGCGCAACGCCCCGAGCGAATCTCGGACGACACGTTTATCTCCTGCTCCAAAAAAGACGATGTCGCCGGCTTTGGCGCCGACGGATTTGAGAAGGAGCTTTGTCAGTTCGTCGCCCAAAAATTTTGCGATCGGCGATTTCACTCCTCCCTTTTCAACAACAAGATATGCCAATCCTTTGGCTCCGCTTTTTTTGACGAACTCGGTGAGCTCATCAATTTGCGCTCGGCTAAACACCGCAGCCCCTTTGGCGCAAATCGCTTTCACGACTCCGCCGCGCGCCACTGCATCCGAAAACACTTGAAAATGACAGTCTTTCACCAGATCCGACACATGCTGAATCTCCAACCCAAAGCGAAGATCAGGTTTATCCACTCCATACTTCTCCATTGCTTCGTCATACGTGAGACGCGGCCACGGTTTTTTCAAGATTCGTTTTGTCGTGAGTTTTTCCACCAACGACGTGAAAAGCCGTTCCACAAGATCCAACACATCGTTTTGTTCTGCAAATGATTGTTCAATATCAAGTTGATAGAACTGATCCGGTGAGCGATCAATGCGCGGATCTTCATCGCGAAAACAGGGTGCGATCTGAAAATATTTATCAAACCCTGCCACCATGAGGAGCTGCTTGTACTGCTGCGGCGATTGCGGCAACGCGTAAAATTGGCCGGGGTGCAAACGCGAGGGCACCAAAAAATCGCGCGCGCCTTCGGGCGTGCTTTTGGTTAAAATCGGTGTTTCGATTTCTTGAAACCCTTCTTTCCACATGAACTCGCGGATGAACCGTATGGCACGCGATCGCATTTCAATTTTTTCGCGAATCATCTCGCGGCGCAAATCAAGATACCGATACTTCATGCGCACTTCTTCGTTCAGGTTTCTCGCTTGCGTCACCGCATCTTCGCCAACTTTCAGCGCTATTTCAAATGGAGGCGTTTTGGCCGCGTTCAGAATCGTGACATCCGACACTTCAATTTCAATCGCGCCGGTCTTCAACTTTTTATTCACCATGGTGGCCGGCCGCTTCACAACTGTGCCGCGCGCTATGAGCACATATTCTGACCGCACGGCATCCGCTGTTTTCCACGCGCGCTTGTTCTTTATTGGATTGATCGTCAGTTGCGTCAAGCCATATCGATCCCGCAGGTCAATAAAAATCAAGCCGCCGTGATCGCGGCGCCGGTGCACCCATCCGCACACTGTCACGTCCTTGCCCTCATCTTTGGCAGTCAACTCCCCGCACGTGTGTGTTCGAAGCATACCCAAACAAACGCTAACAATCGAGTTCGTACTGTTCGCTTATTCTACAAGATTTTTATATCTTTTGCAAGAAGTTCGCGGAGAAACTACTAATCAAGTTTTGTGCATGTCCAGTTATTTCCGTTCCCACAATTACCAACAAATGGCGTGCTTTTGACAAATTTGAGATCTGCATTGCTGTAATCATAATAGCTAGCCACTCGAATACCTTTGCTATCTAATGTGAAAGAAGAGTAACCCCCAACCGTTCCTCCAAAGTCCATGGTATCTGAATACCAGACTTGAGATCCCGGGCGCGTCCATTGGAGCCGGAAATCTCCAAGCGTGGCATCGTAAAAACTGACATAAACATAATTCGTCGAACTGATCGCCATGGAGGTATAGTATCCCACAGAACCTGCCGAGGTGAGCGTCATGCACGTCCATGCGCCCGCTCCGCATCCACCAGCAACTTTTTTCGCATACTTTAGATTTGCATAGGTACCATCTTGGTAACTGATATGCGGAACATTATTCGAATCGAATTCGAGTGACGTATACCTGCCGACATTGTTCAGACTGCTATCGACTGTTTCACATTTCCAGAGACCATTGGCACAGTTGGCGCCGGTTCCCTGTTTGCGAGCGTACTTAAGATTCCCATTCGTAATGTCATAGTAACTGATTGCGGGGGTATTCGTTGAATCAACATCAATAGACGTGTACCACCCTACACGCGCGGAATAATCAATAGCTCGAAGCTCCCATGTTCCATCGGTTCTTTCTTTAGCATACTGAAGGATTCCATACGGAGAAATGGTCGCATTTTCAAAATAGCTAATGTGAGCCAAGCCAGTTGAGTCAACAACAATAGACGGATAATTTCCCACATCCCCCGAGGAGACAATAGTTTGACATTTCCAATCCAGATATTGGCCGCAGTTTCCACCTCCTCCGACAAATTTTGCAAACTTGAGATTCTTATTGTATGCATCATAATAGGCAATCCGTGCATTGCCTGTTCGAGCGTCTACGGCAATGGAAGTATACAATCCGACCGGTTCAACTGCTGGCTTGATTAATGTCGAATCGATAACTCCCTTCGACCACACATTATCGATGGGATCATAATACGCATACTTCAGATCCCAATTTGTTCGATCAAAATAGCTAATGTGCAAAGAACCGCTCCAACCTGCGGCAATAGATGTATATCGACCAACGTCTCCGGCATTAACCTCAGGAGCATCAGGAATCTCTGCTTCGAAAACGTTCTCGGTTATTGCCTCGCTCATCTCCTCAGCATCCGTAATCGCCCATCCCTGAAAAGGGAAAATCAAAACTGACACTGCAAGAAAGAACGAAAGAATTTTTGTCATCATAAAAAATAAACAATAAAAACCGTTGAAGTTTTCCACGGTTTTAAGCGAATAGATATCCTTGGTATTGTTTCATCCCCTCACCTCCCTCTGATTGGATATTTCTATACTATCAGGGGTGAAGGAGGGAGTCAAGAGATTCTTTTGCCCCTTTCAATATCCCATGTCGAATGAGAACAAGATATTTCACACACTCGATCACAAGAATTTCCGTTATTGAAATCAAAACAACGATGCTCCAGTCTCGCGGTGAGAGCGGCACAGTGTGGAAGATGCTTTGGAGGAAAGGGATATAGAGTGCGGCGCATTGGAACGCAAAGCTCACGGAGATTGCGACGAGGAGGAAAGGATTGGAAAACGGCGAGCGCGTGAACACCGAATGGCGGAGCGATCGGACGCTGAAAACGTAGAGCAGCGAGTCGAATGCAAGCGAGGTGAATACCATGGTTCGCGCAAAATTCACGTCGCCCGTCCACCGCATGATGAAGATGAACATAAGGAGGTTCAACACGCCAGCCGTTACACTTGAGACAAAAATGAGTGTGAGAATCCTTCGGTCAAGAATTGAAGATGCGTTCCCACGCGGTTTGATGGCCATAACATCTCCTTCTTTTGGCTCTTTTGTGAGAGCAATACTTGGGAACGAATCGTCAACGATGTTGATCCACAAGATTTGGGTGGCTAAGATAGGAAGCGGCAACCCAAGCAGCAACGAACCGGCGACAAGAATGAGTTCACCAAAACTGTCAGACAAAAGATAGAGTGTGACTTTTTTGAGGTTATCGAAGATGACTCTCCCCTGTTCGACCGCATGCACAATGGTTGAAAAGCGGTTGTCGAGAAGCACGATGTCGGATGCTTCTTTGGCCACATCGGTGCCCGAACCGAGCGCCACGCCAATGTCTGCTTTTTTGAGCGCAGGAGAATCGTTTGTGCCATCTCCTGTCATGGCCACCACTTCTCCTCTCGCTTTCCACGCGCTGATGATGCGGAGCTTGTGTTCAGGAGTGACGCGCGCGTACACGCTGATGTCTCGTACGCGCTTCTTGAGCTCTTGATCGGATATCCGATCGAGTCGCGGACCGTCAAGCACGTGCTTTGCCCCTGTAGGGAAACCCAATTCTCCCGCAATACTCGCTGCGGTGAGTGGATGATCGCCCGTGAGCATCACCACATGAATCCCTGCGCTCCGTGCAACTTTAAGGGTTTCAAGCGAGGTGCTTCGAATCGGATCACGGAAACACACAAACGCGACAAACGTCAACTCCTGCACGTCCTCTTCCTGGATCTCGCGCGTGTTTCTGTGGCGATATCCAATGCCGAGGATACGCAACCCTTCGCGACTCAACCCCTCCATGGTTTTTTCAAGATGCTTGCGCGTGGCGGCATCGAGCTTTCGATGCGTCGCTCCATCTTTCACCATCGTTGACCGCTCCAAGACTCGTTCAGGAGCGCCTTTGACGTACAGAATTGTCTCCTTGTCAAATTCGTGAAGCGTCGCCATGTATTTTTTGGTGGAGTCAAAGGGCAACTCGGCAATGCGCGGGCTTTCTTTTTCGAGTTCCGGCTGCTTCAAACCAATCATCCAGCCTGCCAAAAGCAATGCCTGTTCGGTTGGATTGCCGGATGTGACCACTTTTGTCGCGTCATCCCCCGACACTTCAAGATGCGCGTTGTTTGAAAGCACGCCGATCCGCAGTGCGAGTAAAATCTCGTGACTTTCTTTTTCCGTGAGCATGGGTTGAACTTCGGGCACAAGATCGATCGCGTGATTCAGCGACACGATGCGGCTGATGTGCATCTCGCCTTTGGTGAGCGTGCCGGTTTTGTCGGTGCAAATCACGGTTGTGCTGCCGAGCGTTTCTGCGGCCAAGAGATTGCGCGCAAGAGCCTGCTGTTTCAAGATAGATCGCATGCCGAGCGCAAGCACGATGGTCACAGCGATGAGCAACCCTTCGGGAATGGCAGAGACGGCCATCGCTACCGCAACTCCAAACATTTCTCGCGCGCTATTGCCGGTGAGCACGCCGAGGACAAACACCGCAAGCGATATCGCAAGCACGACAATGCCAAGCCAGCGGCTAAGCGCGCTCATTTTTTTCTGCAGCGGCGTTGGCTCGTCAGCAACATCGTGCAACAAACGCGCAATGTGGCCGATTTCGGTGGATGTGCCAGTCGCCGTCACCACCGCGGTCGCCGTTCCTTCTACAAAAAATGTTCCGGCAAAAACCATGTTCGTGCGCTCGGCAAGCGGCGTTTCCGTCAAAAGCGGCTCAAGCGTTTTGGAAACCGGAAGCGACTCTCCGGTGAGCGACGACTCATTTGCTTTCGCATTCGTGGCGTCGAGCAGCCGCGCATCGGCTGGCGCCGTGTCCCCTGCTTCGAGTAAGATGATATCACCGGGCACAAGGTCGCGTGCATCAATCCGCACTTCGGTTCCATCGCGCATCACACGTGTATGCACCTTCACGACCGACTGAAGCGCATCGAGCGCGCGTTCAGCCTGAAACTCCTGAATAAACCCAACCACGACATTGACCAAGACCGCCAGAAGAATAACCGTTCCATCCACATGCTCTCCTAACGCAAAACTGACCGCGGCTGCGGCAATGAGAATAATGACAAGTTCACTTTTGAATTGGCGAGCGAGAATTTTCGTGCCATGCGCGCGTTTGGCTCGCGGAAGCTCGTTCGGCCCCATCTCTTTTGTGCGCGCCGCAACAACGCGCTCCGAAAGCCCACTTTTTGCACTGCCAAGCGTTTTCAAAACCTCGTGCGATGAAAGACTATGGGGATTGGTAACCATAGATATAGTATACCATACAATCTCTGCAGGAATCCTCAAGATTGCCAAATGTGGTATACTTTATGTATGATCAAAAAAATTCTTGGAATTCTTGCTGCTCTTCTTGCCCTGTTTGTCGTGATGATCGGCGGAAGTATTGGATTTGCCGCTGTGCAGCTCGAAGCCGACCTTGGGCATCGATTCGAGTGGGAAGCGGGCACGGTTCCCGTCCCCCTAATCCCCTATGAAGAGCGCACCATCACCACCGCGGATGGAGTGCGTCTTGCCACATGGTCCATCCCTGTCGCAGAACCGAAAGCTGTGGTTATTCTTCTTCACGGCTTCGAAGCGTTCGGCGGCAAAGCCGAAATGATCCCTCTTGCCGAATTGTTGTACGATGCTGGCTATTCCACTTTCCTTATTGACTTCCGCGCGAATGGCGAGAGCGAGGGCAAGGAGGTGACGCTGGGCGTCAAGGAATGGCAAGATGCAGAGACAGCCTATGACATGGTCGCCGCTATGCCAGAAAATCAAAACGTCCCGATTGGATTCCTCGGTGATTCGATGGGCGCCGTGACCGCGATCATTGCCGCGGGTCACACCGGCAAAGGCGATTTTGTGATCGCGAATGTACCCTTTGCAAACTACAGACGGTTGCTTGCATATCAAGCGAACGTGCAAGGATTTGGTTGGCTTCCGGGGGTCGGAACGTTCATGCGTGTCGCGGCCTATTCGTCACTCGGGCGCGAGTATCCCGAGTTCAATCCCGATCAACTCATCACGAATATCCACGTCCCGATCTTCATTGGCTGGTCAGAAGACGATGAAGTGATCGGCCCGAATCAAGGCGACGTGTTATTTGAACGCGCAAACGAACCCAAAGTTTCTTTTGAGTCAGGTGTTGGCCATCTTGTCCTTGAAAAAGACTGGGGTCGCTTCTCGAACGCCGTGCTTGATTTTCTTGATCAGTACGCAAAAAAATAAGTGGGGCGTTACGCGCTCTCTCGCAACGTCTCAAAGGTCATCTTGACGCTCAAATTGTTGCCTTCGGTAATCGTGATCCGACCAGAGCCAAATTCCTCACGCAAGCCCGTTACGAATTCATCCGCCCAAGAGGGTGTTAAAACGGCAACGCGTGAAAAATCGAGCTCGATCGGTTCGGTGCTCTCCTTTGGAACAGCATACGCGCGCGCTGCTAAAAAGGCCTCGCGACCTGCAGGCCGTGAAAGGAGTGTTGTTCCAAATTTGCTGACATCGAGTTTCATTGGATCATTTTCAAAAAATGAATTTCAGCGTATGTTCCCCGAATCTCTTCTCCTTCTGTAATATACTTCTCAATGGAGCCAACGTCAACCTTTCCTTCGACCGAAAGCGCTGCATCGCCTGATCGAAAGAGAAAGCTGACCTTTGGTAAGATATTGAATGATTTCAAAACGAATTTCAATCCGTTCCCCCGCTTTTCAGGAGCACGACCAGAGAGCTGCCTTGAAAACGCAAGAGCAAGAGCTTTTTCATGGCTCTCCAGATCAGGTTGAACCCGTTTGAGGGATTCGAGAACCCCCTGGCCACGGTCGGCGACAATAACGAGGAGGCCTGTTCCCTCCTGTGTATATTCAAACCAACACCCAGAAATATCATGCCACATTCCGATGTTGTGGTCAAAACAGTTTCCTGTGAGTTCACCCGTGATGGCAGCCAAAAGAGCCGATCGATCCTGGTCCCATCCAACTTTTTGAAGTTCAATCCCAAATTTCTCGACACGTGCCTGGGCACTGTCTCGAGTTTGGCAATACACATCGGCTGCCGGAGTGATTCCTTGCACAGCCTGTACCCATTGAAGTGCGCTGGTCATAGAAGAAAGAGAGTGGGTCGTGCAGGGATCGAACCTGCGACCATCAGCTTAAAAGGCTGCTGCTCTACCAACTGAGCTAACGACCCGAAAAACAGAACGATCGTACCACAGGGGGCGTGTTTTGACAAGGCAGGCGCCTGTGTGTCGCCCTCTGGAAAAACTGTGGAACACGGGCTTTGACGGATGGGCACGGGCGGGGTACAATAAAACCCCGAACGTTCTTTGGCACACTGTGGCGTTTTCTTCATCATCATCCGACGAGGCACGCGTTCAAGCGCAACTTGACCGCGTCCCTCCGCATAATCTCGAGGCCGAACAGGCCGTTCTCGGGTCGCTTTTGATTGATAAAGAAGCGATGATTCGCGTTGCGGATGTCGTGACGCCCGAAGACTTTTACCGCGAAACGCACGCCATGATTTTGCGCGCCATGTTGGAGCTGTATGAACGCCGCGAACCGATTGATGTGTTGTCGCTTTCGAACCGCTTGGAAGAACGCGCGCAACTTGATGCCATCGGCGGCCGGACGTATCTTATGACCTTGGCCAACGCCGTGCCCACCGCGTCCAACATTTTTTCGTACGCCACGATTGTGCAGCGCAAAGCGACGCTGCGTCGGCTCCTCCACTCCGCTTCCGAGATGATGGAAAAAGCGTATCACGAAGAAGAGGATATTGACGTCGTACTCGATCAAGCCGAACAATCGCTCTTTCAAGTCACGCAAAAATATCTCAAGCAAAATTTTATCCCGCTTACCTCGGCACTCACCGAAGCGTTTGAGCGTATTGATGAGATTCATAAAGAGGGCGGCAAGCTGCGCGGCATTCCAACCGGATTTGTTGATTTGGATAAAAAACTCGGCGGCTTGCAAAAATCGGATTTGATTATTTTAGCTTCGCGGCCCTCGATGGGAAAAACATCGTTTGCCTTGGACATTGCGCGAAACATTGCGGTGCAGTCCAAAACTCCGGTCGGCATTTTCAGTTTGGAAATGTCCAAAGATCAGTTGGTGGATCGGTTGCTGTCGTCTGAATCCAAAGTGGATATGTGGAAAATGCGAACTGGCGAGCTGTCGGATCATGGGCCGTACAACGATTTTGAGCGAATTGGGCATGCGCTTGGCGTGCTTTCGGAAGCGCCGATTTTTATTGATGACTCGGCAACGTCGAATATTATGGAAATTCGCACCAAGGCGCGTCGTTTGCAATCCGAGTTTGGGCTTGGTTTGCTCGTCATCGACTATTTGCAGCTCATGGAAGGCCGCACGAAAACCGAGAATCGGGTGCAAGAGGTGTCGGAAATTTCTCGCTCGCTCAAAGCCTTGGCGCGTGAGTTGAACATTCCGATCATCGCGCTTTCCCAACTTTCGCGCGCGGTGGAAATGAATCATCCTCCGATCCCCAAGCTCTCCCATCTTCGCGAAAGCGGAAGCATCGAGCAAGATGCGGACGTGGTGATGTTCATCTATCGCGAAGGGTATTATAAAAAAGATTCCATGCGGCCGAACGAAGCGGATATTATTATTGCAAAACACAGAAACGGGCCGACCGGCGAAATCTCGCTCATTTTTCAATCCGAATACGTTAGCTTCCAAAACCTTGCGCAAGAATATGTCGGCGCGCCGCCTCCCGTCATGCAGGAGGAATACATTGGAGAGCCTCCTGCGCCGACCCTCCCGCAATCTTGAAGTGGCAAAAGCTTAGCTTTGGACACTTGTCTCTCCTCTCGCTTTATGATAGAGTTAGCCAAGAAATCCTCAATGCTCATATCTATGTTCAACAAACTCAAACAATTCAAAGACCTGCGCGACGAAGCGAAAAAGCTGCAAAACACGCTGTCGCAAGAAACGCTCCACCACGATGAGATGGGCGGCAAGCTGAATATCGTGATCGATGGCAATTTGGAAGTGCTCTCGCTCGATATTTCTGAAGAACTCCTGGCTCCGACCGAAAAGCAAAAGCTCGAGAAAGGCATCGGCGACCTCGTGAACGGCGCCATTAAAAAGATGCAGCGCAAAGTTGCGATGAAGATGCAAAAAGAATCCGGCATGGATTTGTCGAGCCTTTTGAAGAAGGACAAGGAATAACACGGCTGTGCTTTTCCCTCCATCGATTCAGCGCCTCATGGATCAGTTCAACCGCTTGCCGGGGATCGGGCCAAAGACGAGCGAACGGTTCATTTTTTATTTGCTTCGGTTGCCCAAAACCGAACTTGATACGTTTGCCGATAGTATCCGAAACCTGAAAGAGAATATCTTAATTTGTCAGACGTGCTTTTCGTACGACGAACGCAGCCCGTGCCCGCGCTGTTCGGATCCCAAACGTGATCGGAGTCTGTTGTGCGTGGTGGCCGAAAGTCACGATATTATTCCCATTGAAAAAACCGAGATGTTTCACGGGATGTATCACGTGCTTGGCGGGACGGTGAATCACTTAGAGGGCATCGGGCCGGAGCACTTGCGCACGCGCGAGCTCGTGCGGCGGATCGACGCGAATGGAATCAGCGAGGTGATTTTGGCGCTGAATCCGGATTTGGAAGGCGAAACAACGTCGATGGTGCTCTCGCGTTTGCTCAAAGAAAAACCAGTCCGCGTGACGCGGCTGGCGCAAGGGTTGCCGACCGGCAGTAACATTGAGTACGCGGATCAGATGACGCTGGCTCACGCGCTGCAAGATCGGAAAGAAGTGTAAGTGTCCAAAGCTAAGCTTTTGCCAAAATGGCAAAAGCTTAGCTTTGGACACTTGTATTACATCCTGAGCGGAACGGAGTGGAGCGAAGGATCTCGGGGAGATCCTTCGACTCGGTCGCGAGAGCGACCTCGCTCAGGATGACGCTTCGCGTCAGCTGATTGTAGTAATCTGGACGCGCGTCTTGTGTTGACGGTGGCCGACATTGCGGCGGTAGCGCACCTTGCTCTTAAATTTCACGACATTGATTTTCTTGTCCTTGAATTGCGAGAGCACTGTGCCAGTGACCTTGGCGCCAGTCACTGTCGGCGTACCGACTTTCGCGGTCTTACCGTCTTCAGAACTCACGAGCAAGACGTTTGCGAACTCCACAGTTTCGCCCTCTTGAGTGGGTAATTTCTCGACCACAATGGTCTGATTCTCACGAACGACGTACTGTTTTCCTCCGGTTTGAATGATTGCGAGCATAGAAAAACGTTAGAGACAACGAAGCACAGTATACTATACGGAGCCAAAATGTCAAGAAGAAGGAAATCAAGATCCCGAGAGTTCTCGTCCGCGTGGGCGCGTAGACATGAACTCTCGGGTTGGCCTCCCTTCTTCGAATGCCTGCATGACGCAGGCGGTTGGTGTCTTTGATTCGTTCAGCAGGTCAGCCCTTTTTGAGCCGCAACGGCGCGGGCAGTGTTGTCTCCCCCACGAACGGACGTGCGGCGTCGGCGAACGCCCGGAAATGCCCAGACGGGAGAAAGACGGCGCGTGTGTTGCCGACTTGCAGCGCCGTGGCAATCACGATACCCTCCACGATGGGCGTCCCCCACACGCGAACCAGAGGCCGACGCTCGAGTGGATCGTCGCAGGCTAGGGCGAGCTGATCGAGGAACTGTTGGTTCGGCAGTAACCACTCGGCAGTGAGCGGCCCAACCTTTTCGAGTTCCTTGAGGGTCTTCCATATGTATGTTCCAGACTCGAACCGCCCCTGCCATTCTCCGAGGAGATCCGCGAGGAATACTCGTGTTGCGTCGGGGCTCACGACCACCACTCGCAGTATCTGCTTCCCATCCCGGAGGTAAAGGAGTGAAGACGCGTCGAGCATGCGCGGGTTGGTTTGACCCCACATCCTTCCGCCGTAGAGCAAGCCGGTGGAGCTTCCTCGCAAGGCCTCGATCAACACGTGATCCACCTTGAAGTGGTAAGGACCCCTTTCTTTTGACACATATTTCCTAAGGTTTTCTAGGATAGCTCTTGCTCCAAGAGCTGTTTTTGTATACTAAAAGCACCCTCACTCCAGGAGAACGGGAGTTCTTTAACACCAAACATATGGCT
>JACPGL010000006.1 GCA_016182525.1 Candidatus Kerfeldbacteria bacterium | reverse complement strand
CCTTCGCCTTGCGGAGCATCACTGAGCATGGCACTCACATCCACCTCGCTCCCCACATCTAAAGTACGAATCATCGCTTGAAGCTCAGCTAGCTTTTCCGGATGACCAGTAACCTCTTGGAGGGTATTATGTAAGGCCTCTATCCCTTCTTGCATGTACCCTGTACTCTTTTCTGGCGGCTGTGCCATATACGTTGCGACCATATCCCTAAGCGACTCAAAACGAGGGGAAATAAGGAGTATCCCTAGCTGACTCTGGCGCTTGCTGGATCTCCATTTTAGGCGCCTTCATTCCAGGATCAGCTGCGGCCTCTCCCGATGGAATCTCTCGATTCATCATAGAATGATTTAATAATCATAATCAAAGTATGACCATAGTATGACGATTCCTGTGAATCCCGTCAAGATTATGGTACGTTAACATGCGTGCCCGTGGACATTTTCGTGTGTGTGCTATTCTCATACCCTGCCTCAATACCTCATTGAGGACTCATTTTTGAACACCTCCTGTGGATATTCGAAACATTGCCATTATCGCGCACGTTGACCACGGCAAAACCACGCTGACGGATGCGATCTTGCGGCAAACCGGCGCCGTGGATGAGGGCGCAAGCATGGATAGTAATCGCTTAGAGCAAGAGCGCGGCATTACGATTTATTCCAAAAATGCGGCCACAACCTACAAGGACACGAAGATTAACATTGTGGATACACCCGGTCACGCGGACTTTGGCAGCGAAGTGGAACGCGTGTTGCGTTCGATTGATTCGGTGTTGCTCGTTGTGGATGCGCAAGAAGGACCCATGCCGCAAACGCGTTTTGTGCTTAAAAAATCGCTGTCACTTGGATTGCGGCCGATTTTGGTGATTAACAAGATTGACAAGCCGGCGGCCAACATCGACCGCACACACGACCAAGTATTTGATCTCTTTACCGAACTCGGCGCGACCGACCAACAACTCGATTTCCCGGTTGTGTACGCGATTGGGAAACTTGGAATCGCCAAACGCAAACCCGAAGACACATCCGCCGACATCACGCCTCTCTTAGACATGGTGCTCGAACATGTTCCTGTTGCCTCGGCACGCCACGAAGGCGCATTCACGGCGCAGCCATTCAATCTTGCCTACGATAATTTCTTAGGCCGACTTGGCGTGATCCGCGTGCATCAAGGGCAGATTTCTATGGGTGATACCGTGTACGTCAAAAAACATTCTGGCGAAACGACCCAGCACAAAATCACCAAACTCTTTACGTTCCATGGCACGGCACGCGTGGCAACCGATACGATCACCGCTGGAGACATCGCCCTCATCGCCGGCCTGCCAGAAATTTACATCGGCGACACCATCACGAGCGACCCTGACGCGCCGTTACTCGAAGCAATCGATGTCGACGAACCAACAATCAAACTGAATTTTCTTGTGAACAACTCGCCATTCGCCGGCCGTGAAGGCACATACGTCACGAGTCGCCAAATTCGCGAACGACTGGAAAAAGAAGTTGAGGTGAACGTCGGGCTGCATGTGGATTTTGCGAGCGGCGGCGATCAGTTCACCGTGTCCGGGCGCGGCGAGCTCCACATTGCGATCTTACTCGAGAACATGACACGCGAAGGATATGAAGTGCAGGTCTCGCAGCCGGAAGTGATTTTCAAAGAGGTCGAGGGTGCCATCCATGAACCATTCGAAGAAATCGTCGTTGATGCGCCGGAAGAATTTCAAGGAATCATTATTGAAAAGTTAAGCACGCGCGGAGCCACGCTTCTCAACATGAATCTGCATGAAGGACATGCGCTTCTCACATTTGAAGGCCCGAGCCGCGGATTGTTCAGCTACCGCAGTACGTTCATCATCGACACGAAAGGCGAAGGAATCTATGCAAGCCGCGTGACCGGATACAAACCGTACGCCGGAGAAATCAAACGGCAAACTGTGGGATCGATGATTTCGCAAAGCACCGGCAAGGCTTTGTCATATGCGCTCGATAACTTGCAAACGCGTGGCGAACTCTACGTTGGAGCAGGCACCGAGGTGTACGAAGGCATGGTGGTCGGCAACACGTCCAAAGGCGAACAGATGACCGTCAATCCGATCAAAGGCAAAAAACTCACGAACATGCGATCCAAATCATCCGATGATGCAATTATTCTCACGCCGCCAAAACTCCTCACCATCGAAACCGGGCTAGAGGTAATGTCGGAAGATGAATATCTCGAAGTCACGCCGAAAAGCGTCCGTTTGCGCAAGAAATATCTGACCGAGATCGAACGCAATCGCCACCGACACGCCTAAATTGAACTTTTCGCGTATCTTCGCAACCACCCCGTGTGAGAGGTTTGACAAATTGAACAAAAGTGAGCTACGATAGAGATCGTATGACGAGTCAAACGACAACACAGATGACACGTTTTGTAGCGATGATTGCCCTCACCGCGTTGTTTGCGGTTTCGTTAGCCAATCTCTTTATTGGGCGGAGTGATCACAGTTATGGAATGGGGTATCCGTGCCCCTTGATGCAAGACCAGTCCACCATGTGCCCCATGAATGTTGCGGAGCATATTGCACAATGGCAACAGCTGTTTTCCGCGCCCGTGAATACGAAAGATCTCCTCACGTTGCTCGCGAGCGTGTTTGTTCTTTCGATCGTCCTCGTACGCGAGCCAAACGTTGAAAGCCCGCCCCAGCAGCGCGCCTTCCGTTTGCGAAATAGACTCAGCATTCTGTTTGACCCTCTCCGTGTTGCGTTGTCACGCGGCATTCTCCGCCCTCTTTTCTACGGAGAAGCAGCGTAATTCCCCTTCGCGCGAAATCTTCAATGTGGGGATTCACTCCCCACATGTGGGGAGTGAATCCCCACACGCGCAAGGGTTTTTCGTTTCTGTCTTCTAATATCTAAACTATGAGTTATCATTCACTTCAAAAACACTGCTACACGATTCGCGGGATGCACTGCGCTTCTTGCGAAGTGTTGATTGAACGCAAATGGAAAAAGATTCCTGGCGTGCACAAAGTGTCGGTGAATCATGCAACCGGCCGTGCAGAAGTCTTTGCAGAACGCGAACCATCACTCGACGCATTGCAACAACCGATTCAAGAAAAAGGATACACCGTCACGCCGCAAAGCAATGATGATGGTCAAGCGATTCATCATCGCGCAACCACCAGAGATTATAAAGAAATCGGAATCGTGTTCTTCGTTATTGTCTCGTTGTATCTCATTCTCAAACGACTTGATGTTCTGCCCGAAGTCGGCGTCACGGAAAACATGGGCTACGGACTTGTCTTTCTCATTGGTCTTGTCGCCGCCCTCTCCACCTGTATTGCGGTCACTGGCGGGTTACTCATGGCCGTTGCAGCAAAGTACAACGAGCGCAATCCGAATCTCACTGGCGCACAACGCCTTCGTCCGCATCTCTACTTCAACATTGGCCGCATTGTTTCCTATACCGTTCTTGGCGGCGCGATCGGCGGGCTCGGATCCGTGATCACCCTCTCCACAAAAACCACTGGCTTCGTTATGATTATAGCCAGTCTTGTCATGATTATCCTCGGATTCCAACTCTTGAAACTGTTCCCCGGCCTCAAACGCTTCCAGCCAAAGATGCCGAAGTTCATCGCCCATAAAATCCACGATTGGAGCAACGCCGACAACAAAGCCGCGCCCTTCTTTCTTGGCGGCTCAACGTTCTTCTTGCCGTGCGGGTTCACGCAAGCCCTGCAGTTGTACGTCTTGAGCCAAGGCGATGTGACAACCGGGGCGCTCACCATGTTCTTCTTCTCGCTCGGCACGCTCCCGGCGCTCATGTCGCTCTCGGCCATTTCAAGCTTTGCGCGCGGGTCGTTTCAGCGGTACTTCATGAAGTTTGCCGGTGTGCTTGTGATTCTTCTTGGGTTCTCAAACATCAGCAATGGTCTGGCGCTCACGGGCAACAGCATTTCGTTCAGCGGAGACGAAGAGGTGAAAGGGACAACGAGCGAAATCGCAAGCGACGATCCAAACGTCGTCCTTGAAGATGGAAAACAAATCGTCGAGATGACGGTGAATGGACTGTCGTATTCTCCCTCGCGCTTTCGGGTCAAACAGGGAATCCCCGTGGAATGGAGAATTGACGGACGACGATCACAAGGATGCGCGCAAGTCGTTACCGTGCCAAAGCTCGGCCTGACCAAGTTTCTTTCTGGCCAACAAGTGACAACCGTTACCTTTACGCCCGAGGAGGCGGGTACGCTCGAGTTCAGTTGCTCGATGGGAATGACGACGCGCGGCGCTGCGTTTATTGTGGAGCCAAATGACGACGTACCCGACAGCGCGCCGGCAAATCCAAAAGCTCCGACTCCAACACCCTCGCCCACTCCAACTCCGCAAGGCTGCGATCCAACGGTGCAACAATGTATTACGGCGCAAAAAATTTCGATGGAGGTCACGCGAGAAAAAGGATTCTATCCAAACTCCTTCACCGTAAAAAAAGACGTGCCGGTGGAGCTCACGGTTGACACCAAAGTCAAACTCGGAGGATGCATGGGAACCATGGTCATCCCGGATTACGATGTGGCCGAGCGGTTACCACTTGGCAAAACAACGCTCGCCTTTACGCCAACCGAAACAGGGAGTGTTGTCGTCACGTGTAGTATGGGCAGCCCCCTTGCAGAAATTAGCGTTATCAACTAACTCTATGACCACAACACTTACCATCGCAGGCACACATTGCGAATCCTGCAAAGCGCTTATTGAGGACGTTGCGAGCGAAATACACGGCATCACCTCGTGCTCGGTTGATTTCAAAACTGGCCAGACGGTGATTGATCACATGGATTCCGTTGACTGGCAGCGCTTCAAACAAGAGGTGGAGTCTCTTGGAGAGTATACGGTTCCCCTTCCTTAACCACTTCACATGAAAACGACGACTTTTACGATCATTGGGATGCACTGCGCGTCGTGCGTCGTGCGGAATGAACGAAGTTTAAAAAAAGTTCCGGGCGTTCGTGTCGCGTCAGTGAATTATGCATTGAATACGGCGACGGTTGAATATGATGAATCGAAAGCGAGCGAACACGATTTGCATAAAGCCATTGAAAAAAATGGATACAAAGTGGATATGCCGGCTTCGCATCATGGTTCGCACGGCGCTCATGCTGGAGGGCACGATCACGGCGGCGGAGCAACCGCAGCCGAAGTGCAGTCATCCAAACGCAAAGCCATCATCGCGATTGTTCTCGCGATCCCTGCGCTCGTGATCGCCATGGGAAACATTGAACTTGGCGTTGATATTAGCGGACGCGATCTTGCGATGTGGATCGAAGCCGCGCTCGGGAGCATTGTCATCCTTGCGCTTGGATATCAATTCCATGAAGGCATGCTCAAACAGTTACGCCACTTCACCGCGAACATGGACACGCTCATTTCTGTTGGCACGCTTGCTGCCCTTATCTACAGTTTCTGGGCGCTCTCTCAAGAGGGCGATGACTTGTACTTTGAAACGGGCGCCGTGATTACCGCGCTCATCCTGCTTGGCAAATTCTTTGAAGCGCGCAGCCGCGGACAAGCCAGCGCGGCCATTGCCAAACTCTTGCAGCTCGGGGCCAAAAGCGCGCGACTCATAAAAGACGGACAAGAAACCGAAGTGCCGATTGAGCAAGTTCGGATTGATGACGTACTGCTTGTGAAACCTGGCGAAAAAATCCCGACTGACGGCGTGGTGGTGAGCGGAGCGTCCGCGATTGACGAATCCATGCTCACGGGTGAAAGTATGCCGGTTGAAAAAAAGCAAGATGATCTTGTGTACGGCGCGACGATGAACACGAGCGGCGCGCTCACCATGAAAGCGACTAAAGTCGGCAAGGATACGATCCTCGCGCAAATTGTGAAGATGGTGAGTGACGCACAAACACAAAAAGCGCCGATTCAGAAACTCGCTGACCAAATCTCCGGCGTGTTTGTGCCGATTGTTATCGGCATCGCTCTTGTGACCGGTGTCGTATGGTATCTTGCCACAGGAAATATTGAAAGTTCGATCATCCCAGCGGTTGCGGTTCTTGTAATCGCGTGCCCGTGCGCGCTCGGTCTTGCCACTCCGACCGCGATTATGGTGGGCACGAGCCGCGGCGCAGGTATGGGAATCTTGATCAAAAATGGCGAAGCGCTCGAACGCGGCAAAAAGATTGATGTGATGGTGTTCGATAAAACCGGAACGCTCACCGAAGGCAAGCCGCAAGTCACAAATATCGTCCCAAATACTGGTGTGCAAGAGAGCGAACTGCTCACGCTTGCTGCGAGTGTTGAAACGTTCTCCGAACATCCGCTTGCGCAGGCTATTGTCAACAAGGCGAAGGAACAATCACTGTCACTCAAGACCGCGGAAGGATTTCTGTCGCTTGCCGGAAAAGGCGTGACCGCAAACGTGGATGGACGAACACTCACGATCGGCAGCCCAAAACTCTTTAGCGAGCACGGTGGAGATGTAACACCGCTTGCCGCAAAACTTAGCCGCTTGCAGGAGGAAGCCAAGACCGTGATGACCGTTGTGGCGGATAACGCAATCCTTGGTCTGATTGCTGTTGCTGATGTCGTGAAAGAGGATGCCAAGCAAGCGATCGAAATGCTAAACGCGGCCAAGATCAAACCGGTGATGATCACGGGCGACAACCAAAAAACAGCCGACGCTATTGCGCGCCTTATGGGCATTCAAGAGGTTCGTGCCGAAGTGTTGCCGCATGATAAAGTCAACGAGGTCAAAGCATTCCAAGCAAAAGGACTCAAGGTCGCTTTTGTCGGCGATGGAATCAACGATGCGCCGGCTCTTGCCCAAGCGGATCTTGGCATTGCGGTTGGCACTGGCACAGATGTGGCAATCGAAGCGGGCAATATTGTGCTCGTCAAAGGCCACCCGACAAAAGCATTTGAATCGCTCAAACTCTCGCAGCTCACGTTCCGCGGCATTAAGCAAAACTTGTTCTGGGCGTTCATCTACAACATCATCGGCATTCCGCTCGCGGCATTCGGCCTGCTCAACCCGATCATCGCCGCCGGCGCCATGGCATTCTCGAGCGTGAGCGTCGTCACCAACAGCCTACGCATCCGCCGCGCACGACTTGGGTAAGAGCGAAACAATACCCGGCAAAAAGCAAGAACCATTCCAGACTGTCCGAAAACTGTCATTGCGAGGAGGTCGCCGTAGGCGACCGACGAAGCAATCCGCTATTTAAGGCAAAAAGAGATTGCTTCAGTCGCTCGACGAGCGACCTCGCGAGTGACAGAAATCGAGTTCTCGGAGAGTCTGTTTAAGATGGAGAGGTCGCCGGCAAATTCATGTCGCTCTAGCGTTTGACGGGTCGCACGTTTCGCTCTACAATTTGATGAGACATTCACGATAAACACCACGGAGATGATTTCGGTTGCGCGGAAAAATTTATTGCATGAGAAAGGGCGGTTCATGATCAGCATCGGCGGCGTGGCGTTTTCGGTCATGCTTATTTTGGTTTTACTCGGGTTGTATCGCGGATGGGATGAAAAGCTCACCGAGTATGTGACAACCGTTGATGCGGATTTGTGGGTGGTGCAAAACGGCGCAGCCGATATGTTTCACTCGCCCTCCATTATCACTGACGCGACGACCGATCGAGTTCGCGCCACGGCTGGCGTCACCGATCTTGCAAAACTCTATGGTGTGCGCGTGGGGTTTGACTTGAACGGCAAAGAAGCGCACACCATGATTATGGGATACGATACGACTCGCGGCGTCGGCGGGCCAAAAAAAGTCGTCGAGGGTAAATCTACACCCGAACGCGGCGACATCATCATTGATGAAGTATTTGCATTCAAAGAAGATCTGGCGGTGAACGACGAGTTGACCATTCTCGACAAAACATTCCGCATCGCTGGCATCTCCACTGGCGGGAACCTTGTCAGTTTTCAGTACGCCTTTATGACGCAAGATGACGCGGCTGAACTCTTAAAAATGCCCGGCCTCACGAACTACCTTCTCCTCGACCTTAAAAACGCGAATGACGCCGATGAGATCATTACAACACTGGAAGAGCAAAACCCGGATATTATGGTGCTCACCAAACCGGAATTTGGAGTAAAAAACGAGCGACTCATCACCGAAACCTTCTTGCCGATTATCCAAGTATTGGTTGGCATTGGATTTATTGTCGGGCTTGTGGTGATTAGCTTAACGATTTACACGGCAACGATTGAAAAAGCTCGCGAGTACGGAGTGATCAAAGCCATTGGCGCACGGAATCGTCACCTGTATCGCATTATCTTTGAGCAGTCGGCAATTGCTGGACTTGCGGGATTTGCTCTTGGGAGCGTTTTAACGCTTGCCGCATCGGTCGTTGCAAAGCGTTTTGAACCAAGTTTTATCACGTCCTACGCATGGCAAGACGTGGCCATGGTGTTTGGCGCTGCGGTGCTCATGATCATCGGTTCCGCCTATATTCCGATCCGGCGCATTCTTTCAATTGATCCTGCAATCGTTTTCAAATCGTGATATGCGAAGACTTCGCGTGCAAAAAGTCAGCAAAACATTCGGTTCCGGTCCAATGGCAGTAACGGCTGTTGACAACGTGAGCTTTGACGTGAATGACGGCGAGATCGTGCTCATCATGGGGCCGTCGGGTTCGGGTAAAACAACGCTCCTTTCGATGATTGGCGGGCTCCTCACACCGACATCTGGCACGATCACGCTCGGCGACATTGAGCTTGGAAAAGCATCAGCAAACCATCTCCCCTCCATTCGCCTTCGAGAAATCGGGTTTGTATTTCAGTCCTTTAACATTTTGCAAAATCTCACCGCGCTTGAAAATGTCGAGTACGTCGGCCAGCTCGCCAAAATGAACAAACGCGATGCGCGCAAAAAAGCAGAAAGCATTTTGACTCGTTTGCACATGGAGAAACGCATGCTCGCGTTGCCAAACGAACTTTCTGGCGGGCAGCAACAGCGCGTCTCGGTTGCGCGCGCGCTCATGAATGACCCACACTTGTTGCTTGCCGACGAACCCACGGGCAATCTCGACTCAAAATCAGGCCACGAAGTGATGATGCTCTTCCACAATATCGCCAAAGAAGAGAAACGCAGCGTCGTCATTGTGTCGCACGACCAGCGCATCAAAGACATTGCCGACCGCACGCTATGGATTGAAGATGGCCACGTCTCCACCGCGCCGCCAGAATCGGACCATCTCCAACGCGACCCGGTCTGCGGCATGCAGATTGATGCCAAATACGCGCCGTTCACAAAGCGCGAAGGTGGCAAGAGCTATGTCTTTTGCTCCGAAGACTGCCTAAAAAAATTTCATGAACAATAAATCCCACTTCTCCCAAGACGAATTCCCACGACGAAACGATTGCACGAACTCAATGGATGTGGTATAATTTTGCATTAGAATCGTTAACATCACATCAATGTTTATGGGACGAATCCGAAAAGTCCTCATTGGTGAAAAGTCTGACACGGCTTTGCGGATCACACGACTTACCGTGACGCTCGCCGTAATTTTTGGGCTTTCCGCCGTTGGACTTGCACTCTTCCAAACGACGCGCACTTCTCCGCAAAAGCGATTTGAACAAGAACTCACAGCAAATTATGTTCTCCCTCCGACGCGTGACGGGCGAAGTGTGTTCGGTGGATGGAAGGACGTCGCGGTCAAGCCAACCTATCGCTTCCGCATTGGCAAAGTACAAGGGCGCGACACGTTCATTGATCCGCTCGGGTACCCCATGTATGCACGCGCTGTGCTTGATGTGAATTGGGATAACTTAACTGACGAGGCACGAGCAACGTACTTCAATAATGTCGAGATGGACTGGGCAAAGATGACCATACCAAAAGTCTACGAATGGGGATTCAATGCCATTGGATACGTGGACCCGACCGATGAAATCTTGCTCGACCCGACAGTGATGAAGGTGTCGTATTTTGGCCTTTTCGACAACCTGGCTGATTGGGGGAATGACATGCCAAATCCGTGGGATCCTGCGTGGATCGCTGAAGTGGACAAACGTGCGCAAGAATACACGGCCGTGACCAAAGGCGACCCATTTCACATGGCCGCGATCACGGTGTACGAACCGCCGATTGATTTTCTCTCGGCTGACGCATCCTCCATTCATCCGAACAGCGGATGGTTCTATACTATGATGGAAGCGCCCTCCGGCTCGCCTGCCAAGGTTGCGTTTGAAGAATCCATGAAAAAGCAACATAAAACGATCGAATCGTTCAACACGACGTACAGCACCGACTATACCGAATTCGGCGCGCTCCAAAACACCGATATCGGCCTATACAAAGGCTACGAAAATGTCGACTCTGAAGAAGAACGAAACAACGTGCCGCAAGTGGTTGAGGATGTGAACGTGTATCTTGCAGATATTATCGGCGAGTACCAGCGCGTGATCTATCAAGCACTCAAGAAATATGATCCCTCGATTGTCGTGGGCGGGCCAGCATTGTCTGGTGAAAGTGCGTACACGCCAGAAATTTTACAAGCGATCGCGGCGAACGCTGATTTTCTTGGAGTGAATTCGTCAAGCGACGAAGGATTTGATGAAGCGTATGTGCTCAAACTCGCGGAAGAGGCGGACTTGCCCGTGTTGCAGACGCGCTTTACCGTTGCGCAAGAGCCGTGCACGGTTGATACACTTGGCCGAAGTTTCCCAAGCGTTCCTGAACAAGAAAACCGAGCCGAAGCGTACTTTGATACCGTGAACGAAGCTCTCGTTTATACGAACGTGCTCGGCAATAACTGGGGCGAATGGATTGATCAAGACACGTCCGCCAATCCGAGTGCGCCGTGCGAATATGCAAATTTTGGTCTATACGCGCGAACCGGCCAGCGCTACAAAAAGTTGTTCGATCGCGGAACCGAACTGTGGGCCGAAAAACTCTTTGAAGAAATGCTCTGGGGTCGCGACCACAAAACCGAGTACACCTCACCCTACGAGCGGCCAACACCGACGATTCCCGGCATCCCACCCACCGCTCCCGCTCCACGGGACTTCTATCCAAGCCACCCCATCGAAGCTCCGGGCAAAGACGCCGATCGCATCGACGAGCTCACCTTCCCACAAACCGAGGCGATTATTTTTTACGGAACTAACGAATCCGAGCAGTGTATTGATACACTCGCGTCCTTTGATTATCTACGATTCGGCTTCATTGGATCATCTGCTAAGCAAGGAGACGGCGGCGTCAACCTCGGCAAACGATCAGGCATAGGCAACTGGGCAGGTACGCAATACAACTTCAATAATATCAATGGTGGCCAAAAACTCATCCTCGATGCGAAAGCGCTCAATCCCGATCTGAATGTATACTCTCATGCAGGGCTCCGCAATGTGGAGAGCAACTGGGCAGACTATAGCGAGACGTATCCGCGACGCTGGTTCTTTGATGCCTTGAGCCCTCGATGGTTCGCCTACACGCTGCTTGTCCCGCTTCAAAAATCCGTCGATAACGAGTCAACTGTCTTTGAATTCAAAGCCGAAGATATTGAAAATATGCGCCGCTTGGGCGCAAAGAGTGCCGAAGAGCTGGGATTAAGTGCAACGCGCTGGAACAAAAAAGCCGAAAGTCTCTATACATACTTCCAGGGGTTTGATAACAATCAAGGATCTGGCAGCGGCACGACAGAAATGATGGCAATCGGGAAAATTGTTATTGATGGAGACCGTGGAACGATTCACACCCTCACTCGCGGACGGAAGATGAGCGGGGGCGAAGGAGATGAAGGAGGAGGAGTGAACGTCCAGTCCCGCACGGTCTGGGGCAAACCGAACACGAACACCTATTCTGCCGGCGCGCGATTCGGGCTGCTTTCCAACGCTGATAAAGGTTCGTACGGCACCAACGCCTTTGCGATGAATATGGTGTGCGCCAACCCTGAAAACACATCGGCGTTTTGTCAAGAAGTGAACGCAGGAGGTTCGTGGACCGAGCATGTTGTTGGCTATGTACGCGACATTCTCATTCCTTCACGCGCTGGAGACGTGTATCTCAATAACGGAATCACTTTTGACGCAGATGCGAACCGAGATTGGAGATCCTACAGTTTCAAATTCACTGGTACTGAACAAAAAGAGCAACAGCTTGATATGGATGGCGATGGCGTCGCTGATGTGATTGACATGCTTAGCGCATCGCTCTTTGGAGTGTACGATTCCGCTGCGACGCGTATTTCTGAAGAGGCCAGGCGGCAGGGTCGCAATGATTTCTTCTCGGTCATGAACGGCGCACTTGCAACCGAGCGCGAAAGCGAGCAGGTTGTCTATGGCGAATGGAACATCAGCGGACGTGAATGGGAACAGTTCTATAACCGTTTCACCGATAATGGAACACAAGACGCGATTGATCAATACCGACGGCTCTACAGCGGACTCGTTGACCGCGACCATCCTCTTGCGCTTCTCACTTCTCGTGAACGAACAAGCATCGAGAATGAAGGCAAGATCAACTTGAAGGATTTCCGATCGGTTGCCGCGATTGGCCTTGTCTTTGGCAACGGCGCCATTGGAGTGACCGGAGACTACACATCGGGGTTTGCGGCATGCGGAAAGACGGACGAACCTGACACCTGGATGGATTATTTCTCGGTTGATGACCAAGGGTACGCATCCACGCATGCGAGTTACACCGGTGCGACACGCCATGAAAACCGCCATTGGCTGGGCAAAGCGCTTGGCGAAGGCGAGCAAATTGCCGGGCTGAATAATACGTTCAAGCGAAAGTTCGAGAACGGCGAGGCATACTACTCCGCACCGGGCGGCACAATCCAATTGGAGACGCCGATGAATAAAGTGTGTGGAACCGATCCAGTCAACGACTGTTCGAAAAACATTCCCTCAGTCACGCTTGAACCCGAAGATGGGATTATCCTCCTCTATCCATAGATATGAAACTCGGCGAACTCGAAAAAACAATCATGACACATCTGTGGGAGCATCGCTCGCGAGAACCCTTTACGGTGCGGGATGTGACGCAGGAGATACGCTCCCGCACCAAGCGGCCGTACGCGTATAACACCATTCTTACGGTGATCACGCATCTGTATGAAAAGAAGCTGCTCGCGCGGTCTCTTGCGGGCAAAACATTTTCGTATCGTGTCAAGGTTTCAAAAGATGAATTCCTGACGCGCGCATCGAAAATGCTTGTTGCCGGGTTACAAAAAGACTATGGATCGCTTGCGCTGTCGCATTTCGTAGATACGCTTGCCGAAATTGATCCGGCGCTTCTGGCCCGCGCGCGTAAAAAAGCATCATGAATCCCTCATCGAATTATCGAATGGCATCATACGCTTTGTTGGGGGCAGGAGGCGCGCTCGTGACAAGCGTTGTGTATTTCATTGTGCAATCCGCGCCGTCAATCGTCTCGTTTGCGCAGACGCTGTCGAAAGATGACGTGTGCGGATGCACGAGCTATTTCTCCTTTAGCCAACATCCGTGGTATTGGGGAGGAATGATTGCTTTCGCGCTTGCAGGCATCGTGTTTCTCGGCACGACCATCGTGGTGATTGTTCGGCATGTGTCGCGAACACGGCAATTTTTGGCAAATCTTTCGATTGAATCCGCACAGCATGTGCACGGCATCTCTGTGCTCACGTTTCTTTCACATAATCTTCTCTGCTTCACGAGCGGATATCTGTTCCCACGCGTCTACATGAGTTCGGAAACGGTTCACGCTCTTTCCGTTCGCGAACGTGATGGAGTACTCGCGCATGAATGTGCCCATGCGCAATATCGCGATCCGCTTGTACGGTTGATTGCGCGAGGGTTTCTTGCCCCACTTGCATTCATGACACGCTGGTCGCGTTTCGAACATATTCTTGAAACATTCCACGAGCAGCGCGCCGATCGAATCGCAGGCAAAACAGTGGGCGAGCAAACGCTTATCAGTGCATTTGTCAAAATGGCCACTCCCGCCCCTCTTGCGATCGTCAGCTCTCCGTTTGGATCCAACAATGCACGGCTTCGGTTTCTTCTTGGGGAAAAACCGACGCTGCCGCATCCTGTTCTGCTTGGGATATTCGGCGCGGTTGTTCTCGCGGTGAGCGCGGCTGCAACAGCTCTTGCGCAAGGCCCTATCCTTCTTGACCGCCTGTCGCCCCATTCGGAATCATCACCACTCTCGGTACAAAGCTGCATGCAGCTCATGTCATATGTTCCACAACAATCGAACCTTTTACAAGAACGAGGGGCATTATTCTGTTCTGTGGATAACTCTTACGAACCATAGTTGATAAAAAATCCTGCCTTCGGTATACTGATGAAGCTAACTAACTCTATCATTTCTTTATGGACGTTCACGCACAAAACCGAGGGATGTTTGAAAACGTCTCTCCAAAACTCACATTCTTGTTCGGGATTGTGACGGCAATTGCCATGCTCAGCACCGTTGGGTTCTTTTTGCTTTTGGCAAACGGTCTTGAAGGCGAAGCAAAGACGACGACGAAGAAAACGGCGGCTGCTCCATCAAATACCAACACCAACCCGAAAGTTGCGGGTGACACAGCAGTCGATCCCTCTGCTCCCCCCGCTGCATCAACAACAGTTGATCTTGACGGATTGCGCCATGTCCAAGGCAAGGGCGACATCACATTCGTAGAATTTTCCGATCTTGAATGCCCATTCTGCAAGCAATTCCACCCGACGGTGAAGCAGGTTTTAGAGAAATACGACGGAAAAGTTCGCGTGGCGTTCAAACACTTCCCTCTTGGGTCGCTCCATCCAAAGGCGCAGCGCGAGGCAGAAGCCACCGAATGCGCGAGCGATCAGGGTAAATTTTGGGAATATGTTGATCTCATCTTTGAACGAACGCCATCGAATAACGGCCTCGCTGACGAAGAGCTTTTTACCATTGCCGATGACCTCAAACTCGACCGTGACGAATTTGACAAATGTTTGGAAGACGGAAAATACACTGATCTCGTTCAAGCCGATTATGCCGAAGCGGTTTCTCTCGGCGGACAGGGAACACCGTATAGTGTGATTGTTGATAAGGAAGGGGATGTGATCCAGCCGGTGAGCGGTGCTCTCCCCTATAGCCAAGTGACTGCCGCTCTTGACCAAGCTCTTGGGAAGTAATGGATTATGTGCTACCCTATAAGCACGATACAATGTTAGGGAGGAGGTGAGAGTATGGACGACGAAACATGCCCGAACTGTGGAGGAACGATGGGTGAAGGCGGAACCTGCACGTGTGGAAAATAATGCAATAAAACGAGATCCGTTCTCAGGCTCGACGAGCAAGAACGGATCTTGTTTTATCTACCACCCAAATAAGCGGCCGATTTCTTCGGGCACTTCTCTTCGGCGCGCAACCTTGATTTCTCCGTTGGTCGCAATGAGTTTGGCAGGGCTCGAAAGTAAACAGTGGTGGGAAGCAAGCGAGTCTTGATACGCTCCGGTGTCAAGAAACGCGATGTACAATTCTTCAGCGTCTTCCAACCGCGGGAGTAAAATGTACGATCCACCGGCTGTGTATTTATCATCGCTGTCGCAGCTCGCTCCGGCGATCCAGACTTTTTGCAATTTGCGTGTGTTCATCGCATTCACCGGGACGACATGCCATTTCTGATGAATCGCCCAACTGTCAATAAGATCATTCATAAAACTCCCGTCAATGACATACCACTTCCGATCGCTTTTCGCGTCAATCGTCTTTTCGGCCAAGATTTTGTAGATGGTCATTTGGGCTGGCGCAGCGACATATCTGCCCCATTCAACGATGAGGTTGGGATGTTTCACTCCCAACTTATCGGCCTCCGCTTTTGCCGTGCGCACGAGGCGCTGGATCAAGCTCTTGCCTGTATAAAACTTTTTCCGCTCGTACGGCACGCCCGCTCCACCACCCATGTCGATGGTATCAAGACCGGGATTCTTTTTCACAAGCTCGCTGTATAACTCCATTGCTTGCTTCAAGGGCTTAACCAACCCATCCATTTTTTCGATCTGACTTGAGATGTGATAATGCAACACGGCGAGATTGCGAATCTTACCGAGCTTCAACAGCTCATCCTCGGTAAATCCAAACCGATTGAATTTTTTATCCCAGTGGCTGTTTACTTTGATATTGAGATTCACTCGAATCCCGACCTCTCCCTTGAATTTCTGCATTTGCTCTAACTCGACATAATCTTCGATAATTGGGATGACAAGCAGACCTTTCGTGCGCAGCTCATCGATGAGATTCATGTATTTGAGCGTTTTCGGGCCGTTGCAAATCACGCGGATCTTTGCGTTGAATTTATCCTGCTCAATCATGCGCTTCACCAAAAAAAGCTCGTTTGCGCTGGCAACGTCGAGGTTGGCTCCTTCGGCGATCGCGGGCAGCACGAACTCTTTGTTTTGGTTTACTTTCATGGCGTAGTGGTAGTAAAACTTGCCACGATAGCCAAGGATTTTGATGTAGGCGTTGAACGTATCAATCAAATCCCGCACGCGGTTCTCGATAATCGTCGGGAACATGATCTCGGTTGACGTGCCGTACTTTTTGACAATATCGAAAATATTGTACTGATAATTCCCTTCGCGCACAATCAACTCGCCGTCGGAGTTGATGTCAAAATGTTGAGTGTTGTATTCCTCAACGCCGAGCTTCCAAAATTTTTTGAAGCCGTTGCGCTTGCGCCGTTTTGGTCGGTCTGCAGATATGGGTTCTTCCATCGTCGTGGTTAAAAATAAACAGAAAGAAAAACGAGAATAATTATACCAGAAAATGCTCCGCAAGGATAGTGGACTCTGGTCGGCGTGTCAAGAAAAGATCCCGACGTCGTCCTCTGCCGCTTCGCTTTGGTCCGCGAAGCAGGCAGAGGAACGACGCCGAGACTCGCCTGGCGCGCGACTTGCGGTCAGGCCGGAGTGAACTCGTGGTTCTGAACCATGGCCAGCGCCATAGCTGCTGCCCGACGGATATCGGCGGGCGAGCTGGTGTGGAGGTCAGGGAGCGTACCCATCTCCCGGATCAGCCGATCCGTCTCCTCCTGGAACAGTTGCTGAACCGCCGCGGGGGTGTGGACGAATGTTTCGTTCTCCCCTCGCACCGTCACGCCATGGAAAACCCGCTGGGCGATCATGAGCCGGTAGATCCGGTCAGTCGCCAAATCCTCCATGTAGCCGTCCAAGAGCGAGGCTCCGAGACCCCTGAGCGCGCCGTGACGGTACCGAATCACGGTGCGAATGGCCGCACATGTTCCGTTGAGCGAAGTCTCCCCCACGCCATCGGGCCGCGGCCGGAGATCGGGCTGCTCGATGAAGAAGGGCTCAGTGGCACAGAGCTGATTCGGCTCCGGGAACTGCGCCACCGCGATGGCGTTCTGGTCCGGATGCCCGGTCCATGCGCCGTCGAACAGACACGCGGCCTCGTTGCGCTTGTCCTTCTCGAGCACGGCCAGAGCCCGTTCGTTAAGCGCGGAGTCTGTCCGGCTCGGGTAGAGCGCGGTCATGCCGCCGATCGCGAGGATTCCCCTCCGGTGACAGATCGTCGGGATCAGCCCGCGCAGATTCTGGAAGAACGGAACGTCGTGCGGGATGGTGTTCCTGTCCGGGAACACCCATTCGCGGTTCGGCAGAACGTGGTGGATGAGCGATGCCATGTAGTCCCACCGGCCGAGATTCAGGCCGATGAGGTACCTGCGCATCTCCCAGATGTACTCCTCGATCCGGTAGGCCAGTGGGTGACTCTCAACGAGCGCCATGCAGACGATCGATCCCTCTGGCCAGCCGAACTCATGGCGCACCCGATCGAAAACGTTCGAGAGCCACGCGCCCTCCTCGACGCGTTCGGTCTTCGGGATGTAGAAGAACAGGGGATGCTTGAACTTCCCTCTGTCCACATACGGGCGGGCCAGCCAGCAGTGGAGCGCGATGTCAAAGAGCATAGCCGAGGTCGGCTGCTCGAGAACCCCGCACTGTTGGAGGTGAAGCCCACGCACACGCGTGGAGATCGCTGTCGGGGACTTGGGGTCGCGAATTCCGACAGTGCCCCGCTTGGCATCTTCGTACGTGAGTCGTCCCCGAAGAGCTTCGATGGCGTATCGGTGGCCGTCCATGAGGTTGGGCCACCGGTTCACCACCGAGTCTTCGAAATCGATCATCACGCCCGGAGCCCCGGAGTTGAGCATCTTGACAACGAGCGCGGCGTCATCTGCCGGGCCCGTCATCTGATTGCGCTGATCTTGAGCCCATGCCGGGAGCTGGAGACGCCAGTCCCCACGCATGTGGTTTCGCTCCCAGTAGATCGGGAGCTCTCCCCGATGCGCGATCATCAGAAACTCGTCGCGCGCGCGGACGAGCGCGGCTGCCTCGAGGCCGTACCGCCTGTCCATCTCGGTG